>JAFAAV010000032.1 GCA_023426375.1 Actinomycetes bacterium | reverse complement strand
GCTCTTAGAACAAGCCGCCCACGATGCGCCGCTGCACGTTGGCCCCCGCGCTGGAGAGCCGATCTACGAAATGCTCGTAACCGCGATCGATGTGCTCCACGCCGGAGACCTCTGTGACCCCCGTGGCAGCCATACCCACGATCGCCAGAGCCGCTCCCGCGCGGATGTCCTTGGCTTCCACCGGTGCACCGGAGAGTTGCTCCGCCGGGAGGCCGTCAATGCGCGCGTGGTGACCGTCCAGCCGAACGCGTGCACCCAGGCGCTCCAGCTCCGCCGTGAAGCCCCAGCGCGCCTCGAACACGTTCTCCGTGACCATGCCTGAGCCCTCCGCCACGGCATTCAGTGCCACGACGAACGGCTGAAGATCCGTGGGAAAACCGGGATAGGGCAAGGTCGAGACATTGATCGCCGTGGGTCGCTCCGGGCCCTGCACGATGAAACGCCCCTGCGACGTATCGATGGTGCAGCCGGCGCCTCGCAATTTCTCCAGCACCATGGTCAGGTGGGCCGGTTCAGCGCCCACGATCTCCACGCGACCACCGGTCACCGCTGCGGCGAATGCCCACGTACCGGCGACAATGCGGTCCGGAACGGTACGGTGCGTGACGGGATGCAACTTCTGGGCACCCTCGATGGTGATCGTGCTCGTCCCGAGCCCGTCGATGTGAGCACCCATCGCCTGCATCATGCGGCCGATGTCCACGATCTCCGGTTCGCGGGCGGCGTTCTCCAAAACGGTCACACCGTCCGCCAGAGCGGCGGCCATCATGAGATTCTCCGTGGCCCCCACCGACGGGTAGTCCAGGTGGTACGTGGTGCCGTGGAGGTTGTCGGCCACGGAGGCCCGCAGGAAGCCCTTCTCAATGCTCAACTTGGCACCCATGGCCTCGAGGCCTGCACGGTGCATGTCCAGACCGCGAGAACCGATCGCGTCACCGCCCGGCAACGCAACCTCAGCGCGGTGGCAACGAGCGACCAACGGTCCCAGCACCGAAATGGACGCGCGCATGGCACGCACCAGATCGTAATCTGCCTGATGCCCCAAGACCTCGGGAACGTCGATGTCCACGGTTTGTTGGGAAGGTTCGTAACGCACCGTGCAACCCAGCCGCCGCAACAGTTCGGCCATGATCGTCACGTCCTGGATCTCAGGAACGTTAGTTATGGTCGACTCCCCCGCCGCAAGCAGCGTGGCCGCCATCAGTTTGAGCACACTGTTCTTGGCCCCCGATACCGGGAGCACCCCGGACACCTGGGTGGGTCCGTGAACCTCGATCTTCTCTTCCATGGGTCCTCCAGATCACGCGGTCAGTACCACGCTCTCAGACTGCACGGGCCCCCGTACCCAAAAGGTACGGGGGCCACGATGCGCGTTCTAGCTACGAACTACTTACTCGGACTCGGACTGACCATCGAAATCGACCTCGTCCGCAACAACCGTCACGCGGTTGCTGTCGACCGAAATGAATCCCGAGTCAATGTGACCGCTCAGGCGGCCGCCGTCCACACGCTCGACAGCGAACTTGCCAGGCTTGAGCAGGCCGGCAACGGACTCGTGTCCAGGGAGGATTCCGATGTCACCCTCCGTGGTACGAACACGAACCATCTTGGCGGTACCTGCCCAGATCTTACGGTCAAGGGCAACGACCTCGACAATGAGTTCAGCCATGATTACTTCTCGCCGGTCTGGGTCTTGATCTCGTCCCAGCGCTGCATGACGTCGTCCAGGCCACCCACGTTGTAGAACGCCTGTTCCGGAACGTGGTCCAGCTCGCCGTCGCAGATCTTACCGAAGGCTTCGATGGTTTCCGCGAGCGGAACCGTGGAGCCCTCAACACCGGTGAACTGCTTAGCGGTGTAGGTGTTCTGAGACAGGAACTGCTCGATGCGGCGGGCGCGGGAGACCACGACCTTCTGCTCTTCGGAGAGCTCTTCGACACCAAGAATTGCGATGATGTCCTGGAGTTCCTTGTTCTCCTGCAGGATTCCCTTGACGCGCGTTGCCACGTCGTAGTGCGCCTGGCCCACGTACTGCGGGTCCAAGATACGGGACGTGGAGGACAGCGGGTCGATAGCCGGGTACAGACCACGCGACGCGATTTCACGGGACAGCTCGGTGGTGGCGTCCAAGTGCGCGAAGGTGGTGGCCGGAGCCGGGTCGGTGTAGTCATCCGCGGGCACGTAAATGGCCTGCATCGACGTAATCGAGTGACCGCGAGTCGAGGTAATGCGCTCCTGGAGCACACCCATCTCGTCAGACAGGGTCGGCTGGTAGCCCACGGCGGAGGGAATACGACCCAGCAGGGTCGAGACCTCGGAACCGGCCTGCGTGAAGCGGAAGATGTTGTCGATGAACAGCAGCACGTCCTGGTTCTGGACATCGCGGAAATACTCCGCCATGGTCAGACCGGACAGGGCCACGCGCAAACGAGTTCCAGGCGGCTCATCCATCTGGCCGAACACCAAGGCGGTGTCCTTGAGCACGCCGGCTTCTTCCATTTCGACCCACAAGTCGTTACCCTCACGGGTACGCTCGCCCACGCCGGCGAACACGGACGTACCACCGAAGTTACGCGCAACACGGGTGATCATTTCCTGGATCAACACGGTCTTGCCCACACCGGCGCCGCCGAACAGACCGATCTTACCGCCCTTGATGTAGGGGGTCAGAAGGTCGATGGACTTGATGCCGGTTTCCATCATTTCGGTGGAACCCTCGAGCTCCGCGAAGGACGGCGCCTTGCGGTGGATGGGCCAGCGCTCCTGGACATCCAGCTCTTCGATGGGCAGATCCAGCGAATCGCCCAGCACGTTGAAGATGTGGCCCTTGACCACGTCACCCACGGGCACGGAGATCGGTGCGCCGGAGTCCTTCACCTGGGTGCCGCGCACCAGACCGTCGGTCTGCTGCAGGGAGATCGCGCGAACCATGTTGTCACCCAGGTGCTGTGCAACCTCGAAGGTGATCTTGCGCGGTTCGCCATTGAACTCGTAGTCGGCGGTCAGAGCGCTGTAGACGGCGGGAACCTGGTTCTCAGGGAACTCGACGTCGACCACGGGGCCGATCACTCGGGCGACACGGCCGGTCGCGCCCCCCGAGACCGGCTGTGCGGCCTGTTCATTGATAGTGGCAGTCATTTCTCTCACTTCATTTCGGCGGTGGGTAGTGGCGGAGCCCTGGTTACAGGGCCTCGGCGCCACTGACGATTTCGGTCAGCTCGGTGGTGATCTCGGCCTGTCGAGCGTTGTTCATCAAGCGGGTGTACTTCTTGATGAGCTCATCCGCGTTGTCGCCGGCGGCCTTCATGGCGCGCTGACGGGAAGCCAGCTCGCTGGACGCCGCGTGGCACAGGGTCGAGTAGATACGAGACTTGATGTAGCGCGGCAATACCTCGTTGAGGAACTCCTCCGGGTTCGGCTCGAACTCGAAGTTGTTGTTCGTCTCTTCGAGGTCCTGGTACTCCTCGGCCACTTCGTCGTCGAGGCTGTTGGCGTCAACAACCTCGATGGGAAGCAGACGCAGCACGCGCGGCTCCTGAGTCACCATGGACTTGAAGGCCGTGTACACCAGGTGGATCTCGTCCACGCCACCGTCTTCGTAGCTTTCGCTGATATCACCGAGCAGGCGGTCGGTCAGTTCCTCGGCCCGCTTGGGGTTGGCGTTGTCGGTATCGCCGGTCCAGAACTCGTCGTAATCGCGGTGACGAAAATCGAAGTACGCCTTGGCTTTACGACCCACCAGGTAGACCCGGGCTTCCTTGCCTTCCGAGTGCAGCAGTTCCAACAGCTCCTCGGCCCGCTTGAGCACGTTGGAGGAGTAGGAACCGGCCAAACCACGGTCGGACGTGAAAATCACTACGGCTGAACGACGGACGTTCTCCGGGTTGGAGGTCAGCGGGTGGGTGATGTTGTGCTGAGACGCGATCTGAGAGACCGCACGGGTCAGCGCGTTGGCGTACGGGTACGCCGCTTCGAGGCTCTGACGCGATTTGTTGATGCGCGAAGTCGCAATCATCTCCATCGCCTTGAAGATCTTCTTCATTGACGAGGTAGACGTGATCTTCTGTCGGTAGACCCGAATCTGCGCTCCCATGAAACTTCCTTTCGGCACCGTAGCGGTGTGCCGTTACCGGCACACCGCTGACTCGGTTACTTCCTGACGATCTTTTCCTGGTTGACGTCCTCGGTCTCGAGGGAACCGTGCTCCTCGTGACCGGGCTCAATACCGTGCTTCGAACCGCGGAAGTCGCGCTTGACCTCGGCAACAGCCGTCTTCAGCGCCTCGATCGCGTCGTCCTCGAGCTTGCCCGTGGATTCAATGGAATCCATCACGTTGGTGGTTCGACGGACCTGATCGATCAGGGCCTTCTCGAACTCGTTCACGTTGGCGACCTCGACGTCGTCGAGCTGACCGGTGGTACCTGCCCAGATGGACACGACCTGGTCTGCAACGGGGTACGGGGTGTACTGGGGCTGCTTAAGCAGCTCCATCAGACGCTCACCGCGGGTCAGCTGCTGGCGCGACGCGGCATCCAGATCGGACGCGAACATTGCGAACGCCTGCATCGAGCGGTAGGACGCCAGATCCAGCTTCAACGTACCGGAGACCTTCTTCATGGCCTTGACCTGAGCGGCACCACCCACGCGGGACACGGAGATACCCACATCCACTGCGGGGCGCTGGTTCGCGTTGAACAGGTCCGACTGGAGGAAGATCTGACCGTCGGTGATCGAAATCACGTTGGTCGGAATGAACGCGGAAACGTCGTTCGCCTTGGTCTCGATGATCGGCAGGCCGGTCATCGAACCGGCACCGAGCTCGTCGGAGAGCTTGGCACAACGCTCCAGCAGACGGGAGTGCAGGTAGAACACGTCACCCGGGTACGCTTCACGTCCCGGCGGGCGGCGCAGCAAGAGGGACACGGCACGGTAGGCCTCGGCCTGCTTGGAAAGATCGTCGAACACGATCAGCACGTGCTTGCCGTTGTACATCCAGTGCTGGCCGATGGCGGAACCCGCATACGGAGCCAGGTACTTCAGACCGGCGGACTCGGAAGCCGGAGCGGCCACGATGGTGGTGTACTCCAGAGCGCCGTTGTCCTCGAGGGTCTGACGCACGGAAGCAATGGTGGATGCCTTCTGGCCGATGGCCACGTAAATGCAGCGCACCTGCTTGTCGACGTCGCCGGACTCCCAGTTGGAACGCTGGTTCAGAATGGCGTCCACGGCGATCGCGGTCTTACCGGTCTGACGGTCACCGATGATCAGCTGACGCTGGCCACGGCCGATCGGGATCATGGCGTCGATGGCCTTGATGCCGGTCTGCAACGGCTCGTGAACCGACTTACGCATGGTCACGCCCGGAGCCTGCAGCTCCAGCTCGCGACGGCCGTCGGTCGCAACCGGTCCCAGATCGTCCAGCGGCTCACCCAACGGGTCCACCACGCGGCCGAGGTAACCCTCGCCCACCGGAACGGACAGAACCTCACCGGTACGGTGAACTTCCTGGCCCTCTTCGATGCCCTGGAAGTCGCCCAACACCACGACACCGATGTCGCGAGTGTCCAGGTTCAAGGCCAGGCCCAGAACACCGTTCTCGAACTTCAGGAGCTCGTTGGCCATGACCGAGGGAAGACCCTCGACACGGGCGATACCGTCAGCGGCGCTGGCGACACGTCCGACTTCTACTCGTTCTGCATTGCCGGGTTCGTAGGACGCCGCGAACTCGTTCAGCGCACTACGGACTTCGTCGGCATTGATGGTCACATCGGCCATCTGCTGTCCCTGCTCTCTACGTTTCGTGATCATCGCCCGCGCAATGACCTAACTTCTTCTTGTCGCGATGCGTTGCCCCATCGCCTGCTGACCGTGTCAACGGCCGGTGGAGGCAACGCGACGAGATGCCGGCATCGACCGACTCCCCGCGATCCCCGCTCCACCAGGGGATCAGGCTCCGATTCGCTGCTGCAAC
>JAFAAV010000077.1 GCA_023426375.1 Actinomycetes bacterium | reverse complement strand
GTTGTTCATCAGGGGGTGGCGCGCGTGGCGCTCAGGTCACTATCTGTCATTGTCTCACCGTGACCCGTGGGTGTCCTCATCGGCCCATGATGTGGCGGGCCAGATCTGCGTGGTGCACCACGCCCACCACGGAGCGGTCAGGATCGAGGATGAGCAGCCACGGGAAACCGTTGATCTCCAGATGCCGCAAGAGATCGTCGCCTCGCTCGTCGGCGGGTGCGGAGGCCTCGGTGGGCGCCCATTCCATGACGTTGCCCACCGGGGTACTGCCGCGCAGATCGGTCGGTACGGCGGCCGCTCGCTGCGGGCTGAGCACGCCAAGGTGACCCGAGGCGGCGTCGCGCGCCACGACGTCGGGAGTCCACCCGCTGTAGCCCTGGCTCGTGGCGGCCAGGACGGAAGAGTCCACCAGGGACAACCGGGTGTCCGGTGAGAACTCGAGCGCGGGACGCGCGATCGAGGCCGCGCGCAGGGGGTGGACCCGTCCCAGCACCTTCGCTTGTTTGAGGGCCTGGGTGGCTCCCATGAAGATGAAGGCCGCGATCATGAGCGTGATGAGCAGGGTGATGGGCGAGTTCCAGAGTCTCTGCCACACGATCCACACCACGATCAGCGCGGCCAGGCCGCGGCCGCACCACGCCGCCACGGTGGTGCCCTTGCTCTCCGACCCGGTGAGCCGCCACACGATCGCCTCGACCACGCGGCCACCGTCCAGGGGCAGGCCGGGTAGCAAGTTGAACAGGCCCAGGATCCAGTTGGCGAACACCAACAGCTGCAGCAAAGCCCACCCGGGTCCCGCGTTCTGTGCCGGGGCCAGAAGCATGAGCGCCGTTCCGATCACCGCCAGGATGATGTTGGCGATTGGACCCACCAGAGACACCACGGCGGTGGAACCCGGCGAAGCGCGCACGGCGCCGAACGTCGTGTGGCCACCCATGAGCGTCAGCACGATCCGTCCGACCGGCCAGGCCGCAGCCCTACCCACGAGCGCGTGTGCTACCTCGTGGACCAATACGCTGAACGCCAAACCCAGGGCGAAGCCGAAGGCGATCAGCAGATTCAGCCAACCGAGCTCGGGGTACAGCCGCCACAGGATGGGCCCGTAGAGCACCACGGTCAGGACAGCAATCACGAACCACGAGCGATCCAGGTGGACGTCCACGCCGCCGATCCTGCCCAGACGGAGCCCACGGGGGGCTGCGGAACCGCGGCTCATGGGAACGCCCGCTCGATGGGGCCGGCGTGGTGTTCGGGAGGTTCTACAGGCATGTGCCCATGTTAAATGGGTGCCTGGGGAACCTCCTGGATCACCGCTCGTGGTACTGCATCCCCGCTCGCCGTACAGTGGAACGGTGAGTACGTTTGACGAGAAGAATTCGCAACCGCAGGTCGGCCCCTTCGGGGTGGTTCGCGACGGCGACGACACCGAGAAGGTCACCGTGATGATCGCGGCCTTCGAAGGCTGGAACGACGCCGGTGACGCAGCCACCGACGCCCTCAAACTGATGAGTGAGCACTACGGTGCGCGCGAGGTCTTCGAGGTCTCCCCCGACGATTTCTACGACTACCAGTACTCCCGGCCCGTGGTGCGCCGGGGCCTGAGTGGAGAACCCAAACTCCAGTGGCCCACCACCAAGCTGTCCAAGGCGTCGGTCCCCGGAACGAACCTGGAACTGGTGCTGCTGCACGGCTGGGAGCCGTCCTACAAGTGGCGCACGTTCACCGCGGAGCTGCTCGAACAAGCCACCACCCTGGACGTGGACTTCGTGGTCATGATCGGGGCGCTGCTGGCCGACGTCCCCCACACCCGCCCCATCCCGGTCACACTGACCTCGGACACCGAGGAACTGCGCGACGAACTCAACATCGAGGCACCCCAGTACGAAGGTCCCACCGGCATCGTGGGCGTCCTCTCGCACATGGCCGCGCTCGCCGGATTTCCGACCATCAGCATGTGGGCCGCCGTTCCGCACTACGTGGCACAGTCCCCGTCCCCCAAGGCCGAGCTGGCTCTCCTGCGCCAGCTGGAGGAACTGCTGGGCATCTCATTGCCCGTGGACCCGATCGTGGAGGACTCCGAGGCCTGGGAACGAGGGGTCAACGAACTGTCCGAGGAAGATCCCGAAGTCGCCGCGTACGTGCGCCAGCTGGAGGAAGCCAAGGACACCGTGGATCTGCCCGAGGCCACCGGTGACGCGATTGCTCGCGAATTCGAACGCTATCTACGACGCCGCGACGACCGCGGGTAACAACGGTCACCCGCCGTTCGGGTCACGTCCCGTACATGACGCAACGGCGGCGGTTCCCTGTCCGGGGAACCGCCGCCGTTGTTGTGTCGACGAACGAATGGATCGTGTGCCTAGAGCACGACACCCAGGCGTGATTCGATGAGATCCACGGCCAGCTGACGATCCTCCGCGGACGCGTTGGCGCCACGGGCGGCAGCACCGCCCTTATTGCGTGCAGCCCACGCATCTACGGCGATCAGAGCGGCCGGAGCATTGAGGTCCTCGGCCAACGCAGCGCGAACCGCCTTGAGCAGGTCCTCAGCACCGGCGGTCTCCTGCTTGGCCGCGGCTTCGCGCCACGATGCGAGCCGACGCTTGGCGTCCGCGAGCAGCCCGTCGGTCCAGAACCAGTCGGTGCGATAGTGATTCGCCAGGATCGCCAGCCGGATTGCTGCGGGGTCCTCACCCTGTTCACGCAGCTTGGAAACCAGTACCAAGTTGCCCTTGGACTTGGACATCTTCTCGCCCTCGAGGCCCACCATGGACGTGTGCACGAAGTGCTCGGCCATGGGCTTTCCGGACAGCGCATAGGAGTGACCGGCGCCCATGTCGTGGTGCGGGAAC
>JAFAAV010000030.1 GCA_023426375.1 Actinomycetes bacterium | reverse complement strand
TGGGCCCTGCCCACCCGTACGTTTCAACGTATGGGGTTCCACGGCAGCCAGGAGCCGACTGTAGGAGTGGACGACGCCTTTGCTAGTAACTGGGCCCAGGACATCGGCGTGGAGATTATGGGGCGGAACAAGTTTGCCCCATCCAGAGGTCCATGGGAGAACGAGGAATGGCGCGGGTGGTGGGGAGGCAACCCGCCATTTCACACACCCGTAGTGGTCCTGACTCACTACCCGCGGCCCCCACTCGAGATGGACGGTGGTACCACGTTCAATTTCGTCCATGCGGATCCGCCTGAAGCGTTGCGGCGAGCTCGCCAACTCGCGGGAGGCAAGGATGTCCGGATCGGCGGAGGCACCACAACAGTCCGAGAGTTTCTCCAAGCCGATCTGATCGATCAGATGCACATCGTGGTGGTTCCGATACTCCTCGGACGAGGGGAACGACTCTGGGACGGTCTGGAAGGACTTGAAGACCGGTTTCACATTGAGTCTGTCGTCTCCGGATCGGGAGTCAGTCATATGACCTTCACACGACGAGTAGGGGAGTAAAGATACGAAGAAGCCCCCGAGGCGAACCTCGGGGGCAACTTCATGAACGCTCTATTCGAGCATTGCCTTACTTGTCGAGCTGAGCCTTGTGGGATCCAGCCCCGACGGTCTCGTGGTCGTCGTGGTGACCGTGCGCGGCCTCGAGCTCCTTGGGAGTCACGGGAGCAACGCGGTCTTCGAAGTACCAGCGGCTCAGGCGACCACGGAGCTTCTCAGTTCCGGTGATCTTGCCCTTGGCATTCGCACGGGCCGGCTCCACCTGGTAGTCCTCGAAGTTCACCAGACGGTAGCGCTTGTACTCGTCCAGGGGTTCGTGGACCTCGACGAACTCACCGTGCGGCAGGGCCTGAATCCGACCGGATTCGCGACCGTGCAGAACAATCTCGCGGTCCTTGCGCTGCAGCGCCAAGCACATGCGGCGAGTGATGATGAACGCGAGGATCGGGCCCAGGAAGTACGCGGCACGCAGCCAGTACGTGACGTCGTTCAGGCCCACCGAGAAGTGCGTAGCGATGAGGTCGGAGCTGGCCGCCATCATCTGCACTGCGTAGAACGTCACGGCAGCCGCACCAATGGCAGTACGGAACGGGGCGTTACGCGGACGGTCGAGCACGTTGTGCACGCGGTTGTCCTTGGTGACCCAGCGTTCGATCCACGGGTACGCGAACATTGCCACGAACATCAGACCGATCGGGAGCAACGGCAGCAGGATGGCCATCGGGAATTCGAGACCGAAGATCGTCCACTCCCAGGAGAACGGCCAGGCACCGGGCATGAGGCGCAGCGCACCGTCAGGGAAGCCCATGTAGAAGTCGGGCTGAGAACCTGCCTGAACCGGCGAGGGGTCGTACGGGCCGTAGTTCCACACCGCGTTGATGGTGGTGGTCGCTGCCAACGTGGACAGGATGCCGAACACGATGAAGAAGAAGCCACCGGCCTTGGCCGCGTACACGGGGCCAACGGGGAAGCCGACCACATTGTCCTCGGTGCGACCCGGGCCCGGGTACTGGGTGTGCTTGTGCACGACAACCATGAACAAGTGCACGACGATCATCATGAGGATCAGCGCGGGGATGATCAGCACGTGAGCGATGTACATACGGCCGATAATTGCCAGACCGGGGAACTCGCCACCGAACATGAACATCGACATGTAGGTACCGACCACGGGGATCGCCTTCAGCATGGCGTCCGCGATGCGCAGACCGTTACCGGACAGAACGTCATCGGGGAGGGAGTAGCCGGAGAAGCCGGCCACGATCGCCAGGAGGAAGAGCACGCAGCCGACGACCCAGTTGAGCTCACGGGGACGGCGGAATGCACCCGTGAAGAACACGCGGAGCATGTGCACCGACAGCGCCATGACGAACATCAGGGCCGACCAGTGGTGGAGCTGACGCAGGAACAGGCCACCGCGGATGTCGAACGAAATGTTCAGCGTGGAGGCATACGCACCCGACATTTCCACGCCCTGCATGGGGACGTAGCTGCCGTGGTACTCCAAGGAGGTCATGGTGGGGTCGAACCAGAAGGCCAGGAACGTTCCCGACAACAGCAGAATGACAAAGCTGTAGAGGGCAACCTCACCGAACATGAAGGTCCAGTGGTCAGGGAAGATCTTGCGACCGAACTCCTTGACCATGGGGGAGACACCCGCGCGGGTGTCTACGAAGTTAGCGATCCGCCCGGAACGTGTGCGGGGCTGGTACTCGTAATCAGTAGTTGACGACATCAGTTTGCCTCACCCTGCATCTCTCGGACTGCGAATCCGCGCTGCGAGTAGGTGGGTCCCACGGGCTCGTGGAAGTCGCTACGCGCAACGAGGTATCCCTCGGAATCAACGGTAATGGGCAGCTGGGGCAGCGGACGCGATGCCGGGCCGAAGATCACTTCGCACTCGTTGGTGAGATCGAAGGTGGACTGGTGGCACGGGCACAGCAGGTGGTGAGTGTGCTGCTCGTACAGCGCGATGGGGCAACCGACGTGGGTGCAGACCTTGGAGTACGCGAAGATACCGTCGACGTTCCAGTCCTCGCGATCCGCGGAGACGTTCACCTTGTCCGGGTCGAGGCGCATGAGCAGCACAACGGCCTTAGCCTTCTCGTCCAGGTAACCGTCGTGGTGGCCCAGCTCGGAAAGGTTCTCGGGGACCACGTGGAACGCGGAGCCCAGGGTAATGTCCGACGCCTTGATCGGGGTGCCGGAGGGGTCGCGCACCAAGCGGACTCCTTCTTCCCAGATGGTGTGGCGGAGAACGGTCAGGTCGGTGGGGCCCAGGTCGCGGAGCAGACCCACGAAGGGGAGCGGAGCCAGAACAGCGGCACCGATCAGGGTGTTACGCAGGAGCGGGCGGCGCTTGATGCCGGACTCGTCGTAAATGGTGGTCAGGATTTCCTGAGCCTCCGCACGCTGTTCCTCGGTGCGCACGTCGTGACGTTCCTCGACCAGTTCGTGGTCGGGCATGAGAGTGCGTGCCCACTGCACCACGCCGATACCGATACCGAACATGCCCAGTGCGATGCCGAGACCCAGAAGCAAGTTCTGGAGACGCAGCTGGCTCGTGGGTTCGGTGTTGACCACGTCATAGATCGGTCCGTCGACTCGGATACCGAAGTATGCGATGAAGAACAGAATCGATCCGAGGATCGAGATGATGAACAGCAGTACTACCTGCCGTTCGGCACGCTTCGCAGCCTTGGGGTCAACGTCTGTCACACGAGGACGGTGCGGCGGAAGTCCCGGGTCGGGGAACTGATTCTTAGCCGCTCCGTCCGAGGTGACAACCGCCCCGCTGTGCTGGGGAGTGCCGTCACGATGGTCGCCCATGTGGTCCCTCATTCTTCTCTTGATGCTTTGAATAATGCTGTGTCAGGTTTGCCGGTCATGACCGGCAGATGCTCTCAGGCGGAGCGGGAAGTGAGCCAGACGGTGAAGCCGATGACCACGGCCAGACCGATGCTCCAGATCAGAAGACCCTCAGAGACCGGGCCGAGCGAGCCCAGGTTGAATCCACCCGGATCGGTGTTGTTGTCCAACGCCTTGAGGTAGGTGATCACGTCACGCTTTTCCTCCGGGGTGATGTTGGCATCGTTGAACACGGGCATGTTCTGCGGGCCGGTCTGCATGGCCTCGTAGATGTGAGCCTCGTCGACACCCATCACAGAGGGGGCGAACTTACCGCGGGTCAGTGCACCACCGGCGCCGGCGGCGTTATGGCACATAGCGCAGTTGGCCAGGAAGACCTTGGCGCCGTTGGCGGAGTCACCCTTGGTGACGTCCAGGTACTCGTCCTCGGGGATGGCGGGGCCAGCGCCGAGGGAGGCCACGTAGCCGGCAAGCTGCTTGGTCTGTTCTTCATTGAACTGTTCCGGCTTGACCTGTGCCTGGGGGCCCTGCATCTGCATGGGCATACGGCCGGTGCCGACCTGGAAGTCAACCGAAGCCGCACCCACACCGATGAGGCTGGGACCGGCCTCGGTGCCCTCGGCGTTCAAGCCGTGGCAGGTGGAGCAGTTGGCCAGGAACAACTTCTGGCCTTCCTCAATGTCCTGTGCCGAGTAGGTTGTGGTCTCGGCCTTGGCTTCGTTGGTGGTTGTGGCAACTGCATAGAGTCCACCGGTGAGAAGCAAAGCCATGACGAGCAGTGCGAGAACTGCCAGGGGATGGCGGCGCTTTTGTGAGAGTGCCTTCACGTCAAACGTTCCTTTTACTCGGTACTTGGAGACTGGGATGGGGTGAATCGTTCCTGCTGGCTACTGAATGAAGTAGACCAGGATGAACAGGACGATCCAGACAACGTCCACGAAGTGCCAGTAGTAGGAGACCACGATGGCCGAGGTGGCCTCGTAGTGTCCGAACCGCTTGGCAACGTAGGCGCGGCCCATGATGAAGAGGAATGCGATCAGACCGCCGGTCACGTGGATCGCGTGGAAGCCGGTGGTGATGTAGAAGGCGGAGCCGTATGCGTCGGCCGCAATGGTCACACCTTCAGAAACCAGGACCGCGTACTCGTACACCTGAACGGAGACGAAGACGGCACCCATCAAGAAAGTGAGGGCAAACCATTCGGTCATTCCCCACTTGGTGAACTGGAAGATGCCGCCGGTACGGCGGGGCTGGAGTCGCTCAGCGGCGAACACACCGAACTGACAGGTGACGGAGCTGAGCACCAAGATGATGGTGTTGATCAACGCCAACGGGACGTTGAGCATCGCAGTCCGTTCTTCCCACAGCTCCGGAGATGTTGCGCGGAGGGTGAAGTACATGGCGAAAAGACCGGCGAAGAACATCACTTCGGAGGAGAGCCACACGATGGTGCCCACGGAAGTGAGGTTGGGGCGATTGATGTTCGCGCCTACCGGTTTGGCTGGGGTATGGGTTGCAGTTGTCACAGAGACATTATGTCGCCAAAACTCTCCGTGAACCAACCACCGAGCCGTTCCGGGGGTGCCGTGTCGCGAACCAGATGCTTCTCTTGCAGGTTATTTCGGGACTCCCCTTATAGGAGAGCCGAAATCAGTGCGACTGAACGGCTTGGTGCAGAGCCAGAATCTGGCGGTAGAGTCGGATTGTGACTACCTCAACTGGCTCCCGATCAAGCATGCACTGGCCGAATCTTCTGACCTCGCTCTCGCGTGGCGAGGATCTCACCTGGGATGAGTCCTACTGGGCCATGGACACCATCATGAATGGGGAGGTGTCCGATGGCGTAATTGCCGGTTTCCTCATGGCCCTGCGCACCAAGGGTGAAACGGTCGACGAGCTCAACGGCCTGGCCGATGCAATGGTCGAGCACGCGAGGCCCGTCAATGTGCCCGCACCGGCGTTGGACATCGTGGGCACCGGGGGAGACCGGCTGTCGAGCGTCAATATTTCCACCATGTCAGCACTGGTGTGCGCTGGCGCGGGGGTGCGCGTGGTCAAGCACGGCAACCGGGCGTCGTCGTCGAAATCTGGTTCCGCTGACGTTCTCGAGGCCCTGGGTGTCCAACTGGACATGCCCGTTGACAAGGTCGAGCAGGCGGCGTCGGAGGTGGGGATCACGTTCCTTTTCGCTCAGACCTTTCACCCGTCCATGCGTTTCGCCGCTGTGGCGCGCAAGGCACTGGGCGTGGCCACCGCGTTCAATTTCCTGGGCCCCATCACCAACCCGGCCAAGGTCAAGGCCTCGGCGATCGGTGTGGCGGATGCCGCTTTGGCGCCGCTGATGGCCGGTGTTTTCCAGAATCGCGGCGACCGCGCCTTGGTCTTCCGCGGCGGCGACGGCCTGGACGAGCTGACCGTCACAGCGCCGTCGGACGTGTGGGAAGTACGTGACGGCCAGATCACCGAGCATTCGCTCGAACCGCTCGACTTCGATATGCCACGCGCAACCATCGAAGATCTCCGAGGGCAGGACGCCCAGTACAACGCCGGCGTAGTTCGCGATGTGCTCGCCGGTTCCCCCGGCCACATCCGCAACGCGGTGCTCTTGAACTCTGCGGCGGGTCTGATGGCTGTGGGCGAGACCGCCCAGGGTGATTTCCACGACCGTTTCGCGAAAGCCATTGCCCGCGCGGCCGAATCGATCGATTCCGGTGCCGCTCAGGGCGTGCTGGATCGCTGGGTTCAGTTCGCACGCGCGGTCTAGGTACCGAATTTCTTCACCAATGACGACGCCGCTCCGCCCGGGTTGATTCCGGGGGAGCGGCGTCGGTCGTGTCTGGGGTGGATATCGGTTAGTCGATGCCCAGGGAGAAGGCTGCGTCCAGGTCGTGCTCACTGTAGGCGCGGAAGGCAATGTTGGTGTTGGTGGACTCCACTCCCTTGACCTTGGAGAGCTGATCGGCAATCACGTCGGCGAGCTTCTCGTGCTCGCGCACGCGCACCATGGCGATGAGATCCCAATCGCCGGTCACCGAGTAGACCTCGGTGATGCCTTTGATATTGGAAATTTCCTGGGCCACCTCGGGGATGCGGTCTGCGGTGGTCTTGATCAACACGATTGCGGTGAGCATGTGAATCCTTTCTCGACGTCTGCCTTCAGCCTAGCGAGTGCGCCGGGTGCGGCTGACCAGGAGCACGATTAGTCGGTATCCGAGCAGGAACACCCCCAGGACACCCAGACTGACCAGAACGAACGCCAATGCCGTACCTTGTCCGGTCACCATGCGCAGCAGCATGCCGATGATCTCGGCTGACAACCACACGACCACACCCGTGGGGAACAAGGCCGCGGGACGCCGATTCGCACGGATAATGATCCATCCCACGAGCGCGCCGACCAAGAAGGGCCATGCGGTCTCCAGTGCACCCCAGGGGCTCTGCTCGTGGGCGTTGCGGCCGAGGGCGGCAAAGATCGCCACTAGGACCAGGTCGGCCACCAAGAACCAGGGCCATTTTCTCGAGGTGGAAGGCAGGGGAGAGGTTCTGTTGGAAGAGGTGTGCGATGGGGACGCCGGACGCGAGGTTGATCGGGACATGGCCCCATTCTAGGCACGCGAAAGCCTTAAACTTTGAGGTGAAGGTTCTTGTAAATTTTTGAACTGTCTGTTGAAACATGAGCGCGAATCCGAGGATCATGGCATCTCAAACCAATTAAGATGTTTCGATTCGCTTGTGCAAACAACGCCTTCACCCCAGTCTGGAATGACCGGACAGGCATCGAAGTCCGGAGGGCTGACAACCCGGCGAACGTCGCCGGGGCCCACGACCTCAGGAGGTCGTCATGCAACGCATCAGCAAGTTGACCGGAACCGCAGCAATCGTTGGACTGGGTCTGTCACTCGGCGCTGTGGCGCCGGCGCAAGCAGCTCCAGCGGTGGGGCCTTGTAACAACGTCAGCGTCACGGTGAATCCCGTGGAGGGAAGTCCCGGTGCCGGTGGATACTCGGAAGCGATCACCATTACGAACATGGGCGATCTCGATTGCAAGGTCGCCGGCCACCCTGACGTTCAGCGAGCGACCATTCATGATGGCGGGGTCTCCCTGGCCGGCGCGCCCGCTGATAAGACAGCTGAGGTAGGGGATGAGGTCCACTTGGAACCGGGTCAGAGTGCGACCGCTGAACTCCGAGTGACTCGTCCCGAGCTCTTCGACCCCGCTGATTGCGGAGTCGTGGTGGGCACCCATCTGATCAACATGAAGATGCCGGGCGTAGCTCACGAGCGCCAGGTGTACGACGAGAGTACTGCTTGCACCTCGCCGGCTTTGGCGACCATGACCGTGGGCGTGTTCAAGTGACGCGGGCGCGATAAACTGCCGTGCGCCGTCGTAATCCGGACGGCATTTCTTCAACCACTGGAGACACGGTGAGCACAACCGATGCGGCCCGCGAACATGCGGCCGACACCCACGATTTGATTCGCGTGCGGGGCGCCCGCGAAAACAACCTACGGGACGTGAGTCTGGATATTCCCAAACGCCGACTCACCGTTTTCACGGGCGTCTCCGGCTCGGGTAAGAGTTCCCTGGTGTTCGGTACGGTGGCCGCGGAATCGCAGCGGTTGATCAACGAAACTTACAGCGCTTTCCTGCAGGGCATGATGCCCACCGTCGGTAGGCCCGAGGTCGACATGCTGGAAGGCATCACCACCGCCATCATGGTGGACCAGGAGCCGATGGGAGCGAACCCGCGATCAACAGTGGGCACCGCGACGGATGTTAACGCGATGCTCCGCATCGTGTTCTCCCGTCTGGCGGAGCCGCACATCGGCGGACCCAAGGCCTTCGCTTTCAATATCCCCTCGGTCAGCGGTGCTGGCGCCGTGACCGTGGAGCGCGGCAATAAGAAGAAGGAGAAGAAGACCTTCTCCATCACCGGCGGCATGTGTCCGCGCTGCGAGGGCATGGGGAAGGTTTCAGATCTAGATCTCGCCGAGCTCTATGACGAGACCTTGTCCATCAAGGACGGCGCCATCACTGTGCCCGGCTACAACAAGGGTGGCTGGAACGTCCGTCTGTACGGCGGGCTCGAATTCTTCCCCGGGGACAAGCCCATCAAGGATTTCACGGACAAGCAGCTCCAGGACTTCCTCTACATGGTGCCCGTGAAGGTCAAGGTCGAGGGCATCAACATGACCTTCGAGGGTTTGATCCCGCGGATTCAGAAATCCATGCTGAATAAGGACCGCGAGGCTATGCAGTCTCACGTGCGTGAGTTCGTGGACCGCGCCGTCACCTTCAAGGCCTGCCCGGAATGCGACGGCACGCGCCTGGCTGAGGGTGCACGAAATGCAAGGATCGACGGCGTGAGCATCGCCGATGCGTGCGCCATGCAGATCACTGATCTCGCTCAGTGGGCCCGCGGTCTGGATTACCCGTCCATGAAGCCCCTGTTGGACGGCTTGACCGCAACGCTCGATTCCTTTGTGCGGATCGGCCTGGGCTACTTGTCTTTGGATCGTCCCACCAGCACGTTGTCGGGTGGCGAGTCCCAGCGCGCCAAGATGATCCGTCACCTGGGGTCGCCGCTGACCGATGTCACCTACGTGTTCGACGAGCCGACAATCGGCCTGCACCCGCACGACATTCGTCAGATGAACGAGCTGTTGTTGGAGCTGCGCGACAAGGGCAACACCGTGCTTGTCGTAGAGCACAAGCCGGAAACCATCGCGATTGCGGATCACGTGGTGGATCTCGGCCCGGGCGCCGGCACTGACGGTGGCACCATTTGCTTCGAAGGCACCGTGGGTGAACTGCGGGGGAGTGACACCAATACTGGCCGCCACTTGGATGACCAGATCGCGCTCAAGGAATCGTTCCGCAAGCCCACGGGTCAGCTCGAGATCCGCGGCGCCACCTCGCACAACTTGGACAACGTGGACGTGGACATTCCGCTGGGTGTGCTGACCGTGATCACGGGTGTGGCCGGTTCGGGCAAGAGTTCATTGGTGCACGGTTCGCTGCCGGACAACCAGGACATTGTCTCGATCGACCAGAGCGCGATCCGGGGTTCCCGACGCAGCAACCCCGCGACCTACACGGGTTTGCTCGACTCCATTCGCAAAACGTTTGCCAAGGTCAACGGGGAAAAGCCCGCACTGTTCAGCCCCAACTCCGAGGGCGCGTGCCCCACGTGTAAGGGCGCCGGTGTGATCTACACGGACCTGGGCATGATGGAGGGTGTCACCTCCACGTGTGATGACTGCGAAGGAAAACGCTTCCAGCCGGCCGTCCTCGAATTCGAGGTGGACGGCAAGAACATCAGCGACGTGTTCTCGATGTCCGTGTCCGAAGCGCTGGAATACTTCGCCGACGGTGACGCGCGCACGCCGGCCGCGGTCAAGATCCTTGAGCGTCTCTCTGATGTCGGCCTGGGCTACGTCAAGGTCGGTCAGCCGCTCACCACGCTGTCCGGTGGCGAACGTCAGCGCCTCAAGTTGGCCACGCGCATGGGGGAGAAGGGCGGCATCTACATCCTGGATGAGCCCACCACCGGCCTTCACCTCGCCGACGTCGAGCGCCTCCTGGGCATGCTGGATCGCCTGGTCGACTCGGGCAAGTCCGTGATCGTGGTCGAGCACCACCAGGCCGTCATGGCCCACGCGGATTGGATCATCGATTTGGGCCCAGGCGCAGGTCACGACGGCGGGCGGATCGTTTTCGAGGGCACGCCCGCAGACCTCGTGGCTCAGAAATCCACACTCACGGGCCAGCACCTCGCGGAGTACGTGGGCGCCTGACCTACCTCCAGGGACGACGACGTTTGCCCTAGTCAGCGCACAAATAGTCGCCTGACTAGGGCAAACGCATTCATCCGGTGATTTAGCGGGGGATTAGCCCGCCTGTAGCGGACGGACCTCCACCTTCTGACCGCAGGCATAAACGAATTGTCCCGCAGCCTGAAGTCCGGCGTTGAATTCGGCGACGGCCGCAAAGGCAGCCTGTAGAGCGGCGTCGTCCTGGTAGGCAGTGCCGGCGTCTTGAACGCCAGGTTCATGGAAAACGGAAATCATGTACTGGGCCACGGGTGAACCTTTCGCGGGTGCGATCCTCGTGCGCTGAACGCAACAACGAGTGCTGTCAACGGAGATTCAACCACCGTGAGCGACGCACGTATATAGAGGTACGGAAGGCCGAATCCGCGCAGTGGGTAAGTTGTCCGATAATGTACATTATGTAAAGTAAGTCATTCGAGCGCGAGGATGTCTCTCTGATGGGCGCTCCCCTCGATCACCGGACCGGGCTCCCATCACGTGAGTACTGTCGGTCCGATCAGCGATGCCTCAGCTGCCCGTTGTTGGTTCGGAACTTGGCGACGAAAAGAGCAGCCTTGCGATATCGCGTGCTGCGGCCTCGGGGTCTTCGCCCAACCATGGCGGCAAGGCGTTGTTCAGCCACAGCGTGGCGAACCCGTGCACGAGTGACCAAGCGGCGAC
>JAFAAV010000110.1 GCA_023426375.1 Actinomycetes bacterium | reverse complement strand
AGGCCGCCACGGAGCCCGAGCTCCCGTTCGGCACGCTGTCCTATCTGGGCAGCGAGAAGGCCGCGCCGTTACTGGAGGAGCTGACCGAGAACCCCCACAACGCGGAGATCTACGACCGGATCACCCGGATGATCTTCATGGTCAACGTGCTGGACGCCCAGGCCGAGGTCATCGAGCACCTCGAACACTCGGCCTTCGAGGTGGGTCACGCGTGGGCCTACAAGCCGCTGACCTATGAGGTCTGCCTGGCTGACGACTGGCTGGCCGTTCACGTGGAACACAGCACGGTGGACGGTGCCACCATCCTGGCCGCGGTGGCGCGCATGCAGGAATTGGCCATCCCGGAGCAGCCGGTTGCCACGGAGATCGCGTCGCCGGAGCCGCTGACGTGGGACCTGAGCGATTCCCTGCGCTCGACCTTGCTCGAGGAACTGGCCGCCTACCGCCGCGAGGCCGCACTTCACGGCGTGCACCGGGTGTTCGTGCCGCGGCCCCACAAGGCCGAACTTCCGTTCCGCATCAGCGACGACGCCGCTCAGCAGCTGATCATGCTCTACGCCCAGTCGGCCACCTACAACCGCGTCCGCAGCGTGTACGAGGCCGTGGACATGCGCGAATACCAGGCCGGCCGCACGGAATGTTTGCGCCCGGTGACCTCGGAAGCCGTGGAGTTCGTCGCGGCCTTGCAGGCGGGGGAAGCGACCCTGGAACAGTTCCAGGCTGCTCTGGATGCCCACCGCGGCTGGGTCAAGGCGTGCAAATCCGCCCAAGGCATCGACCGGCACCTGCTCGGCCTGCAGTATGTGGCCGAGCGGAATGGCGTGGACACTTCGTTCTTCGCCAACCCGGGTCTGTCGACCATGCGTCGGGATTTCCTGTCCACCACGTCCATCGGTGGCCCGGAGCAGATCGTGCGCTACGCCTTTGCCCCCACCACCCCGGAGGGCTTCGGGATGACCTACACGCGCCTGTCCGACGGGTACGAGTTCTGCATCAATTACCGCCGGGATACTTCCGAGGATCTGGAAGGGTTCGCGCGGAACCTGACGGTTGCTGCCGAGCAGCTGTGGGAGTTCGTGAAGCGGGTGGGGTAGCACCCGTCCGGAACGAGGCGAGCGGCGTCGTCAAGGACCACCTGCCAGACTTACCCCATGGCTGAGATGAGTTTTCGCAGGGTCAAGTACTTCCTGGCCGCAGTTGATGCGGAGACCATGACGGCCGCGGCGCAGTCGTTGCGAATGGCCCAGCCGGCGTTGAGTAGGCAGATCAAGTTGTTCGAGCAAGATCTGGGGCTCACACTGTTCCGCCCCCAGGGCAATCGGCTGGTTCTCACCACCGCGGGGGAGCGGCTGGTGCCCATGGCGCGGCGGCTCATGGGGGAGGTGGACCGGTTCGAGCGTGGCGCGGCTACGCTCAGTACCGGCCGGGTCTCGACCCTGACGGTGGGCGCCACGGAGGCCACGCTGCGCAATCTCCTGGCGCCGTTCATCGCGACGCTCGGCCCGGACGATCCTGTGGTCAACGCCCGCACGGTGATCCAGGCGAACATCCCCGTGGCACTGCGCGAAGGCTGCGATGCCGCCATCTCCACCGCACCCATGCAGGGCGAGCTGGTGTCCGAGCTGCTGGGTCCCGCACCGATCTACGCGTGCGTGTCCGCGCGACACCCTATGGCGCTCGCGGGCGTGGTCGAGGCACCCATCGAAGACTTCGCGGATCATCCGGTGGTCCTGCCCACCCACCGCAACGCGAGTCGCTATCTCCTGGACTTTGCGCTGTCCGCAGTCGGCATCCGGTTCCCCTCGGTCATGGAATCCGACGACGGCCAGGCCATCATGGCGCTCGCCGCTTCCGGCACGGCTACGGGCTTCACCTCCGAACTCCCACGATTCGGGGTGCACCCCATCGGGGTTCTGGTCCCTGCCTCGCGCGGTTCCCAGGGGGTCATTGCCGACGACGCCGCTCGCGTACCTCTCGCTCTGCAGCTCCACCTCGTGTGGCCGCGCGGGCATTACGCCCACGACCAGCTACTCGAACTGGCCGGTAGGTTGTCACAATTCTTGTCCCTGTGGGCGGCTGCTGATTGGACTGGCATGGACGAACCTTGGAACTATGCCTAGACAGCATGAAGACGCTGCCCGATGGGTATTTGACCCCGTGCGGTCCGGGTCACATAGTGAGTATCTAACACTCTCTGTGCCCTGAATCACGCTGTTTCGGGGCTCGCACCATTGTTCTTTCGAGGTTCCCCATGTCCAGCACTGCAGCTTCCCCGGCTGGTGGCGTCGATCCCACGCCCACCGAGCGAGTCCATGATCCGAAGAAGGCCCGCCGTGCCCTGTGGGGCGCGTACGTGGGTACGTCCCTCGAGTGGTACGACTTCTTCTTGTTCGGCACCACGTCTGCCATCGTGTTCGCCCCGCTGTTCTTCGGCGGCGATGATCCCGCGTTGGCGACCATCAGCTCGTTCCTGCTTTTCGGCGTTGGCTTCATCGCCCGCCCCGTAGGCGCCCTGCTCGCCGGTCACTTCGGTGACCGCATCGGCCGTCGCACCATCCTGATGATCACCATCGTGGCAATGGGTGTCGCATCTACCCTGATCGGCCTGCTGCCGACCTACGAAACCGCGGGTCTCGTGGCGCCCATCCTGCTGGGCGTGCTGCGTTTCGTGCAGGGCATGGCCGCCGGCGGCGAGTGGGGCGGCGCCACGCTCATGGCTGTGGAAAACGCACCCGAGAACAAGCGTGGCTTCTACGGTTCCGTCGTGCAGCTCGGCTCACCTACAGGCACCATCCTCTCCAGCGTGATCGTGGCTGCCGTTGTCGCGGCTTCCGGCGAACAGTTCCTTGAGGGCGCATGGCGTATTCCCTACCTGATTTCCATCCTGTTGGTTGCCGTGGGTGTGTGGATCCGGCTCAAGGTCGATGAGACCGATGACTTCAAGGAAGCCGAAGCGGCCAAGGCCGTCTCGCCTGCTGAAAAGGAAAGCGCACCGGTTGTCGAAATCATTCGCACGGTTCCGGGTCGTTTGCTCGTGGGTATCGGCACCTACCTCTTCGGTAACGCAGGCTTCTTCATGCTCACCACGTTCATGATCAGTTATGTAACGGATGAGCTCGGTCTGCCGTCCACAAATATCCTCAACGCCATCACATGGGGCGCTGTAGCGCAGATCGTCTGCATGTTCGTGGCGGGCAAGGTCGCGGACAAGACCAGCCCCTCCGCCGTGGTGGTTGTCGGTTATGTAATCGCCGCGCTGGTTGCCTTCCCGATCTTCTGGCTCATGGATACCCGCTCCACCGGCATGATCACGGTGGCCCTGATCCTCGGCCTGGGTTTTGCATCGATTGCCTACGCTCCCGTGGGCACCGTGCTGACTCAGTTGTTCCCCGTCAAGGTCCGCTACTCGGCGATCGCCCTGTCCGCCAACCTTGCGGGCATCGTGGCCGGCTTCATGCCGGCGTTGGCCGCCACGATTCTTGTCGCAACCGGTGGCGGATCGACCGGTCCGGCCATCCTGCTGTTCGTGATCGCAGTCATCTCCCTGGTGTCCTCGATCATCGCTCGCATCCTGATCCGTCGCGATGACGCGCAGGGTGTGGACCAGATCGGCGGGGAGTTGCTCAACCGCAAGTAACCGCATGAGGAGTCAGACATGACAGAGCGCCCCACCCGCAACCTCACCGTCATCAACGCCGTGGTGTACGACCCCGGCAGCGCGTACGAAACCGCACCACGCGGCGTCGTCGTCACTGATGGTGTGATCACGTTCGTGGGCAGTTCGGAGCAAGCGCGTGAGCGCAGCGACCCGGACGCCCCGGTGATCGATGCGGGTGGGCGCTTTCTCATGCCGGGACTCATCGAGTCGCATGGCCATCCGGGCATGTATGCCAAGAGTCTGCTGCAGGTGGATTGCCGCCCGGCCGTCACGCGCACGGTCGAGGAGATCGTGGAAGCCTTGCGGAATGCCTCCGACCATGTGGAGCCGGGTGAATGGATCGCCGGCTGGGGTTACGACGAGCACCGCATGGACGGCCCCGGCCCCACGCTGGAAGACCTGAACCGAGCTGCGTCCCAAAATCCCGTGTTCTTACGCCGCACGTGTGCGCACATGGCGCTGGTGAACACGGCGGCACTGGAGCGGGTCGGGATCAGCGATGACACCCCGGACCCGTCCGGTGGCTGCATTGTGCGCGACCAGGAATCGGGACGTGCCACGGGCCTGTTGCAGGAAAAAGCGATGTCCCTGGTCGATCTCCCCACGGACACCCCCGAAGGCATGACCGAGGGCATGCGCCTCGCGCTGGATGACCTGTCGAGCAAGGGCGTCACCACCGTCCACGACATGAGCTCGGGCCCCACCGAGATGGGTGTCTACCAAGCGCTGCTCGCGGAGGGTGCGCTCTCGGTGCGTTTCCGCCCGTGGTACTTCGCGCTCGCGCAGGGCGAGTTCCCGGGTAGTTACGACGCCGTTCTGGGCACCGGTCTGCGCAGCGGTTTCGGTAACGACATGCTGCGGTACCAGGGTCTCAAGTTCGTGCTCGACGGTTCCGTGGGTGGGCGCACCGCCGCAGTGGCCGAGCCGTTCGAGGGCAGTAGCTCACGCGGGATCCTCTACTACGACACCTCCGAGATCGAACCCCTCGTGGCCAAGGCCATTGCCACGGGACAGCGCGTGGCCGTGCACGGGATCGGTGAGCGCGCCGTGACTCAGGCGCTGGACCTGATCGAAGCGGGTGGCCGGGAGGCAGCACAGGATGCCCAGGAATCGCCGACGCACACTGTCGAGGCAGGTGAGACCACGGCTCACGACCGCTATGACACCGTGGTGCGATCACGCCGTCATCGGGTAGAACACTGTGCGCTACCCAACCAGGAAGAACTGGACCGATTGCGGGACGGAAACATCATCGCCGCTGCGTCCACCGCGTTCCTCTACGAGCTGGGCGACAGTTACCTCACGAATCTGGGTCCGGAGCGCATCGCACGCACCTACCCGATGCGCACGTTCATCGATCACGGGATTGACGCGCCCATCAACTCGGACTTCCCCGTGACCTCGCCCAATCCGTGGCTGGGCATCTACGCCGCAGTCGCCAGGAGGTCCTCATCCGGCAGGCTCCTGGACACCGTCCAGAACATCACCGTGGCCGAAGCTATTGCCGCTTTCACCACCGTGGCCGCCCGCGCGTCCTTCGAGGAAGGCCGGCTGGGCAGGATCGCGGAAGGGTTCCTGGGTGATCTCGTGCTCATGGAGCGCGACCCGTTTAGTGTTGAGACTGAGGATCTCAAGGACCTCCGACCGGTTCTGACCGTGTGCGACGGGCGGGTCGTCTACCGTGATGAAGGGGAGAGTAATGACTGAAACTCCGGGTATGCCCACCATGTTGAATCTCGAGTGGGAAGAACGGATCGTGCCCGAGCGATTCGCCGGGCAGACGGTGATCGTCACGGGTGCAGGCGCGGGCATCGGCCTGGCCACGACCTCCCGCATACTTCGCGAAGGCGGTCGGGTGATCGCGGTGGATCTGAACACCGATGGCCTGCAGGAGCTCTACCGCGAGTTCTCGGAATCCCTGGTGCTCGTCACCGCGGACCTCACAGATCCGGACGCGATCCCCGGCATCCTGTCGGCTGCGGATAACCGGGTGGACGCCCTGGTCAACAACGCCGGCGTAATGGACAACTTCGCTCCGCTGCACGAGGTCACGGACGAAACCTGGCAAAAGGTCTTTGCCGTCAACGTGGACGGCATGATGCGCCTGACCCGCGCCGTCATCCCGGTCATGCTCGAAGCCGGTCACGGCAGCGTGGTCAACCTGACTTCCGAGGCGGGCCTGCGTGGCTCCGCTGCCGGTGCCGCCTACACCGCGTCCAAGCACGCCGTGGTGGGCCTGACCCTCAGCTCGGCCTTCATGTATGCCACCCAGGGCATCCGCTTCAACGCCGTGGCACCGGGCGGCGTGGCCACCGGCATCAAGCTTCCGCCGAACATGTCCGAGACCGGTGCCGTGCGCCTGGGGGAAGTGCGCTCCAATATGCCGGGCCTGGCGCAGGCCGCGCATCTTGCCGCCAGTATTACCTTCTTGGCATCCAATGACAGTGTGAACATCAACGGCGCCATCCTGCCCTCGGACGGCGGTTGGTCCGCGGTCTGATCCCCGCGTGTTTCACGGTGGCCGACCGGCACGCGGCCGGCCACCGGTAGCGGTCTGAGGGGTTGCACGGGTAGGCCCGGTAGCGTGGACCATTCAGCCGCGAACGAGGGGAACACGACTGCATGGGCGCCACCGCACATCCGACCAAAGATCCGCAAACCGCCACAGAACCGCACCAGGTCACCGAGCATCGCAACATCCCGGGCAACGTGGTCCGGGGTGCATTGATCGGCACGGTGGAAACCATCCCGGGTGTCTCCGGCGGCACGGTGGCCCTGGTCGTGGGGATCTACGACGAGCTCATCGATTCAGCCTCCCACGTGGTTAGCGCGGGCAAGCGTGCCGTCATCGGTCCGGATCGTGTGGCCGGTGTGAAGGAGAACCTGGCCAAGGTTCATTGGCGAATGATCGTTCCCGTGATGCTGGGCATGGTCCTGGCCGTGTTCACCATCGCGGGCCCCATGTCCCGCGCGGTCGAGGATCATCCCGAGGTCATGCGGGCGCTGTTCTTTGGCATGGTGTTGGTCTCGGTGGCGGTACCCATCCGCCTGGCGGGCAGGAACTGGCGCGTGATCGACTGGCTCATGGGTGTTGCCGCATTCCTCTTTGCGTTCTTCATCGTCTCGATTCCGCCCACCACGGTGGAACCCAACCCCGTGATCATCGTCCTTGCCGCGGCCATCGCAGTCTCAGCGCTGTTGCTTCCGGGGCTGTCCGGGTCCTTCATCCTGTTGACCATTGGTCTCTACCAGCCGACCCTCAAGGCCGTGGACGAACTGGACTTCGGCTACCTGGGCCTCTTCATGGTGGGCGCGATCATGGGCATGGCCGTCATCGTCAAGGGGCTCCAGTGGTTGCTCGCCTACCGGTACCGTCCGACCATGGTGGTCCTGGCCGGACTGATGCTCGGCGCACTACGTGCACTGTGGCCGTGGCAGGTCGACGATCGCACGCTCGAAGCTCCGGGGGACAACTGGCCCCTGCTGCTCCTGGTGGCGGCCATCGGAGGAATCGTGGTGGGCATCCTGCTCTACGTGGACCACAAACTCGCCACCCGCCGGGCCCAGCTTGAGGCCGTTCGGATCGATCCGGACGAAACTCGCTAGGACTTTTCGGGCCGCGGTGGCGGGGGTGTGGTTCCCTGCCCCGTGAAGTAGGCGACCACGCGCCCGTCGGCCTCCAGAACGACGTCGCAAATTTGGTTCCTGCCGAAGCTCACCCGTCGCGTTGCGGTCGCTGTGACAGTCTGGCCGGCGTGGGCCGGGGCCACGAACGTGATCTCCGCGTTGCGGGTGACAACCCGCGAGCCGGCGGTCGCGCAGCAATAGGCGAGCGTGGTGTCAGCCAGGGTGAACAGGTAGCCGCCGTGGCTCATGCCGTGGCTGTTGGCCATGTGATCGGCGATGGGCATGGTCATGACCACGCGGCCCTGACCGATGTCCCCCAATTGGATATTCAAGTGCTGCGGGGCGGGATCGTTGCGCAAAATTTCATGGAGCATGTCGCGGATTGCGGTCAGATCATTCGGGTCGGCGTTCAAGCGGGTCCTCCGGGGAGAGCAGAAATAGCAAAACTTTTTACTACCTTAGGTGCCGACCCTGGATTTGAGGAGCGCCCGGAGCAAAAAGAACGTGCCCCGCACCGTACGGTGTGGGGCACGCTCGCTAGGAAATCAGTGAAACGGAGCCTCAGTGCTTGAAGCTGAAGATCTTGCTGAACAGACCCAGCTTGAACTCGACGACGTCCTTGACGAAGCCGATCTTGTGGCCGAACAGGCCGCCCAGGATGTCCTTGCCGCCGGTGTGACCACCAGTGTGGCCGCCGCCGGTGCTGCCGCCGTCCTTGCAGGGGTCATAGGTGGAGCAGGAGGTCACGGGGTGGCTGGGAGCCGGGTGGAAGAAGGTGGCCTGTGCCGGAGCGACAGAACCGAAGGTCAGGGCGCCGAAAGCTGCGATGGCGGTACCGGTCTTGACGATATTCTTTTTTACGGGTTTCCTCCAGATATTTGATGCGCCTGCCCCCGCAGGCGTCGAACTAAGAAGCCCATGTCGCGAGTGTCGGTTAGGTTCCCCCAAACCTTCTCCCTGACCTGGACGTAACCAACGTAACAACCGAGAATCACCCGTGGATGAATGTGATTACCCACACTTGCGACCGGCTTCTTGTGAGTTCATGGAGCCTACTGACTAGGAACAACGCGGAGAATGGTGGGGAGAGCTCCGCGGTGACCCTGGCGGGTTTGAAGGACGTAACAACGAGGGAGATGCAGTGGATCGCAAAGCCGAACCGGTGACCGGCCGGCAGCTTCAGGATGTTGAATCCGCAGTCTCGAAACGGGACTTCGACCGGGTGACGAGCTCGATCGACGCCATGCCCTCGGGCCAGGTGGTCGAGCTCCTGGAACGACTGAGCGTGCGTGATCGGGCACTGGTGTATCGCATGCTTCCCAAGGACCGTGCGTCCGTGGTGTTCGAACGTTTGGATGCGCCGCTCCAAAAAGAACTGGTCGTGGGGTTGCAGGACGAGGACGTCGCCGCGATCTTCGCGGGGTTGACTCCAGATGACCGTGCCCGCCTGGTTGATGAGCTCCCCGCCACCGTGGCTACCCGATTGCTGCGGGACCTCCCGGACGACGAGCGGGAGCTCACCTCCGTGGTGCTGGGCTACCCGGAGCGCTCCATTGGGCGTCGGATGAACCCCGAGTGCGTGACCACCCACCCGCACCTCACCGCCGGAGAGAGCTTGCAGCGCATCCGTCACGGACTGCAGCGTGCGGAGACGATCTACACGATTCCCGTGACCGATGACTCCCGGAAGCTGGTGGGCGTTGTGGGGCTGCGCCAGGTGATGGGTGCCGATCCCGAAACTCCCGTGGCTGAGCTGATGAGCGAGGCGGATTCCGCGACCGCGACCGAACCTGCGGAGGAGGCGGCACGCCGCTGCGCGGGGTTGCGATTGTTGGCCATGCCCGTGGTGGATCACGAGGATCGGCTCGTGGGCATCCTGACCGTGGACGACGCCCTGGACATCCTCGAGAACGCCGAATCCGAGGATCAGGCGCGCATCAGCGGTTCCGAGCCCCTGCGTCGTCCGTATTTGTCCACTCCGGTGCGCACTCTCGTGCAAGCCCGCGTGGTCTGGCTGCTCGTGCTGGCGATCGGTGCGACCCTCACAGTCCAGGTGCTCGAGGTCTTTGAATCCACGCTCGAGCAAATGGTGGTGCTATCCGTGTTCATCCCGCTGCTCATCGGCACGGGCGGCAATACGGGTAATCAGGCGGCCACATCCATCACGCGTGCACTCGCCCTGGGTGATGTTCGCCCGCGAGACGTGGCCAAGGTGGCCCTGCGGGAACTGCGCGTGGGCGTGAGCTTGGGCCTACTCCTGGGAGCTGCGGGCTTTGTCATCGCCGGAATCATCTACGGGGCCTCGATCGGCGCGGTCATCGGCCTGACCTTGGCTGCGATCTGTACCTTGGCTGCCACGGTGGGTGGCCTCATGCCCCTGATCGCCCGCGCCATCAAAGTGGACCCGGCGGTTTTCTCCAACCCTTTCATCACCACGTTCGTGGACGCGACCGGCCTGGTGGTCTACTTCTTCATTGCTCGCGCCATTCTGGGATTGGGCTAGAAATGTGTTCCATGCTTCCCTGGGTCTTTATTTTTAGACCCCATCGTGCTTATGGTCAGACCACAGGGATCGAGTCTCCATTCCCGGTCCCATGAGTGATCCGGAGGTTCATGATGAAGGCAGCACGGTTTTACGACCGAGGCGACATTCGTATTGAAGAGATTCCCGAGCCCACGGTGGCCCCGGGCGAGGTGGGAATCAAAGTGGCCTGGTGCGGCATCTGTGGCACTGACCTGCATGAGTACAAGGACGGGCCCGTTTTCTGCCCCACCCACGACACCCCGCACCCCATCTCGGGTGAGACTGCTCCGGTGACTCTCGGGCACGAGTTCTCCGGAGTGATCGATGAACTCGGTGAAGGCGTGGAAGATCTCGAGGTCGGTCAGCACGTGGTGGTCGAGCCTTACATCATTGGTGACGAGGTGGACACCGGTCCTGAATCCAAGGATTACCACCTGTCTCCGAACATGAACTTCATCGGTCTCGCCGGACGCGGCGGCGGCCTGGGGGAGCGCATTGCCGTCAAGCGCCGCTGGGTGCACCCGATTTCGGACTCCGTGAGCTTGGACGAGGCCGCCCTGATCGAGCCACTATCTGTGGGATATCACGCCGTCGAGCGCTCCGGGGCCAAAGCCGGGGACGTAGCAGTGGTGGGTGGTGCCGGCCCCATCGGTTTGCTGACCGCCGCCGTGCTCAAGGCCCTTGGTATCACCGTGGTGGTGTCGGAGCTCTCCTCCCTGCGTCGCGAGAAAGCTCTGGAGACCGGCGTGGCAGATTATGCGCTGGATCCACGGGAAGTGGACGTGGTGAAGGAAGTTCAGAAGATTACCGGCGGTAAAGGTGCGGATGTCGCGTTCGAGTGCACGTCGGTTCAGGTGGTGCTGGACACCTTGATGGATGCCCTGCGACCCACTGGCGTGCTGGTCGTCGTATCGATCTGGGCGGAACGGTCCAACTTCGATATCCATAAGCTGGTCATGAAGGAGATCGACCTGCGCGGCACCATTGCATATGTGAATTCCCACCCCGCCACCATCGAGCTCGTGGAGTCCGGCAAGATTGATCTCAAGCCGTTCATCACCGGCAAGATCGGGTTGGAAGGTCTTGTGGATGAGGGGTTCGATACGCTCATCCACCGCAACGAGACTGCGGTCAAGATTCTCGTCTCCCCCTCGGGTGAAGGACTGTAAGTAGTCCTCGGCAGGCTCTAGATGGTTGCGAAAATCCCGGCTTGGCTCGCGATCGAGTCAGGCCGGGATTTTCGACGTCGCAGGGATCAGTCCACGGTCACTCGGACGGGCACCGGGGGTAGCTTCTTCACGAACGGAGCGCACATCCAGGAGGGCGACGTCCGTTGCGCGCTGGAGGCGCACCTGGCGGATGGTGAACAGCGCAAGGGCGACTGCGCCGACCGCCAGGGCGAGCACAGGAAGCAGCGAACCCTGGAACAAAGCGCTCATGGATCCCAGGCCGTAAACGATGCCTCCGAAGGCGAAGACCGAGAGCAGCACGGAGAAGGCGCCCAGGGGAATCTTGCGGGTCTCACCGGTCGTCTTGATGAGCACCAGACCCAGGAGCAGCACGAGCATCCCGACCGGAAGCATCAGGCCGAAGACCCAGCGCCAGTTCAGGGCATTGACGATCATGCCGGAGATGGTCGGGCCAATGGCCGGAGCCACTGAGATCACCACGGAGTTGAGTCCCATGATGGTGCCGCGGTGGGCCGGGGGAACGTAGGTGAGGGTGGTGGTCATCAACAGCGGCAGGATGATGGCCGTGCCGCCGGCCTGCACAATCCGACCCAGAAGGACCACGGCGAAGCTTGGCGCGAACGCAGCCATGGCGGTACCGATCCCGAACAACAGCAGGGCCGCGGTGAACAGGCCCTTGGTGGTGAAACGCTGGAGCATCCATCCGGTCGTGGGGATCACCACGGCCATGGTCAGCATGAATCCTGTGGTCAGCCACTGGGCCGTGGCCGCAGTAATGCTGAAGTCGGCCATCAGGTTGGGCAGGGCCACCGTCAGGACCGTTTCGTTCAGAATCATGATCAGAGCGGAGGTCACCAGCACGGAGATCACGGCAACGATGTGCTTGGTGGCGGGGCGCTCCGGTTCGAGCTCGAGAGCGGATCGGGCGGCCGTATCGGCTACCGCTTGGAATTGGCCGGTGGTCGGCTCATCCTGAATGTGGGCATGGGACATGCAAGTACCTGTTTCTCAGAGGGGATTACACTCAATAATGGCACTGAATGCCACTTTGGCATAAGTGACATAAAGCCGTGGGGTTGGTCACAATGGGGTGCCGAGCGTCAGGGAGGGCGTCATGGAGCATGAACCGCAGGCGGGGCTGAGGGCTCGTCGAAAACTGGAAACGCAGCGCGAGATCCATCAAGCTGCACTGGAACTTTTCGAGGCGTACGGGGTGCGGGAGACCACGGTCCACCAGATTGCCGAACGCGCCGGGGTTTCACCGCGCACGTTCTTCCGCTATTTCTCGACCAAGGAGCAAGCGGCACTGCCCGGTCAGCGGCGGATGCTGCGAGCCATCGATTCGCTTGAGATCACTGATCCAGATCCCGCGGCGGTACTCCGTGCGGTGGAAACCATGGCGGAAACGGTCATGGGTGCGGACAATGATCCCGAACTCGATGAACACCGGCGCGTGGCCAAACTGCTGGCGCGGGACGCGGATCTGCAGTCTCTGGCAGCATCGCAAGAGTTGGTCCTCCCGGTGCGCCTGCGTGCACGTCTGGCCGAGCAACTACCGGAGGCAGACCCGGCCACGCTGCTGCTGATCTCCGAAACAGCGGTGGCAGTGTGGCGGGTCAGTTGGATCCGCTGGGGCGAGTTGGCCACGCGTGGCGAGACCGCCGACCCCGTTGCGGTCTACCGAGAATGCCGGGCCCGGTTACGCAGCGCCGTCGGATAGCCGCCGACGCCGCTCCGTCCCGCTAGCGAGGATCGGTCTCCTGGTGTCGGCCGCACCCGAATCTTCGTAGGATGCCGTCAACCGGGCAGCGAGGGAGAGAGGGACATGGCGACACCCCAGCAACCGTCTGTTGAACCTGCCGGTCTGTACACCGGCCTGACCATGCCGCAGTGGCGGGAAGTGATTCGTGGTTCGTTCTCGGCATTGGAAATCACTGCTCCCAATGAGGGCCAATTCCGCGCGAACTTACGCGTGGTGGAACTCGACGACGTGCATTTGTTCGATATGTCCACCGACGCTCACCGGGTGGTGCGCACTGCACAGCTGGTCGAGCAGGACCAGGGGGAGTACTTCAAGCTCAGCCTGCAGTTGGAAGGGGTGTGCACTCTCCGCCAGGACGGGCGTGAGTGCCAGTTGGAGCCCGGTGACCTGGGACTGTACGTAGCGTACCGGCCCTACGAGCTGGATTTTCGTGGTCCGCAGCACTCTATGGTTATGACGTTTCCTCGCTCCGTGGTTCACATGACTCCGGCTCAGGTGGAGATGGTCACCGCGCGGCGGATCACCCAGGACCATGGGCTGGGCCGGGTGGCCGCCCCCATGTTCCGTGATCTCGCCGAGAACATGGATCTACTTCACGGGCCCCACGCCATGCGTTTGGTCAGGAGCGCGCTGGGCATGCTTGTGAGCGTGCTGTCCTCGGACGTTCTGGAACTCAGCGAGGAGCAGCCGGGAGACCTGCTGGTCCAGCAGGCAGCGGCCTACATCGACGACCATCTGGGCGATTCTGAGTTGTCGCCGGGCACCATTGCTAAGGCGCTGTACGTTTCGGTTCGCCAGCTGCACAGCAGATTTGCGGCCCAGGACCTCACCGTGTCCTCGACCGTTCGTCTGAAGCGGTTGGAAGCGATCCGTGAAGATCTCTCGGATCCCGCGCTCGCGGACGAGACGGTGCACAGCGTGAGTTCTCGCTACGGCTTACTGGACGCAGCACACGTAAGTAAGAGCTTCAAAGCGGAGTATGGGGAGACGCCGTCGGCATATCGAAGACGCATCCTGGCCGGGGCCTGAGTATCCCGCCGGGCCCGGCCAGCATGCGTTATGACGGTTAGACCTTCAGCTCCTTGATCACGTTTCGCGCCGTGCTCAGCCCGGTTTCAATGGCGCCATCCACCACGACACCGCGCCAGCCCCGCGCCCAGTCCGCTCCCGCGAAATGCAGGCGGCTGTCGGTGGTGCGGAAGTGGTGCCAGCCGTTGGTGAACTGTCCCGAACGCAGCGTTGCCCAAGCCTGACCGCTCCACTTGTCCGCGACCCAGTCATGGCCGGTGGAGTCTACGACTTCCAGGTCAGGTCGCCATTGGTTGACGATCTCTTGCCCGTGTTTGGGGTCGTTGAGATTCACCTGATCGTGGTGGGGGCCGAACCCTACGCAAATGGTGGTGTCGTCGTCGAGAAAGAATTCGCTGCGGAAAATCGCCATCTTGGCGGGGGTGGGGGCGTAACCAAGGATGCTGTGGTGGCCCTTGATCTTGACCCAGATCTTGCAGCCGGTGGAGTTCCACTTCTTATCGATGATGTTGCGCATGCCGTCTGGAAGTGTCGGGGTGAACTCGATGGTGGGCAACGCTCCCACGGGGACCGTGACGATCACGCTGTCGCAGGAGATGCTCTCACCATTCTCCAGGGTGACCGTGGCTCCGGCTGCTCGGTGGTCAATGGACTTGACCGGGGTGTTGAGCCTGATCGGGCAGTTGAGGTCGGCCGCGATGTTCTCGTAGATGCCCCGCATGCCATTCGTGAGTTTGTACCGAAGAGTCTGTTCTTCCATGAGGCTCATTCGGTGATCGGACAGTGCCGCCCATTGTTTGGCCATGAGCGGCGATCCCTGTTCCGGGTCACCGATGTAACCGGCGGCCCAAAAGGCGTTACAGAGGTCGATCTCTTCCTGGCTGAAGGACCCATCGCGGAGGCAGTCAAGAACGCTACCTTCGTCAGCGGCGAGGAATTGCTGCCGCAGTTCTGGGGAGCTTCCGCTGCGCTCATCGAGGACATGCAGTGGTTCGTAGGGGTACGGGAAGAAATCGCGAGAGTTCTCGAAGATCTTCTGCATCGGGCGGTCGATCGCGGCCTCGAGGTCAGCTTCGGAACCGTGCTTGACCGAGTCGCCGGTGACCCAGTAGGCGTCATCACAGAACGGGCTGGGGTAGATGCTTTGGTCGTACCGGGTGATCTCGGACCACACGTGAGGCTGCATCCAATGCACCCAGGTGGCACCGAGCTCAAGTGGGCGCCCCATTCGTTCCTCGGTCCACGCTCGTCCGCCGATACGGTCGCGGGCTTCAACGATTTCCACGTCTACGCCAGCCATCTGCAGTTCTCGGGCCGCCACTAGGCCAGCGAAGCCGGCCCCGACAACTACGACGTGGGGATTGCTCATGGTGATTCCTCCAGTGAATGGGTTGTTGGACAGATCAGGAATGGGGATGGTTTGCGACTACCGGAAGTTCTTGCGACTCAGGGATCTGGTCCTCGTGCTGCATGGCCCGGTACACGTCCGGGCGGCGTCGGCGAAGGACTTCACCCCAGATCAGTCCCACTACTCCCGAGCCGATGATGATGCCCGGCATAATGGCCACCAGCGGTGATGGGCCCTCCGCCCCGATCATGAGGTCGAAGTTGACCAGGATGAGGATGGCCACGGTGATCAACCCGAGGGCCGAGACCACCGGGGCAACCACTCGCGTGCCCACACCGTGGCCGTGATGACGGCGGGAGAACCATGCGACCACGGCGATAGAAGTAATGGCCAGAAGGAAGACCAGCCCAAAAGCGGCCGCGTTGGTCAGCCAGGTGAAAAGCGTCAGAACTGGGAAAAGATCTCCCAAGGGCGATCCTGCACCGGCCAGTGCGAAAACTACGATGACCACAACCGCCACGGCAGACTGCGCAAGGGACCCCGCGAACGGGGCGCCGGTCCGAGCGGATGTCAGTCCGAGTTTCTTCGGAAGCACTCCGGTGCGGCCTAAAGCGAAGAAATACCTGGCGGCGCCGTTGTGAAAAGCGACCAGTGCGGCAAGCAGGCTGGTGATGAAAAGGACATTAGCGACGTCGGCAAGCAGAGGGCTGCGCTCCGCGAGCCACACGAAGACGAGGTCGGGCCCGAATTCTTGAGACGAGGCCACGATGCTCGAGGCGCCCACGCCTACCGAGAATGCCCATGACGAAAACATGTAAAACACGGCGATTACGGCCACTGCGACGTAGGTCGCGCGGGCCACGGTCTTGCGAGGATTCTTGGTTTCTTCGGAATAGATGGCACCCGATTCGAACCCCATAAACGCAGCGATACCGAAAGCCAGAAGTACGCCAATTCCGGGCGTGAAGAAGTTCTGTGGATCGAGAGTCTGGAACTCGATTCCCTCCGGGGCGGCTACCAGCGCCAGGATGGAGACCACGCCCACGACCAGGAATTCGAGTGCGACCAGAACACCAAGGACCTTGGCGGAGAGATCCACACTATTGACACCCAGAGCGCCAACAATCACCCATCCGAGCAGGGCGGCCAGCCACCACGGGACCGCGATGCCGAACAGCCCTGTGATCAACGCGGCCAGAGAGAAGCCGAATAGTCCATACAGGCCCACCTGCATCATGTTGTAGGAGACCAGCGCCAGGATGGCCGCTGCGATGCCCTGCCTGTTTCCCAGGCCCTCGGCCACGTATGCGTAGAACGCTCCGGCGTTCTGGACATGGCCGCTCATGGCGCCGTATCCAATGGCGAATACAGCCAGGATGAGTCCCAGGATCAGGTAACCCACGGGCACTCCGAGGAGGCCGGATACAGCGAAGCTTGTGGGCACACCGCCGGCCAAGACAGTCAAGGGCGCTGACGCTGCGATGATCATGAACACCAGGGCTGTGGTGGATAAATGACGCCTCGCGAGGCGAGTAGGTTGCTGCACGGTGAGCCTCCGATGCGGGTTTCAGCTGGGTTAGCCCATTGTTAGCCAGGTCACATCCATAAGGTGTTGTCCAGGAGTGCTCGACAGTTGTCTTTGACTGCGCGGTGCCGATCAAGGTGCCGTCATGTAAATGTTCAGGGCCCCTCCTGCACCTGGGGCCAAAACTGCTGCGCGGGCTGACAACATCAGTGCGCGTGATCCACGCCACAATGGGTACAGAGACAGGCCTTCGCCAGTCGGTGGTGGGCCGCCGTTGCAATCCAAGGAGCACCCATGAGCGCGTATCAGGAACTGTTGTCTGCCATTGAAAATCCAGCCGGTCGCGAGATTCTCGACCCGGCCACGGGGGAGCTCGTGGGCAAGGTCCACGAGTCCACGGTGGCTGAACTGAACCAGGCGATCGAAGCGGCCCGCGCCGCGCAGCCAG
>JAFAAV010000105.1 GCA_023426375.1 Actinomycetes bacterium | reverse complement strand
AGGCCGCCACGGAGCCCGAGCTCCCGTTCGGCACGCTGTCCTATCTGGGCAGCGAGAAGGCCGCGCCGTTACTGGAGGAGCTGACCGAGAACCCCCACAACGCGGAGATCTACGACCGGATCACCCGCATGATCTTCATGGTCAATGTGCTGGATACCCAGGCCGAGGTCATCGAGCACCTCGAGCATTCGGCCTTCGAGGTGGGTCACGCGTGGGCCTACAAGCCATTGACCTATGAGGTGTGCCTGGCCGACGACTGGCTGGCCATCCACGTGGAACACAGCACGGTGGACGGCGCCACCATCCTGGCTGCGGTGGCGCGTATGCAGGAGCTGGCCATCCCGGAGCAGCCGGTCGCCTCCGAGATCGCATCGCCGGAGCCGCTGACGTGGGACCTGAGCGAATCTTTACGCTCCACCTTGCTCGAGGAACTGGCCGCCTACCGCCGCGACGCCGCGCTTCACGGCGTGCACCGGGTCTTCGTGCCGCGGCCTCACAAGGCCGAGCTCCCGTTCCGCATCAGCGACGACGCCGCTCAGCAGCTCATCATGCTCTACGCCCAGTTGGCCACCTACAACAGGGTGCGCAGCGTGTACGAGGCCGTGGACATGCGCGAATACCAGGCCGGCCGCACGGAGTGTCTGCGCCCGGTGACCTCGGAAGCCGTGGAGTTCGTCGCGGCCTTGCAGGCTGGCGAGGCGACCTTGGAGCAGTTCCAGGCAGCTCTGGATGCCCACCGCAGCTGGGTCAAGGCGTGCAAATCCGCCCAAGGCATCGACCGGCACCTGCTCGGCCTGCAGTATGTGGCCGAGCGGAATGGCGTGGACACTTCGTTCTTCGCCAACCCGGGTCTGACGACCATGCGGCGTGATTTCCTGTCCACCACGTCCATCGGTGGGCCGGAACAGATCGTGCGCTACGCCTTTGCCCCCACCACTCCGGAGGGTTTCGGGATGACCTACACGCGCCTGTCCGACGGGTACGAGTTCTGCATCAACTACCGCCGGGACACCTCCGAGGACCTGGAAGGTTTTGCACGGAACCTGACGGTTGCTGCCGAGAAGCTGTGGGAGTTTGTGAAGCGGGTGGGCTAGGGCCTTCTGGGACGCAGCGAGGGGCACGGTCACCTGCCACACTTACCCCATGGCTGAGATGAGTTTTCGCAGGGTCAAGTACTTCCTGGCCGCCGTGGATGCGGAGACCATGACGGCCGCGGCGCAGTCGCTGCGGATGGCGCAGCCGGCGTTGAGTCGGCAGATCAAGCTGTTCGAGCAGGACCTCGGTCTGACGCTGTTCCGGCCCAAAGGCAATCGGCTCGTGCTCACCACGGCGGGGGAGCGGCTGGTGCCCATGGCGCGCAGACTGATGGGTGAAGTGGACCGCTTCGAGCGCGGCGCGGCCACGCTGAGCACGGGTCGGGTCTCGACCCTCACAGTGGGCACCACGGAGGCCACCCTGCGTAACCTCCTGGCACCGTTCATCGCCACGCTCGGCCCGGACGATCCCGTGGTAAACGCGCGCACCGTTATTCAGGCGAATATCCCCGTGGCGTTGCGCGAAGGCTGCGACGCCGCCATCTCCACCGCCCCCATGCAGGGCGAACTGGTCTCCGAGCTACTCGGTTCCGCACCGATCTACGCGTGCGTCTCCGCGCGTCACCCGATGGCGCTCGCGGGCGTGGTCGAGGCGCCCATCGAAGACTTCGCCGATCACGCCGTGGTCCTCCCGACCCACCGCAACGCGAGCCGTTACCTCCTGGATTTCGCGGTCTCCGCCGCGGGCATCCGGTTCCCTTCGGTTATGGAATCCGACGACGGCCAGGCCATCATGGCGCTCGCCGCCTCCGGGACCGCCACGGGATTCACCTCCGAACTCCCGCGGTTCGGGGCCCACCCCATTCGCGTTCTGGTCCCCGAGATGCGCAGTTCTCACGGACTCATAGCCGACGACGCCGCTCGCGTACCTCTCGCACTCCAGCTCCACCTCGTGTGGCCACGCGGGCATTACGCCCACGAACAACTGCTCGAACTGGCCGGTAGGCTGTCACAATTTTTGTCCCACTGGGCCGCCGCCGACTGGGGTGGCATGGACGAACCCTGGAACTATGCCTGAACGGCATGAACACAGTACTTAAGAGGTATTTGACCCCTTGCGATCCGGGTCACATAGTGAATACCTACACTCTCGGTGCCCTACATCACACTGTCAGGGTTCCGCACCACCGTTCTTTCGAGGTTCTCCATGTCCAGCACTTCAGCTTCCCCCGCTGGTGGCGTTGATCCCGCGCCCGCCCAGCGAGTCCACGATCCGAAGAAGGCCCGTCGTGCCCTGTGGGGCGCATACGTGGGTACGTCCCTTGAGTGGTACGACTTCTTCCTGTTCGGCACCACGTCCGCCATCGTGTTCGCCCCGCTGTTCTTCGGCGGCGACGATCCCGCACTGGCCACCATCAGTTCGTTCCTGCTCTTCGGCGTCGGCTTCATTGCCCGCCCCGTCGGCGCGCTGCTCGCCGGTCACTTCGGTGACCGCATCGGCCGCCGCACCATTCTGATGATCACCATCGTGGCCATGGGCGTTGCATCGACACTGATCGGCTTGCTGCCGACTTACGAAACCGCAGGTCTCGTAGCGCCCATCCTGCTCGGTGTACTCCGCTTCGTGCAGGGCATGGCCGCCGGTGGTGAATGGGGCGGTGCCACACTGATGGCCGTAGAGAACGCACCCGAAGGCAAGCGCGGCTTCTATGGTGCTGTGGTGCAGTTGGGTTCGCCCACCGGCACCATCCTGTCCAGCGTGATCGTCGCGGCGGTTGTCGCGGCGTCCGGTGAACAGTTCCTCGAGGGTGCCTGGCGTATCCCGTACCTGATCTCCATCCTGCTGGTCGCCGTGGGTGTGTGGATCCGCCTCAAGGTCGACGAGACTGATGACTTCAAGGATGCCGAGGCGGCCAAGGCCGCCGCGCCCGCCGAGAAGGAAAGCGCACCGGTTGTCGAAATCATTCGCACGGTTCCGGGTCGTCTCCTCGTGGGCATCGGTACCTACCTGTTCGGTAACGCCGGTTTCTTCATGCTCACCACGTTCATGATCAGCTACGTGGTCGACGAGTTGGGTCTGCCGTCCACCGTGATTCTGAACGCCATCACGTGGGGCGCCGTGGCACAGATCGTGACCATGTTTGCGGCAGGAAAGATCGCGGACAAGACCAGCCCATCCACCGTGGTGGTTGCCGGTTACGTGATTGCCGCGCTCGTGGCATTCCCCATCTTCTGGCTCATGGACACTCGTTCCACCGCCATGATCACCGTGGCCCTGATCCTCGGCCTGGGCTTTGCCTCGATCGCCTACGCCCCCGTGGGCACCGTGCTGACCCAGCTGTTCCCGGTCAAGATCCGATACTCGGCGATTGCGCTGTCCGCCAACCTCGCGGGCGTTGTCGCGGGCTTTATGCCCGCACTCGCGGCAACCATCCTGGTGGCAACCGGCGGTGGCTCTACAGGCCCGGCCATCCTGCTGTTCGTGATCGCAGTGATTTCCCTGGTCTCCTCGATCATCGCGCGAATCATGATCCGCCGCGATGACGCGCAGGGCGTCGACCAGATCAGCGGGGACCTGCTCAACCGCAAGTAACTGCATGAGGAGTTACCCATGACAGAGCGTCCCACCCGCAACCTCACCGTCATCAACGCCGTGGTCTACGACCCCGGCAGCGCGTACGAAACCGCACCACGCGGCGTCGTCGTCAACGATGGTGTGATCACCTACGTGGGCAGTTCGGAGCAAGCGCGAGAGCGCAGCGCCCCGGACGCCCCGGTGATCGATGCGGGTGGGCGCTTTCTCATGCCGGGGCTGATCGAATCGCATGGCCATCCGGGCATGTATGCCAAGAGTCTGCTGCAGGTGGATTGTCGCCCCGCCGTGACAGGGACTGTTGAGGATATTGTCGGTGCCCTTCGAGAAGCGGCCGAGAACGCGGAACCCGGTGAATGGATCGCCGGCTGGGGATACGACGAACACCGTATGGACGGCCCCGGCCCCACGCTGGAGGACCTGGACCGCGCCGCACCCGAGAACCCCGTGTTCCTTCGCCGTACGTGCGCGCACATGGCGCTGGTGAACACCGCCGCACTGGAGCTCATCGGCATCACCGACGAGACCCCGGATCCGTCCGGCGGCTGCATCGTGCGTGATCCCGAATCGGGGCGCGCCACGGGCCTGCTGCAGGAAAAAGCGATGTCCCTGGTCGACCTCCCCACGGACACCCCCGAAGGCATGACCGAGGGCATGCGCCTGGCGCTCGATGACCTGGCCAGCAAGGGCGTCACCACAGTTCACGACATGAGCTCCGGCCCCACCGAGATGGGCGTCTATCAAACCCTGCTCGCGGAGGGTGCACTCTCGGTGCGCTTCCGGCCGTGGTACTTCGCGCTCGCGCAAGGTGAGTTCCCGGGCAGTTACGACGCCGTTCTCGGCACCGGCCTGCGCAGCGGTTTCGGAAACGACATGCTGCGCTACCAGGGTCTCAAGTTCGTGCTCGACGGTTCCGTGGGCGGGCGCACCGCCGCGGTGGCTGAGCCGTTCGAGGGCAGTTCCTCGCGCGGCATCCTCTACTACGACACCTCCGAGATCGAACCCCTCGTGGCCAAGGCCGTCGCCGCAGGGCAGCGCGTGGCCGTGCACGGTATCGGTGAACGTGCCGTGACCCAGGCGCTGGACCTGATTGAAGCGGGCGGCCGGGACGCGGCGGACAGCGCGCAGAACACCGGCGGACCATCGGATGAGACCGGTGAGACCAAGGCTCACGATCTCTACGACACCGTGGTGCGATCGCGCCGTCATCGGGTGGAACATTGCGGGTTGCCCAACCAGGAAGAATTGGACCGGCTGCGGGACGGCAACATCATTGCCGCAGCATCTACCGCGTTCCTGTTCGAGCTCGGGGACAGCTACCTCAACAACTTGGGTCCGGAGCGCATCAAGCGCACCTACCCGATGCGCACGTTTATCGATCACGGCATTGACGCGCCCATCAACTCGGATTTCCCAGTCACCACGCCCAACCCGTGGTTGGGCATGTACGCCGCGGTCGCCCGACGAACCTCCTCCGGTAGGCTCCTGGACACCGTGCAGAACATCTCCGTGGCCGAAGCAATCGCCGCGTTCACCACCGTTGCGGCTCGTGCTTCCTTCGAAGAGGATCGGTTGGGGCGAATCGCGGAGGGGTTCCTGGGAGACCTGGTGCTCATGGACCGTGATCCGTTTAGTGTTGAGACTGAGGATCTCAAGGACCTCCGGCCGGTTCTGACCGTGTGCGACGGACGGGTCGTCTACCGCGATGAAGGGGAGAACAATGACTGAAACTCCGGGTATGCCCACCATGTTGAATCTCGAGTGGGAAGAGCGGATCGTGCCCGAACGGTTCGCCGGTCAGACGGTGATCGTCACGGGCGCAGGTGCTGGTATCGGCCTGGCCACGACCTCCCGGATTCTCCGCGAGGGCGGCCGCGTGGTCGCAGTGGACCTGAACACCGATGGTCTGGACGATCTCTCCAGCGAGTTCTCGGAGTCCCTGGTGCCCGTGCAAGCGGACCTCACGGATCCTGACGCGATCCCCGGCATCCTGTCAGCCGCCGACAATCGCGTGGACGCCCTGATCAACAACGCCGGTGTGATGGACAACTTCGCACCGCTGCACGAGGTCACGGACGAGACGTGGCAAAAGGTCTTCGCCGTGAACGTCGACGCCATGATGCGCCTGACCCGCGCCGTGATCCCCTTGATGCTCGAGGCCGGTCACGGCAGCGTGGTCAACCTGACCTCAGAGGCGGGTCTGCGCGGTTCCGCTGCGGGTGCCGCCTACACCGCTTCCAAGCACGCCGTGGTGGGTCTGACCGTCAGCTCTGCTTTCATGTATGCCACTCAGGGCATTCGGTTCAACGCGGTGGCGCCGGGTGGCGTGGCCACCGGCATCAAGCTTCCGGCGGACATGTCCGAGTCCGGCGCAGTTCGCTTGGGAGGAGTGCGCTCCAACATGCCGGGCATGGCCCAGGCCGCGCACCTGGCTGCCAGCATCACATTCTTGGCCTCCAATGACAGCGTGAACATCAACGGAGCCATCCTGCCCTCGGACGGCGGCTGGTCCGCGGTCTGATCACCGTCTGTTCTACGGTGGCCGGCTGAGGTCGCGCCGGTCACCGAGAACAGTCTGAGGGACCGCACGGGTAGGCCCGGTAGCGTGGACCATTCAGCCGCGAACGAGGGGATACGACTGCATGGGCGCCACCGCACGACCAACCGGAAAACCACAACCGACCGCAGAACCGCATCAGGTCACCGAGCATCGCAATATCCCCGGCAACATCATCCGTGGTGCCCTGATCGGCACGGTGGAAACCATCCCGGGAGTTTCCGGTGGCACGGTGGCGCTGGTCGTGGGGATCTACGATGAGCTCATTGATTCCGCGTCCCACGTGGTCAGCGCCGGCAAGCGCGCCCTGTTGGGCCCGGATCGAATGGCCGGGGTGAAGGAGAACCTGGCCAAGGTGCACTGGCGCATGATCATTCCCGTCATGTTGGGCATGGTCCTGGCCGTCTTCACGATTGCGGGTCCTATGTCGCGCGCGGTCGAGGATCATCCCGAGGTCATGCGGGCCTTGTTCTTCGGCATGGTACTGGTCTCGGTGGCGGTACCCATCCGCTTGGCGGGCAGGAACTGGCGTGCAATCGACTGGATCATGGGTATCGCCGGGTTCCTCTTCGCGTTCTTCATAGTGTCGATTCCGCCCACCACGGTGGAACCGAATCCCGTGATCATTGTGTTGGCGGCCGCCATCGCGGTCTCCGCGCTGTTGTTGCCGGGACTGTCCGGCTCGTTCATCCTGCTCACCATCGGCCTGTACCAGCCCACGCTCAAGGCCGTGGATGAGCTGGACCTGGGCTACCTGGGGCTTTTCATGGTGGGTGCGATCATGGGCATGGCCGTTCTCGTGAAGGGCCTCCAGTTGTTGCTCGCCTATCGCTACCGCCCGACCATGGTGGTCCTGGCCGGGCTGATGCTCGGAGCGCTGCGGGCGCTGTGGCCGTGGCAGATCGACGACCGTACGCTCGAAGCACCCGGTGACAATTGGCCCATGCTGCTTCTGGTGGCTGCTGTGGGCGGCATCGTTGTGGGGATCTTGATTTACGTGGACGTCAAGATGGCCACGCGGCGCGCGCAGTTGGAGGCAACCCGGGTGGATGCGGATGAGGCTCGCTAGGACTTGTTCTCACGCGGCGGCGGGGGCGTGGTTCCCTGCCCCGTGAAGTAGGCGACCACGCGCCCGTCGGCCTCCAGAACGACGTCGCAGATCTGGTTCCTGCCAAAGCTCACCCGGCGCGTAGCGGTCGCCGTCACGATCTGGCCGGCGTGGGCCGGGGCGACAAACGTGATTTCCGCGTTGCGGGTGACAATGCGCGTACCCGCGGTCGCGCAGCAGTAGGCGAGAGTTGTGTCGGCCAGGGTGAACAGGTAGCCGCCGTGGCTCATACCGTGGCTGTTGGCCATGTGATCGGCGATGGGCATGGTCATGACCACGCGTCCCTGGTCGATGTCCCCCAATTGGATGCCCAGGTGCAGTGGGGCGGGATCATTCCGCAAAATCTCGTGAAGCATTTCGCGGATTGCGGGCATGTCATTCGGGTCGGCGTTCATGCGGGTCCTCCGAGGGGAGCAGAAATAGCAAAACTTTTTACTACCTTAGGTGCCCGCTGGTGATTTGAGGAGTGCCCGGCGCAAAAGAACGTGCCCCGCACCAGAAGGTGCGGGGCACGTTCACTAGGAAATCAGTGAAACGGAACCTCAGTGCTTGAAGCTGAAGATCTTGTGGAACAGACCCAGCTTGAAGTCGATGACGTCCTTGACGAAGTTGATCTTGTGACCGAACAGGCCGCCCAGGATGTCCTTGCCGCCGGTGTGACCACCGGTGTGGCCGCCGCCGGTGCTGCCGCCGTCCTTGCAAGGGTCATAAGTGGAGGAGGAGGTCACGGGGTGGCTGGGAGCCGGGTGGAAGAAGGTGGCCTGCGCCGGAGCAACAGAACCGAAGGTCAGAGCGCCGAAAGCTGCGATGGCGGTACCGGTTTTGACGATGTTCTTTTTCACGGGTTTCCTCCAGATAATGAGTGCGCCTGCCCCCGCAGGCGTTGAGCAAAGAAGCCCCTGTCGCGAGTGTCGGTTAGGTTCCCCCAAACCTTTTCCCTGACCTGGACGTCACCAACGTAACAACGGAAAATCTCCAGTGGACGAATGTGATTGTCCACACTTACGAACGGGTTCTTGTGAGTTCATGGAGCCTACTGACTAGGAACAATAGGGAGAATGGAAAGGGTGAGCACCGCGGTGTGCAGGGCGGGGTTCAAGGATGCAACGACAAAGGAGATGCAGTGGATCGCACAGCCGAGACGGTGACCGGTCGGCAACTTCAGAATGTCGAATCCGCGGTGTCAAAACGAGATTTCGATCGGGTGGCAGACTCAGTCGATGCCATGCCGTCGAGCCAGGTGGTTGCGCTCCTGGAGCGGTTGAGCGTCCGTGATCGAGCACTGGTCTACCGCATGCTTCCCAAGGATCGCGCGTCCGTGGTGTTCGAACGCCTGGACGCACCCCTCCAAAAAGAACTCGTAGTGGGGCTGCAGGACGAGGACGTCGCCGCGATCTTCGCCGGTTTGACCCCGGATGACCGTGCCCGCCTGGTCGATGAGCTCCCCGCCACCGTGGCCACCCGATTGCTGCGAGACCTCCCGGAGGACGAGCGAGAGCTCACGTCGGTGGTGCTGGGATACCCGGAGCGCTCCATCGGCCGCCGGATGAACCCCGAGTGCGTCACCACCCATCCGCACCTCACCGCCGGAGAGAGCCTGGACCGTGTCCGCAACGGGCTGCAGCGCGCGGAGACGATTTACACGATCCCCGTGACCGACGATTCCCGAAAACTGGTGGGGGTTGTGGGGCTGCGCCAGTTGATGAGTGCGGATCCCGAAACTCCCGTGGCCGAGCTGATGAGCGATGCGGACTCCGCCACCGCGACCGAACCAGCCGAGGAAGCCGCCCGCCGTTGCGCTGGGCTGCGGTTGTTGGCGATGCCCGTGGTGGATCACGAGGGTCGACTCGTGGGCATCCTCACCGTTGACGACGCCCTGGACATTCTCGAGAACGCCGAGTCCGAGGACCAGGCGCGCATCAGCGGTTCAGAGCCCCTGCGTCGTCCGTACTTGTCCACACCGGTGCGCACTCTCGTGCAGGCCCGCGTGGTCTGGTTGCTCGTGCTGGCCATCGGGGCGACCCTCACGGTCCAGGTGCTCGAGGTCTTCGAATCCACGCTCGAGCAAATGGTGGTGCTGTCCGTGTTCATCCCGCTGCTCATTGGCACGGGCGGCAACACGGGCAACCAGGCCGCCACCTCCATTACGCGTGCGCTTGCGCTGGGCGACGTCCGTCCGCGCGACGTGGCCAGGGTTGCGTTGCGGGAATTGCGCGTGGGCGTGTGCCTGGGTCTGCTCCTGGGGGCCGCGGGCTTCGCCATCACCGGCATCATCTACGGCGCCTCGATCGGCGCGGTCATCGGCCTGACCCTGGCCGCGATCTGCACCCTGGCAGCCACGGTCGGTGGCCTCATGCCGCTGATCGCCCGCGCCATCAGGGTGGATCCCGCGGTCTTCTCCAACCCCTTCATCACCACGTTCGTGGATGCCACCGGCCTGATCGTCTACTTCTTCATCGCTCGGGCCATTCTGGGGCTGAGCTAACGAGCCCGGACGACGTCGCTCGGAGACCGGGCGTGAGCGGCGTCGTCGGTGGGCGCACGAGAAAAACCCGGCCCGGCTCGTGATCGAGCCAGGCCGGGTTGTCCTCTCAGCTGGGGATTAATCCACGGTCACCCGGACGGGAACCCGGGGTAGTTTCTTCACGAACGGAGCGCACACCACGGCGACCAAGCCGAGGACGCCACCGACGGTGAATGCGGTCTGAGCGCCGTCGACCTGGGCGAGCGCTTCTGATGCACCACTGGAGGATGCGGCCACCGCGCCCAGCGTCATGGCTGCTACCAACACAGCTGTGCCCGCGGCACCCGACAGCTGCTGGAGCGTATTCATGATCGCCGAGCCGTGTCCGTAGAGGTTCTGGGGCAGTGCGCCGAGGGCAACGGTCATGAGCGGGGTCATGAGCAGGGCCATGCCGATGCAGAAGATCACGTGCAGCACGATGATCGTGGTGACGGTGCTGTTCTCATCGATCGTGGCGAGTAACCACTGACCGCCGGCTAGGAGGATGGCGCCGGGGATGACCACGGGGCGCGGACCCACCTTGTCGTACACGCGGCCGACGATGGGGGACAGGATGCCTTGGATCAGGCCGCCCGGGAGCATGATCAGACCCACGGTGAGCACGTTGATACCCATGCCGGTCTGCAAGAAGATGGGCAGCACCATCACGGTGCCTAGCATGGTGGCCATGGCGATCATCACGATGATCACGGACATGCGGAAGTTGTGCACGCCGAAGGGGCGGAGGTCCAACAGGGCGGCGTCGGCGGAGCGCTGGAGGCGTACCTGACGGACGGTGAACAGGACCAGGGCAACTACCCCGATGGCCAGCGCGACGACCGGAATGAATGAACCCTGGAACAACGCGCTGATGGAGCCCAGGCCGTAGACGATGCCGCCGAAGGCGAAGACCGAGAGCAGCACGGAGAAGGCGTCCAGGGGAACCTTGCGGGTCTCACCCGTGGTTTTGATGAGCACCAGACCCAGGAGCAGCACGAGCACCCCGACCGGCAGCATCAGGCCGAAGACCCAGCGCCAGTTCAGGGCGTTCACGATCATGCCGGAGACGGTCGGGCCGATGGCCGGGGCCACGGAGATCACCACGGAGTTGAGTCCCATGATGGTGCCGCGGTGGGCCGGGGGAACGTAGGTGAGCGTGGTGGTCATCAGCAAAGGCAAGATGATTGCGGTTCCACCGGCTTGCACGATGCGGCCCAGCAGGACCACGGCGAAGCTCGGTGCGAACGCCGCCATGGCGGTGCCGATCACGAACAAGAGGAGGGCCGCAGTGAACAGGCCCTTCGTGGTGAAACGCTGGAGCATCCAGCCGGTCGTGGGGATCACCACGGCCATGGTCAGCATGAACCCGGTGGTCAACCACTGGGCCGTGGCCGCAGTGATGCTGAAGTCGGCCATCAGGTTGGGCAGGGCCACCGTCAGGACCGTCTCATTCAGAATCATGATGAGAGCGGACACCACCAGCACGGAGATCACGGCAACAATGTGCTTGGTGGTGGGACGCTCCGGTTCGAGTTCGAGCGCGGATCGGGCGGCCGTATCGGCTACGGCTTGGAACTGGCCGGTGGTCGGCTCATCCTGAATGTGGGCATGGGACATGCAAGTACCTGTTTCTGAGAGGGGATTACACTCAATAATGGCACTGACTGCCACTTTGGCATAAGTGACAGAAATGCGTGGGTTTGGTCACAGAGCCGCGTGGTGCGTGAGGGAGAACATCATGGAACCGCAACAGCCAGAGGGTCTGCGAGCCCGTCGCAAGCTGGAAACGCAGCGCGAAATTCATCAGGCAGCACTGGAACTTTTTGAGGCGAACGGTGTCCGGGAGACCACGGTTCATCAGATCGCCGAACGTGCCGGCGTCTCACCGCGCACGTTCTTCCGGTACTTCTCGACCAAGGAGCAAGCCGCCCTCCCCGGTCAGCGACGGATGCTACAAGCCATCGACGCACTCGAGATCACCGATCCTGACCCCGCGGCGGTGCTGCGCGCCGTCGAAACCATGGCGGAATCGGTGATGGGGGCGGACAATGATCCCGAGCTCGATGAACACCGTCGCGTGGCCAGGTTGCTGGCGCGGGATGCGGATCTTCAATCTCTGGCGGCATCGCAGGAGTTGGTGCTGCCGGTGCGGCTGCGCGCCCGTTTGGTCGACCAGCTTCCGGACGCGGATCCAGCCACGTTGCTGCTGATCGCCGAAACCGCGGTGGCCGTGTGGCGGGTCAGCTGGATCCGCTGGGGCGAGTTGGCGGCTCGTGGCGAGACGGCCGATCCTGTGGCGGTTTACCGGAAATGCCGCGAGCGGTTGCGCGGGGTGGTCGGTTAGTTGCCGACGCTGCTCCGTCCCGTCGCCGCCCCTGGTCCTCTGACCTGGGTCGCTGCGGATTGGTCCACGATGACTGCCGGGGTGACGCCCAGGGCAACGTGACACACGCCACAATGGAAGCAGAAGCAGGCCTTCGCCAGTCGTTGGTGGGCCGTCGCCGCAATCGGAGGAGCACCCATGAGCGCGTATCAGGAACTGTTGTCAGCCATTGAAAATCCAGCCGGTCGCGAGATTCTCGACCCGGCCACGGGGGAGCTCGTGGGCAAGGTCCACGAGTCCACGGTGGCTGAACTGAACCAGGCGATCGAAGCGGCCCGCGCCGCGCAGCCAG
>JAFAAV010000085.1 GCA_023426375.1 Actinomycetes bacterium | reverse complement strand
TGGGCATCATGCATCACCCAGCCCCGGGAGACGTCACCATCGGCGGCGCCCTCGCCATCGCGGGGCACGGAACCGCTGTACCCGCTTCTCGCGAAACTCGACCCGCCGGAGCGACCTACGGTTCGCTGTCCAATCTGGTGGTCTCCATGGAGGCAGTGGTCTGGGACGAATCCGCGGGTGACTACGCGCTGCGCCGATTCGAACGCACCGACCCGGACATCGCTCCGCTGCTGACCAATCTCGGGCGCACTATCGTGACCTCTGTCCAGCTGCGCGTGGCCCAATTGGGCAACATGCGCTGCCGCAGCTACATCACCGTGCCCACTTGGGAACTGTTCGCCAAGCCCGGCTCATGGGGTCGCACGGTGGACTCGTACCTGCGGTCCTGCGGGCGCATCGAGGTCATCCTGTTCCCGTTCACCACCTTGCCGTGGGTGAAGACCTGGGAGTTCAGTCGCTACAAGCCGCTGCTGTCCCGTTGGACTTCCTCGCCCTACAACTACGTGTTCTCGGACAACATCCCGCAGCCGATCTCTGACCTGTTCAAGAAGATCCAAACCGGCGCTCCGGCGGTCGCCACGCAATTGGGCCCCGCCCAGCAGAAGATCACCGCGACGTCTCTGACCACGTCCTTCGTGTCCGATCTCTGGGGCGCGCCCAAGAACTTACAGTTGTACGTGCGACCCAACACCCTCAAGGTGACCGCCAACGGCTATGCGATCCATTGCCGCCGTGCGGATGTACAACGGGTTCTGCACGAGTTCCACAACTATTACAAGTCCAGCGTGAACAACTATGCGGCGCGTTGGCGGTTCCCCGTGAACGGTCCGCTCGAAATCCGCGTCACGGGCGTGGACAACCCAGCAGACGTGGAAATCCCCGGCGCTGTCATGCCCACGCTCTCCCCCTCCCGGCCGTTCGCGGACCATCCGGAGTGGGACACCGTGGTGTGGTTGGACATCCTCACCTTCCCGGGAACCCCGTACTCCCTGCAGTACTTCCAGGAGTGCGAACAGTGGATCATCAATAATTACGCCTCCTATGCCGGTGTCCGCATGGAATGGTCCAAGGGCTGGGGCTACTCCGCAGAAGGCGCATGGCAGAACCAGGACATCCTGCAGAACCAGGTTCCCCGCTCGTACACGCAGGGCCAGCCTGCCGATCAGGGTTGGGACACCGCGGTGCGCACCCTGGAAAAGCTGGACCCGTCCAGGATCTATTCCGCGCCCCTGCACGACCGGCTCATGCCACCGAGCAACGGTTGAGCTTAACCAACCATGAAAGAACCCGGATCATCAGCGATGATCCGGGTTCTTTCATCTCACGGAGTACCAAGCACTACCCCAGGTTCTGTGGCCCAAAAGCATCTGGGAGCACCTGGTCCATGCTGCGCACACCGCTCACAGTGAGCAGCTCCATGCCGGGTGCACGGTGCTCGTAGAGCAATTGGCGGCAGCGACCACAGGGCATGAGCACATCTCCGTGGGCATCCACGCACACGAAAGCCGCGAGCTTGCCGCCGCCTGACATGTACAGAGCGGAAACCAGCGAGCATTCCGCACACAGGGTGACCCCGTACGAGGCGTTCTCGATATTCGCGCCGGTGACCACGCGCCCGTCGTCCACGAGCGCCGCGGCACCCACCGCATAGTTCGAGTAGGGCGAGTACGAGTGCTGGAGTGCGTCGGTAGCGGCCTGCTTGAGGCTGCGCCAGGCGGCGTCGTCAATCATGGTTACTCCTTCACGTAAGGTTCGCCGGACGCTGCGGGACCGCGGGAGGCCCCGACCAGGCCGGCGACGGCCAGGATGGTCACGATGTAGGGCAGCATGGCCAGGAACTGGCTGGGAACGGACGTGCCCAGGAACGACAGGATCGACTCCAAATTGGATGCAAAGCCGAACAGCAGCGAGGCGAGCAGGGCACCCACCGGGTTCCAGCGACCGAAGATCAGCGCGGCCAGGGCGATATAGCCGGCGCCCGAGGTCATGTCACGGGTAAAGGCAGAGACCGAGACCAGCGTGTAGAACGCGCCGCCCAGACCGGCCACGGCACCACCCATGAGCACGTTACGAACGCGCAGGGCGTTGACGGACACGCCCAGGGTGTCGGCGGCCTTGGGGTGCTCGCCCACGGCGCGGGTCCGCAGGCCCCACCGGGTGCGGTACAGCGCGTACCAAACGACAGCCACCGTCACGTACATGATGTAGCCGATGATCGACTGGTCGAAGAAGACCGGACCGATCACGGGGATTTCGGACAGCACCGGGATGGTGATGTGCGGCAAGCGTGCCGGGGAGTTGAAGTCCGCGGCGTTCGGCTGCAGCACGGTCGCGAAGATGAAGCCCGTCAGACCCGAGACCAGAACGTTGAGTACCACGCCCACGATCACCTGGTTCACGCGGTACTTGATCGAGAAGATCGCCAACACCAGGGAGACGAGCATCGAACCGATCACGGCAGCCAGCAGACCCACCCACACGTTGTTGGCCACCGTGGCCGCCACAGCGGCGGAGAACGCGCCGAACAGGAGCTGCGCCTCGATCGCAATGTTCACCACGCCGGATCGCTCACACAACAAACCGCCCAGGGAACCGAAGATCAACGGCGTGGCCAGGGCCACAGAACCCGCGAGCAGCGCGGTTAGCGAGATGCTGGGTGTCTGCGCGGTACCCACGATCCATACGAGGAATCCGGTGACGAAGAAGAATCCTGCCAGGATCAACGCCCAGCGAGGCAGGCTGCGAGCTCTGACCGAGGCGAAGACCGCCAGCGCGGCCAGTGCAGCAACGACCACCCAGCCATACGCTGTGATCGGCACGGACAGGTTGGGCAACTGGACGGCGTCGCCGGAGTCGGAGAGCCGGAATTCCACGGAACCGCTTGCCGCGTTCAATGCGAACAGGAGCAGCGCTACGAGGGCCAGGATCGCCAGACCGATGGCGGGGCGGAAGGTACGAACACCCACGTTCCGGTTCGCGGCGGCGGTGGCCAGTTCCTCCTGCGGCGCGTTCGAGGAGCCGGGGGCTGAGGTTACGGTACTCACGCTGCCACCTCCTTGCGACGAGACTTGAGTTTCAGCAGCGGCGGCAGAGCCACGAACAGCACGATCAGGGACTGCACGACCAGCACGATGTCGATATTGGTTCCGGTGGACGTCTGCATGGTCACGCCGCCGGCGCGGAACGGGCCGTAGAGAATGCCCGCGAAGAACGTGCCCCACGGCTTGGAGCGGCCCAGCAGGGCCACGGTGATGGCGTCGAAGCCGAACGACGCCGCGATGCCCACGGTGAGCGAGTGTTCCGTTCCCGCGATCTGCGCGGTGCCGGCCAGACCGGCCAACATACCGGCGATCAACATGACCACCACGAAACCCTTGGTCACCGAGATACCGGCGGTGCGCGCTGCTCGCGGATTGGCACCCACGGCGCGCAGTTCGAATCCAATGGTCGACCGGTTCAGCAACCAGGCCACGGCCACGGTCGCCGCTATCGCCACGACGAAGCCCCAGTGCAATCGAAAGCCGTCGCCCAGCAGCTTGGGGAACATCGCAGTTTCCGCAATGGGCGGGCTGATGGGGTTGGAGGATCCCTCGCGTTGGAAGGTCGACAGTGTCAACAGCCAGGAGACAAGGTTGATCGCGATGTAGTTGAGCATGATGGTCAGGATGACCTCGTGCGCACCGGTTCGTGCCTTGATCAGGCCGACGACGCCGCCCCAGATGGCACCACCCAGCGCACCGGCTACCACAACCACGAGCAGGTGAAGTCCCACGGGCAGCTGCCACGCGAAGCCAACGTAGCCTGCCAGGGTTGCACCGATCAGGATCTGGCCCTGCGCACCGATGTTGAACAGACCCGTTCGGAAGGCCAAGGCCACGCCCAGACCCGCGAGGATCAGAGGGGTGGCCACGGTCAGCGTTTCGGTCAGCGGGTAGAGCTTGCCGGCCAGGCCAGTGCCGTCCGGGTTGTACACGGCGCCGTGGAACATCGCGATGTAGGCGCTGGAAGCCGCGTCCCACATGGCGGTGAGAGTGTCCCCCGGCCGTGCGAAGAAGTAGCCGGCTGATTCGCGCACCGTCTCATCGGTGGCCGCGATCAGTAGGCCACCCAGGATCAAGGCAGCCAGAACAGCCAGCACCGACTGCAGCGTGGAACCCAACAGTGACCGGCGGAAATCATCCGGATTCAGTTCGACCGGCGAGGGTGCGGACACCTGATTGGATTCCGGGGAGGTAGTCGTGGCGCTCATGCCGTGTGCGTCCCCTCGTGTTGATGATGATCTTGGCTGTCGTCCCAGGGAGCCGGGGGCAGGACCTCGTCCGCCGTTTCACCGGCCATCATGCGACCCAGTGTTTCCCTGGGGGCGTCCGGGGGAACGATTCCCATGAGGCGGCCGTGGAAGAACACGGCAATCCGGTCCGCGAGCGCGTACACCTCGTCCAGTTCCGTGGACACGATGATCACGGGCACGCCCTTGTCGCGTTCGGCCACAATGCGTTTATGGATGAACTCGATGGAGCCCACGTCCACGCCTCGCGTGGGTTGGGAGGCGACAAAAAGTTTCAGTGGCCTGGACAGTTCTCTGGCGATGACCACTTTTTGCTGATTACCGCCGGACAACGTGGAAACCGGTGAATCCACCGAACCTGTGCGGATGTCGTAGCTGTCCACGGCCTGCTGCGCGTTCTCGCGCATGGCACCGAGCTTCAGGGACGGCCCGGAGGCGAATTCTCGGTCCTTGTAGCGGTCCAGGATGAGGTTTTCGGAGACGGAGAAGGGGCCCACGAGACCTTCGGTCGAGCGGTCCTCCGGGACGAATCCGACACCGGCCGACAGTACATCGCGGACACCGCGCCCCACCAGTTCGTGGTCCTCAAGTTTGATGGAACCGGTGACGTGGTCGGCCAGTCCCACAAGAGCCTCGGTCAGTTCTGTCTGTCCGTTGCCCTGCACGCCCGCCACGGCCAGGATCTCGCCCGGTGCCACCGTGAAAGATACGTTGTCGACCAGCACCACACCGTTCTCCCCCACCACGGTGAGGTCGTTGACTTCCAATGCGGAGCCAATGGCGTGAGCCGGCTCTTTGTCCACGGTCAGTGACACATCGCGGCCCACCATGAGTGCGGCCAGCTGATCGGTGGATGTTTCCGGGCCGACCTGACCCTCCACCTTGCCGCGGCGAATCACGGTGATCACGTCAGAGACGGCCTTGACCTCGCGCAACTTGTGGGAGATGAACACGATGGACGTGCCGTTGTCGCGCAACTGACGCATGATGTTGAGCAGCTCGTCGGTTTCCTTGGGCGTGAGCACGGCGGTGGGCTCATCCAGGATGAGCACCTCTGCATCACGCACCAGGGCCTTGATGATCTCCACGCGCTGCTGCACACCCACCGGAAGGTCCTCGACGATGGCGTCCGGGTCCACTTGGAACCCGTACCGGTCCGAGATCTCACGGATCTTCCGACGGGTGGTGTTCAGATCCAGTCCCACGCCCTTGGTGGCCTCGTTACCGAGAGCCACGTTCTCGGCCACGGTGAACACCGGCACCAACATGAAGTGCTGGTGCACCATGCCGATCCCGGCCGCCATAGCGTCACCGGGACCGGAGAACGTCACGGGCTCACCGTCGATCTCGATGCTGCCGGAGGTTGGTTCGTACAACCCGTACAACACGTTCATGAGGGTGGACTTGCCCGCGCCGTTCTCCCCGAGCAGGCAGTGGATCTGATGCGGCTCAACCGTCAGATTCACATTCTGGTTGGCCGTGAAACCGCCGAATTTCTTGGTGATGTCACGTAGCTCTAACTTCACAGATTCACTCCTGCCCGGGGGCGGTGACTACTTACGCCTGGGGCGCGTTCTCGGATTCGACCTTGACCTTGCCGTCAATGATGTCCTGCTTCAGCTGCTGGACTTCCTTGTCGAGCTCTTCGCTCACGGAGTCCTGCTGATCGTGGTACGGCGCCAGACCCACGCCACCGTTCTCAAGGGTGCCCACGTACAGGCTGTTGTCGAAGTTGCCCTCGACAGCCTCGGTCACCACGTCCTCCACGGAGGTGGACATTTCCTTGAGCACTGAGGTGAGGACGTATTCCTTACCGGTGTCCAGGGTCTCGTAGCCGTCGGTGTCGGGCCAGATCAGGCGCACGTTGTCGCCACCGTTATTGGCTTCGGACACGGCGTCCAGGGTGCCCTGGGCTGCCTGACCGGCCACGGGCAGGACCACGTCCGCGCCGTCGCCGATCAAGTTCTGAGTGATGGTCTTGGCGCGCGACGAATCCTGGAACGAAGTCAGGAATGTGCCGTTCTGGGACTCCTTGTTCCAGCCCAGAACCTCCACGTTCTCGTCCTTCTGCTCGTTGTAGTGAGCCACACCGTCAGCGAAGCCGTCCATGAACACGGTCACGGTGGGGATGTCCATACCACCGTAGGTCGCGACCTTTCCGGTCTCGGAAGCTCCCGCGGCCAGGTAACCGGCCAGGAATGCAGCTTCCGCCGTGTTGTACACGATGGGCTTGACGTTGTCCGCTTCAATGGACTGGTCGTCCACGATCGCGAAGTTCTTGTCCGGGTTGGCCTCTGCCACCTTCTTGGTGGTGTCAGCGAGCAGGAAGCCCACGGAGACGGTGAGGTCACAGCCCTGTTGTGCCATGGAGTTGAGGTTCGGTTCGAACTCGGTTTCGGCCTGGGACTCAGCCTCTTTCAGCTGAATCTGCAGTTTGTCCTCGACGGCCTTGAGGCCCTCATAGGATGCCTGGTTGAAGGAACGGTCCTGGAAGCCGCCGTCGTCGGACACGATGCAGCCCTTGAAATCCTGCGCTTCGGAATTGCCTTCGCTGGATTCTTCGGGTGCCTGGCCGCAGCCGGCGAGTACGAGGCCGGCCGCGCCGGTCAGTGCAATGGCGCTCAAAGCGCGCGAGTAACGAGGGGTCATCATTGTCCTCCGGTGATACGAGAGAAGGGACTCTCTGGATGGGGAGGCTACAGAAGTTACTCCCCGGAAACTTTAGAGAGTCTCAGTGTAGCCACGGGATCACTCGACGAGTGCCGAGTCCGCTGTGTCGTGGAGTTCTCGCACGCGCAAGCGAATCGCTCGCAACGCCGTGGAGGCCATCACCTGAACTCCGCAGCTGATGGCCTCTTCCTGCGGAGCGTAATCGGACTGGTGCAGATCGTAGGTGGGCCCTCCGGGAGCCCTGGTACCCAAGCGCATCATGGCGCCGGGCACGTGCTGCAGGAACCAGGCGAAGTCCTCGCCACCCATGGACTGTTCCACGAGCATCACGCTGTCCTCGCCGAGTTCGGCGCGGGCAGCGATTTCCAGCAGAGTGGTTTCCGTTTCGCCGTTGACCACGGGCGGGACGCCGCGAATGTGTTCGAGGTCCACGGTCACGCCGTAAGGTGCCGCCACTTGTTCGACCACTTCGTCCAGTAGACCGCCGGCCTGGTGCCAGGCCTCGGCGTCGAGGCAGCGCATGGTGCCGGCCATGAAACCGGACACCGGAATCGCGTTGGGGGCGACACCTGCGTGGAACTGACCCCACACGACTGCCACGCCGGAGCGAACGTCGATTCGGCGTGAGAGCACAGCGGGGACGTTCACGGCGATCTGACTCATCGCATACACGAGATCCTCGGTCAGATGCGGGCGCGACGTGTGGCCGCCGCGGCCGGAGAGTTCGATCCGTACGGTGTCCGACGCGGAAGTGATCGCGCCGATGCGCGTTCCCACGTGGCCCACGTCCACCTTGGGTTCGCAGTGCAGCGCGAACATCCGGGGTACGCCGTCCAGCACGTTCTGGTCGATGATAGTCAACGCTCCGCCGGGCAGCTTTTCCTCAGCGGGCTGGAACACCACGCGCACGGTTCCGGCGAACGGCGACGAACGATGCAGGTCAGCCAACACCTGCGCGACACCCACCATGATGGTCGTGTGAATGTCGTGACCGCACGCGTGCATCACCCCGTCGTTGACGGAGGCATAAGGCAGGCCGGTGTTCTCCTGAATGGGCAGTGCGTCGATGTCCGCACGCAGACCCACCATCACGGGACCGCGACCCACATCCACGTAGCAACCGGTCGCGGAGAAGCGCACCGGGTTCAGACCCACGGCCTCGAGAGCGGTGACGATGCGATCGGTGGTCCGGTACTCCTCGTAGGACAGTTCCGGATGCTTGTGGATGTCGCGCCGGAACGCAATCAGCCCGGGGAGGTAATGGGACAGCAACGGCCCGATGGCTGGGGGCAGGCCGATGTCATCGGCAGACGGCAGCGGAAGATCCAACATGGGTTTCAGCGTACCGCCGTGCGCCCCGATTGGGGCTGAGCAGCGCCGACAACTGTGTCACGGACTACAGGACGTCCGTATCACCGTTCTTCTTCAGGGAGTTCACGGCGTCCTTGACGCGCTGAGCATGCTCCGCGGTCGTGACGAGCAGGGCGTCCGGGGTGTCCACCACCACGATGTCCTGAACGCCGATCAAGGCAATCAGACGGCCGGTGTCGGACACCACGATGCCCGAAGATTCGTCAGAGAGCACCCGGTTGTTCTTGCCCAGGATCGCCACGTCCGAATCCCCGCTGGGGTCCACCTGATTCAAGCGGTTGATCGCGGCGAAGTCCCCCACGTCCTCCCATGTGAAATCACCGGGCACCATGGCGACGTCGCCGGCGGCCGCTGCGGGTTCGGCCACGGCGTAGTCAATGGCCGTCTTGGTCAGGGTGGGCCACACCTCATCGACGACGGCGTCGCGGCGGTCCGTGTCCCAGGCGTCGGCAATCACGTCCAGACCAGCCGCCAACTCGGGTTCACTCTGCCGGAGATACTGCAGCATGAGTCCTACCGGGGCCACGAACATGCCTGCGTTCCATGTGTAGTTACCACTGGCCACGTACTGGCGCGCCGTCTCCTTGTCCGGCTTCTCCACGAATTGCTCCACCGTGAGCGCTTGGGGCGCCTGCTCGAGACCCAGAGACTCCCCCGCCTTGATATAGCCGAAGCCGGTCGCCGGTGAGGACGGCGTGATGCCGATCGTTACGATGCGCCCGGTGGCCGCGGCTTCCACTGCCTCTTTAACGACGCTCTGGAACGTCTCAGCGGGCTCGACCACGTGATCCGCAGCGAACGAACCGATGATCGCGTCCGGATCGCGGCGGGCGATGAGCGTGCAAGCCAGGCCGATGGCAGCGGCAGAATCCTTGGGTGACGGCTCCAACACCAGGTCGTCACCGGTCAACTCCGGCAGTTGCTCCTGCACTGCGCCGGCGTGGCTTCGCCCGGTGACCACCATGACCGGCCCCGCGGAGAGTCCCGCCAGCCGGTCGTAGGTGGCGCGCAATAAAGAGGAGCCTGAACCGGTGAGGTCCAGTAGGAACTTGGGGGCATCCGCTCGGGAGAGCGGCCACAGCCGCGACCCCACACCGCCGGCGGGGATGAACGGATGGAAACGTTGCAATGGCGAAGTCACGAGCGCCAGTTTACGGCCCGTTCGGCGCGGGCGTGGACAACTCCCTGTTCAGCACCTGTGGTCTGTGTTGTGGACGGCATCAGAATCACGCGGGAATTGAGGATTAATTTGAGCACACCCACATGCCGTAATTGCGCGGAATTCCGGCCCGGTGCAGTTAGCGACACGTTGTCAGGAATTAGCTCACAGGCTGGTATCTTTGGATCGAAATAGCGCATCATCCATGACAGAGCCAGCCAGGGCTCCGCTTACGCCGTGTAGCAGCGCGAATCCCGTTTTTTATTTGAACCAGTGCGCACGACGACGAGCGACACAGGGAGGTTATTCCGTGGCGAACTCATCCAGGGGCACCCTTTACCGCGGCCAGTACGGCATGTGGTCTTGGGTTGCCCACCGTATTACCGGCGTGGCCATCTTCTTCTTCTTGTTGGTCCACGTCCTTGACACCGCCTTGGTCCGGGTATCCCCCGAGGCCTACAACGCGGTGATGGCAACCTACAAGAACCCCATCATGGGCCTTGGCGAAGCGGGGCTCGTTGCAGCCATCGTGTACCACGCCTTCAACGGCCTGCGAATCATCCTGATCGACTTCTGGAAGGGCGGCACCAAGAATCAAAAGGGCCTGCTCTGGGGCGTCATTGCCCTGTGGGTCATCGTCATGATTCCGTTCCTCATCCGCCACCTGTCGATCGTATTCGGAGGCTGATTCCGTGAGCACACCTCTCAAGACCAAAATCCAGGTCCCCCGCAGCCGGGACCTCGAGGTGAACGGCGTCAAGTACAACCGTTCCGGCTCCTCCCGCAGCAACTTCGAAATGCTCGCGTGGCTGTTCATGCGCTTGTCCGGCATTGTGCTGGTTGTCCTGGTGTTCGGCCACCTGTTCGTAAACCTCATGGTTGGCGAAGGCGTCCACGCCATCGACTTCGGCTTCGTGGGCGGCAAGTGGGCCAACCCGTTCTGGCAGGTCTGGGACCTGATCATGCTGTGGCTCGCCATGCTCCACGGCACCAACGGTGTACGCACCATCATCGACGACTACGCCGAGCGCAGCGGTACCCGTTTCTGGCTGAAGGTCCTGCTGTTCTTGGCATCGGGCTTTATCATCCTGCTGGGCACCCTGGTGATCTTCACCTTTGATCCCTGCCCCGCTGGCGCCGATCCGGAGCTCCTCGCTTCCTTCTGCCACGCCGCGTGATGAATTGAGCGGCGGAGCCTACAGGCTTCGCCGCTCGATCCTTTGATCGCCCGGAACAGGCACGTTCACTTACTTCACTCATCCACATAGAAAGAGCATCTGGTATGCAGGTTCACAAGTACGATGTGGTTATCGTCGGCGCCGGTGGCGCCGGCATGCGCGCCGCCATTGAATCCGGCCAGCGCGCCCGCACTGCCGTACTGACCAAGCTCTACCCCACCCGGTCACACACCGGCGCAGCCCAGGGTGGCATGTGCGCGGCTCTGGCCAACGTCGAAGAAGACAACTGGGAATGGCACACGTTCGACACCGTCAAGGGTGGCGACTACTTGGTCGATCAGGACGCCGCGGAAGTCATGGCCAAGGAGGCCATTGACGCGGTTCTCGACCTCGAGAAGATGGGCTTGCCCTTCAACCGCACGCCCGAGGGCAAGATCGACCAGCGTCGTTTCGGTGGTCACACCCGGGACCACGGTAAGAACCCCGTTCGCCGTGCGTGCTACGCCGCCGACCGCACCGGTCACATGATTTTGCAGACGCTCTACCAGAACTGCATCAAGCACAACGTGGAGTTCTACAACGAGTACTACGTGCTCGACCTGATCATGGTGGACACCCCCGAGGGACGTCGCCCCGCTGGCGTGGTCTCCTACGACCTGGCCACCGGCGAGCTGCACGTGTTCCAGGCCAAGTCCGTGATCTTCGCTTCCGGTGGTGCCGGCAAGGTCTTCAAGACCACTTCCAACGCACACACCCTGACCGGTGACGGCATGGCCATCGCGTTCCGCGCGGGTCTGCCGCTGGAGGACATGGAGTTCGTCCAGTTCCACCCGACCGGTCTTGCAGGCCTGGGCATCTTGGTGTCCGAGGCGGCGCGTGGCGAGGGCGGCATTCTGCGTAACTCGGACGGTGAGCGCTTCATGGAGCGCTATGCCCCCACCATCAAGGACCTGGCACCCCGTGACATCGTGGCCCGCTCCATGGCCAACGAGGTCCGTGAGGGCCGCGGTTGCGGTCCCAACAAGGACTACGTCCTGTTGGACCTCACCCACCTGGAGCCGGCTCACATCGATGCCAAGCTCCCGGACATCACCGAGTTCGCTCGTACGTACCTGGGCGTGGAGCCCTACACCGAGCCCGTCCCCGTGTTCCCCACCGCGCACTACTGCATGGGTGGCATTCCCACGGACATCAAGGGCGAGGTCTTCCAGGATTCCGAGACCACCATTCCGGGTCTGTACGCAGCCGGTGAGGTCGCGTGTGTTTCCGTGCACGGCTCCAACCGTTTGGGCACCAACTCGCTGCTGGACATCAACGTGTTCGGCAAGCGCGCCGGTATCTACGCAGCCGAGTACGCACGCGACGCAGAGTTCCTGCCGATCCCGGATGACGCCACCGTGCGCACCGAGGCTCTGCTCGACAACGCGCGCAGCGGCCACGGCAGCGAAAAGGTCGGTGCCATCCGCAAGGATCTGCAGGACACCATGGATCTGAACATGCAGGTGTTCCGTACCGCTGAGACCATCGAGCAGTGCCTGTCGGACATTGCCGCATTGGAAGAGCGTTACGCGAACATCTCCATCCAGGACCAGAGCAAGCGTTTCAACCTGGACCTGCTGGAAGCCGTGGAGTTGGGCTTCCTGCTGCAGTTGGCCAAGGTCATGTCCGTGGCCGCCCTGCACCGCGAGGAATCGCGCGGCGGTCACTTCCGCGAGGACTTCCCCGACCGTGACGACGAGAAGTTCATGCTTCACTCCATGGTCTACGAAGATCCCTCCTCGCCCACGGCCGGTATCCGTCAGGAGACCAAGCCCGTGATCTTTACCCGTTACGAGCCGATGGAGCGTAAGTACTAATGTCCACTGCAGTAACTGAAAACGAGAACCAGGACGTTCAGCAGGATTCTTCCGCTGAAGAGATCCCCACCTACGACGTCACCCTCAAGGTGCGTCGCTACGATCCCGAGTTCAGCGAGGATGCCCACTGGGACGAGTGGCAGCTGACCATGTACGGCACCGACCGTGTGTTGGACGCCCTGCACAAGGTCAAGTGGGAGTTGGACGGTTCGCTGTCCTTCCGCCGCTCGTGCGCACACGGCGTGTGCGGTTCCGATGCCATGCGCATCAACGGCCGCAACCGTCTCGCGTGCAAGACCTTGTTGAAGGACCTGGATCTGGACAAGCCCATCTTGGTGGAGCCCATCAAGGGTCTTCCGTGCGAGAAGGACCTGATCGTGGACATGGAGCCCTTCTTCCAGTCCTACCGAGAGATCATGCCGTTCCTCGTGAACGACGATCACGAGCCCACGTACGAGCGCTACCAGTCCCAGGAGGACCGTGAGCGCTTCGATGACACCACCAAGTGCATCTTGTGCGCGGCATGCACCTCGTCCTGCCCGATCTTCTGGACCGACGGCCAGTACTTCGGCCCTGCAGCGATCGTGAACGCTCACCGCTTCATTTTCGACTCGCGTGACCAGGCCGGCGACATGCGTCTGGAGATCCTCAACGACAAGGAAGGCGTGTGGCGTTGCCGCACCACCTTCAACTGCACCGAGGCATGCCCCCGTGGCATTCAGGTGACCAAGGCCATTGCCGAGGTCAAGAAGGCGGTCTTCGCCAGCGCCCTGTAAGCAACGGTCAGTGAAGTGGCCCGGATCCATTCGGATCCGGGCCACTTTGCTCTGTGCACTATCCCTGGGTCCAATCGTGCCCTTCTCCCCCGGGCCAGGTCACAGTTCCAATCCGCTACACCGAACGGGTTCGGCTTCTGCGGTAAACGCGCGCCGGGACGACGGAGCGCCCGAACCCGGAGCATTCGGGTGGGGAATACCTACGAGTTCGAGCGGAACGCGCTGCTGCCCTCGCGCCCCGCGAGGCTCTCAGCAGCGTCCTCTGTAGGTTCCGAAGCACCGTACGGCTCCAGCCCACGCGAGGCGGTCGGCAGGGACGACGCCGCCACGACGGTCACTGCGCGTGCCTCCCGTTCGGGCTGTGCTCGCGCGCCGCGGATGTCGGCCTGTACCACGGCACCCGCAGCCGCGGCGAGGAGCAGGATCTGGCCGTACAGGTTGAACCACAGCAGCACACCGACCAGGACTGCGAAGGAGAAGAGATAGGGGTTGTTGGTGGTGCGCGCAATGATCTCGCCGCCGGCAAAGCGCAACAGCTGGGAACCGATTGCTCCGACCAGCACCGTGACCACCAGGGCCTTACGGTGCAGCTTGAGCTGGGCAACCCCCCGGACCAGTGTGAAGCTCATGAGCAGGTCAACCAGGTACCCCAAACCAATGGCCAGCAGCACATTGAGTCCGCTGTCCAACCATTCCTGGGGTTCGATCCACCCGGTGCTTTCCAACCAACGCGTCACGGACGCCACAGCGCCGGAGGCGAACACGCTGATGGCCGCGGAGGACAGCAACAAAATACCTATGACCGCGAGCCATGCCAGATCCCGCGGCACAGCGGCGATCGGCATCCCCGGCGCCGGGGGCAGTTCAAACATGCGACGGGTCGCCAAACGGATCCCAGCGATCCAGCGCCACGCGGTGAACACCAGGACACCGGCCGCGATGCCGGAGGCCACCGTGAACGGTGCCGTGTTCTCCAACAACCGGAGCGGAATCACTCCCCCTTGCCCGTCACCCACGTCCAGCAGACCGGGAATCGCCTGCCCGACACTCTGCACGAGTGACTGTTGCAGAGCGGAGTCACTGCCCAGGAACAGACCGAGCAGCGAAAAGCCGATGACCAGCAGTGCCGTGGACGCGAAGAGCAGCTGATAGGCCAATCCCGCGGCCATGAGCGGGCCTCCGTGGAACATGTAGTGCGTGATGATGCGCGCCGGAAAAAGCGCCATGAGCCGGGCGAAACCCCAGATCAACAGTGCTGGGAGACGTTTGGTGAGAGGAGCGCCGTCGTGCGCCAGTTGGTGCCGTACCCGGGCTAGTCTCCGGTGTTCTGCGGTGAGCCCCCGCCGGTCGGTGATCGGAGGGACCACCGGTGGCGGAGCGTTGTCAGGCGCGGCCATTGCCGGCGAACGCAATACGTTCGCGCACGTGCCATTGGCCGTTCTCGTCGCCCTCGTAGAGGTCGATGTGGTCCACCAGGAACGAAGCCCGGTAGGTGCGCAGCATCTGCTGGGCGCGGTCCAGGTGCTCATCCGGAACCGCATGGGCCAGTGTTACGTGGGGGTGGAACTCGAAGGGTGAGGCGGACACCAGTTCAGCGTCGTTGAGGCGGTTGTGCAGCGCCACGCAGTCGTCGTAACCCTTGTCGATGCGCAGGAAGACCACGGGTGTCACGGGCCGGAACGTGCCGGTTCCGTTGATCTCCACGTGGAAGGGCTTCCAGCCGCTGACCACGGAACGAACGTGATCGACCAGTTCTTCCCAGCGGTCCTCGCGCGCAGCGATCATGAGCGTGATGTGCGCTGGAACGCTGCCTGCCACGGGGTCACCGAACGAGGCACGCCAGTCCTGGAGCTCCTTGCCCATGGGCTCTGGCAGCTCGATGACCACACCCGCGTAAACCTGCCCCGGCTTGACCGTGGGTGAACTGTGTTGGTTTTTCACTGGGCCTCCTCGCCTCACGCGAGATTCAGCCTAGCCGAGGCCATCACGGGATTCACACACCCGGCAGGAAGCCCATGCGGTCATAGACCGACTTGATGGTTTGCGACGTCATCTCCCGCGCCTTCTCAGCGCCGCTGGCCAGCAGTCGATCCAGCTCTGCAGGGTCATCCAACAGTTGCTGGGCACGCTGCTGGATGGGGTCGAGAGTCTCGGTGACGACCTCTGCCAACCCGACCTTCAGGTGGCCGTACATCTTGCCCTCGTACTGCTCGACGATCGACTCGATCGGATCTCCGGTGAGCGAGGAGTAGATGGTCAGCAGGTTCGCAATGCCCGGCTGCGCCTCGCGATCGAAGCGGATCACGTTGCCGTCATCGGTCACGGCGGACTTGATCTTCTTGGCGTTCTTCTTGGCCGGGTCCAGCAGGCGGACCAGACCGTTCTCGGAGGCTGCGGACTTGGACATCTTGGCCGTGGGGTTCTGCAGATCGTAGACCTTGGCCGAGTTGGTGAGGATCTTGGCGTCGGGAACCACGAAGGTCTCGCCGAAGCGAGCGTTAAAGCGTTGCGCCAGGTTACGGGTCAGCTCCAGGTGCTGGCGCTGGTCCTCCCCCACCGGGACCTGGTTGGCCTGGTAGATCAGAATGTCCGCGGCCATCAGCACGGGGTAGGTGAACAGCCCCACGGTGGTGTTGTCCGCGCCCTGCTTGAGTGATTTGTCCTTGAACTGGGTCATCCGGGCGGCCTCGCCGTAGCCGGTGATGCAGTTGAGCACCCACGACAACTGGGTGTGTTCGGGCACCTGCGATTGAATCAACAGCGTGGAGCGTTCCGGGTCGATACCGGCCGCAATGTACTGCGCGGCGGTCACGCGGGTGCGCTCGGCCATGGTGGCCGGGTCCTGCCCCGCCGTGATCGAGTGCAGATCCGCCACGAAGAACACGCACTCGTTCTCGTCCTGCATGGACACCCAGTTGCGCAGCGCCCCCACGTAATTACCCAGATGCAGGGAATCCGCCGAGGGCTGCACGCCGGACACCACGCGGGGCTTGGTCGTTACGGGGGTGGTCTGCTCGTTCACGAGTGCTGCTTCTTTCACCTAGTGCGAATCTTTGAGTGTCACGGGTGACGACGCCGCTCGCTCGGCCGCGCGGCCGAGGTCACCTAGCGGCGTCGTCGCCGGAAAATGTCGAATCAGTCGAAGCTGTAGTCGACCACGAGCGGCGCGTGGTCCGAGAACCGCGTGTCATAGCTCGCGGCGCGATCCACCGTGGCCGACTGCGCTCGGGACGCGAGCGCCGGGGTGGCCATGTGGTAGTCGATGCGCCAACCGGCGTCCGTGTCGAAAGCCTTGCCGCGGTAGGACCACCAGGTGTACGGGCCGGGAACCTCGCCCGCCAAGGAACGGGCCACGTCCACGTACCCCAGGTCGCCGAAGAAGCGGTCGAAGTAGGCGCGCTCCTCGGGCAGGAACCCTGCGTTCTTGACGTTGCCCTTCCAATTCTTGATGTCCAGCTCGGTGTGGCCCACGTTGAGGTCACCCACGATCAACGCGTGATCGCTGTGTTCGGCCAAAGCGGGCAGGCGCTCGATCATGACGTCCAGGAACTTGTACTTGTCGACCTGGCGCGGGGTGTCCACCTCACCGGAGTGCACGTAGGCGGAGATCAACGTGAGGGTTTCGCCGTTGGGCAGCGTGATGTCGTTCTCGACCCAGCGCCCGGAATCCGCGAAATACTCGTCGCCAATCCCTCCGCGGGTGGCCACGGGCAGCAGCGAGCCTTCGAAGGCATCCCGGCGAGTAGCGATTGCGACCCCGGCGCGGCCCTTGGCGGAAGCCTCCGCGTGGTGGATGTGCCAGACGTCCTCGTCGAGCAGCTCACGTGTGATCTTGTCCGGGGCGCGGACCTCTTGCAGACACAGCAGGTCAACATCGCGGCCTTGGAGCCAGTCGGCCATGCCGCGGCGGTAAGCGGCGCGGATGCCGTTGACGTTGACGGTGGCGATGCGAACCGTGGACGCGGAATCAGCCATGAATGATCAGTACCTCGCTGTGGAAGAACTCAGTGTGGGAAAACTCGTGGGAAAAGAGTGGGGTGAATCAGTCGACCACGGTGCCGTCGACCGGCTTGGACGACTCCTTGAGACTGTTGAGACCGTTGACCGCAGTCATGTCGATGGTCTCCAGTGCACGACTCACGGTCTCAGCATCCGGATCCGTTTCGGCCAGCTGTTCCTTGACCACCTTGGACTGCACCAGGATGACCTGCATACCGTGCGCGAGCTTCTGATCGCGCAGGGACTGACCGGATCCCGCCTCGCCGCCGGCAACAGGTGCGCGCCCGTGCTGCGAGTCGAAACGCTCCTGCGCCTGCTTGACCTGGTCACGGCCGTAACGAGCTGCCTTGCGGACCATGGACAGTGCCCACACCGCCAGCATGAGCCAACCCAGTGCGATACCGGCCAGGATCCAGCCGAGCACGGAGTTGGTGTTGGCCGCCTGCAGCAGAGCCACGGCAAAAATGACCACCAGGACCGCAAGTCCGATGATGGTGCCCCAGAACGCACCGCGAGTCCGCTTGGCGGACTGCGGATCGACCGTGAACTGAGCTTGTGAAGATCCAATCGGCTGCATGGGCAACATTGTCTCAAAGTCCACCCCGGCGCACGAATCGAACGACTGTGCGTGCTCCGGCGTCTCATCCACCGGCCCGGCCCGTAGTTTCCGGCGCGGTTATGGGGTATCAAGGATCGAGTGAGCAGCCCCTTTTCAGCACCGGAACCCCTGACCCCGCGTGAACGCACCAAGATCCTCTGGGTCCTCCTGGTGCCCCTATTCATGGCGCTGGTCAGCGTGTCCATCGTCAATGTGGCCTTACCCGCGATTCAGGCCGATCTCCACGCGAGTTCCTCGGCCTTGCAGTGGGTGCTCACTGGTTTCGCTCTGGCCTTCGGGGTGTTGCTTGTGGCCAGTGGTCGCGCGGGAGATATCTTTGGCCGCCGCAAACTCTTCATGGCCGGGATCATTCTGTTCGCCGTGGCCTCGCTGGTCTGCGGCCTGGCCCCCAACACCACGGTGCTGAACATCGGGCGCGTGGCCCAGGGACTCGGTTCGGGGTTGATCAACCCGCAGAGCGTGGGCATGATCCAGCAGTACTTCCACGGCCCCGCCCGCGCCAAGGCCTTCGGGATGCTCGGTGCGGTAGTCGGTGTGGCCGTGGCCATCGGCCCCGCATTCGGTGGCTTCCTCATCGGCGCGCTCGGGGACGGGCCCGGGTGGCGCGCCACGTTCCTCATCAACGTGCCCACCGCGGCCATTGCCCTGCTGCTCGCCGCCCTGTGGTTGCCGCGGCAGAAACGCAAACCGGGCCGGGTGGACATGGACCCGGTAGGAGTGCTCCTGTTCGGGCTGGGGATCCTGGCGCTGTTGTTCCCGTTCGTGGAATCCCGGTTGGGCCCGCTCGTGTGGCTGTCCCTGCTGCTGGGTGGACTACTGCTCTTCGTGTGGACCCGGTGGGAGGCACGGTACAAGGCCCGCGGACACGAGCCCATGGTGGACCTGGATCTGTTCCGGATTGCAAGTTTCAGCTACGGATCCGCGATGATCACCGTGTACTTCCTGGGCATGACCAGTGTGTGGGTGGTACTGGCCATGTACGTGCAACAGGGCCTGGGCCGTACCGCTCTCGAGGCCGGAATGTTGAGCTTGCCCGCGGCCTTGATGTCTGCTGTGGTGGCCCCGTTGGCCGGGCGCGGAGTGCTGCGTTTCGGCCGCAGGGTCATCCTGGTCGGCATTGCGTGCGCCATGACGGGACTTCTGACGACCATCGGGGTGATCTACGGCGTGGTGCACTTCGACTGGAACATCGCGTGGCTCTACCTCACGCTCGTCCTGGTGGGTGTGGGCCAGGGCTCCGTGATGCCACCCAACCAGACCCTGAGCTTCTCGGAGGTGCCCCTCAAATTCGCCGGCGCCGCGGGCGGGGTGATGCAAACCGGTCAGCGCGTGGGCACCGCCGTGGGCACGGCCGTGATCACCGCCGTGGCATTTGGCGTACTGGCACGCTCCAACTGGGACACGGCCTTCACCGTCAGTTTCCTGGCCATCGTGGGGGTCCTGGTGATCGCGTTCGTGATCGCCCTGCTCGACCACCGGCGCCCCAAGCCCCCCGGTCCCATCACGGGTCCACTGCAGCACATTCCCGCCGAATAGAGGCCACACAGACGCCGACGCCGCGCTGCCCGGGTGGGCGGCGCGGCGTCGGCGTTGTGCGCGGTGGGGTATCCGCTACTTGAGGATGCCCTCGGCGCGTTCGCAGGACTCGACCACGTTGACCAGCAGCATGGCGCGGGTCATGGGACCCACTCCGCCGGGGTTGGGAGAAAGCCAGGAGGCCGTCTCCGCCGCGGCGGGGTCGATGTCACCCGTGAGCTTCTTCTTGCCGGTCTCGGGATCCTCGATGCGCGACACACCCACGTCCAGGAGCACCGCGTCGTCCTTGATCTGGTCGGCCTTGATCATGTGCGGACGGCCGGCGGCCGCAACCACGACATCCGCCTGCGCGAGCAGCTCGTCCATGTTCTGCGTGCCGGTGTGGGCCAGCGTGACGGTCGCGTTGATCTCACGGCGGGTCAGGAGCAGACCGATGGGGCGACCCACGGTGACACCGCGGCCCACCACCAGAACGTGCTTGCCCTTGAGTGCCACACCGTGACGTTCCAGCAACTCGATGATGCCGGCGGGCGTGCACGGAAGCGGTGAGGTCATGGGCTCGTTGACGTTGAGCACCAGGCGCCCCAGGTTGGTGGGGTGCAGACCGTCCGCGTCCTTGTCCGGGTCGATGCGCTCCAGGATCGCGTTGGTGTCGATCTGATCGGGAAGCGGCAACTGCACGATGTAACCGGTGCACGCCGGGTCCTCGTTCAGCTGGTCGATGACCTTCTCGAGGTCCTCCTGCGAGATGTCCGAGGGCAGCTCCTTGCGGATCGAGGAGATCCCCACCTGCTCGCAATCGCGGTGCTTACCGGCCACGTAGGAGTGCGAGGCAGGGTCATCACCCACCAGCACCGTGGCCAGCCCGGGGACGCGACCCTTCTCGGTCAGCACCTTGACGCGCTCGGCAAGCTCCGATTTGATGGCGGCCGCTGTGGCCTTGCCGTCCAGGATCTGTGCGGTCATTCTCACCATTCCTCGAGGCCGGCGTACAGCGGGAACTGCTCGGTCAGGGCATCCACGCGCTTGCGCAGAGCGTCGACGTCCGCACCGGGCTTGAGAGCATTGGCGATCACGTCAGCGACCTCTTCGAATTCCTTGGCACCGAACCCGCGGGTGGCCAGCGCGGGGGTACCGATGCGCAGACCAGAGGTGGTCATGGGCGGGCGGGGATCCCACGGGACAGCGTTGCGGTTCACGGTGATGCCCGCCTGGTGCAGCAGATCCTCGGCCTGCTTGCCGTCCAACTCCGAGTTGCGCAGATCCACGATCACCAGGTGCACGTCCGTGCCGCCGGTCAGCACGGACACGCCGTGCTCGGCCACGTCCGAGGCGTTCAAACGCTCGGCCAAGATCTGAGCGCCCTCGATCGTGCGGCGCTGACGCTCGGCGAATTCTTCGCTCGCGGCGATCTTGAAGGCGACGGCCTTGCCCGCGATGGCGTGCATGAGTGGACCACCCTGCTGGCCCGGGAACACGGCGGAATCGATCTTCTTCTTGAATTCTTCGGTGGACAGGATCACACCGGAACGCGGACCCGCCAGGGTCTTGTGCACCGTGGAGGTGGTGACGTGCGCGTGGGGCACCGGGTTGGGGTGCAGACCCGCGGCTACCAGGCCTGCGAAGTGGGCCATGTCGACCCACAGCTTGGCGTCCACTTCATCGGCGATGGAGCGGAAGGCCTCGAAGTCCAGCTGACGGGAGTACGCGGACCAACCGGCCACGATCACCTTGGGGCGCGCCTGCAGAGCGGTTTCGCGCACCTTGTCCATGTCGATGCGGTAGCTCTCAGGATCCACCTCGTACGCGGCAATGTTGTAGAGCTTGCCGGACACGTTGATCTTCATACCGTGGGTCAGGTGACCACCGTGGGCCAAGGACAGACCCATGAGGGTGTCACCGGGCTGCATCAGAGCAGCCATCACGGCGGTATTGGCCTGCGCACCCGAGTGGGGCTGCACGTTGGCGTGCTCGGCACCGAACAACTGGGTCGCGCGATCGCGGGCCAGGTTCTCCACCACGTCAACGTATTCGCAACCGCCGTAGTAGCGGCGGCCCGGATATCCCTCCGCATACTTGTTGGTCAGCACGGAGCCCTGGGCCTCGAGCACTGCGCGCGGAGCGAAGTTCTCGGAGGCGATCATTTCCAGCGTGGAGCGCTGACGCCCCAGTTCTTGATCGATGGCCCGTGATACGTCCGGGTCCACCTCGGACAGTGGCTGATTGGTGACTGACTGTCCCAAAGATTCCGTCATGCTCCACCTTCTATTGGCGCGGGAGGGGGTCGCGTCCAGCATAGCCCCGACCCCTCTTCGCCTTGATTCCGGTACACAACTGTGTAAGAAAGCACCCCCTACCCACTGGTACGTGACGCTGGATGCTCGTAGAATCGTGAGGTTGCCTAGCACAACGAGGTGAGGAACACACTGTTTGCGGGCTAATTCCTATTTCACCGTAACGAGTGTTTCCTTAACATGTTCCTGACCCCGATTCGCCACCCCGGATCGCTCCGATCCGTCCAAGGAGATACTGCGCTGTGAACGTTCTGCCCACCGCCCCGTTCACCGCTTCCATGCCCCGGATCACGGAGGACCACGTTCCTTCAGCCCCGGTGGATGTGCTGCGGACCCGCTACTCAGCCGTCATCTTCGACATGGACGGCGTGGTCACGGACACCGCCAGCGTGCACGCGCGCGCCTGGCAGCAACTTTTCGACGCAATTCTGGTCGATGACCGACTCGAACCTGCCGAACCGGGCGGCGAGGTCGACCGTTCCCCCTTCGATCCTCTGGGCGAGTACCGCACCTACGTCGACGGACGACGCCGCGAGGACGGCGTCCGCGCGTTGCTCGCGGCCCGCGGTGCCATGTTGCCCGAGGCCCGCAACGACGAGGAACCCAAGGCCGGTGACTGGACCGTTCAGGGTCAAGCCGCCACCAAGGACGGGTTCTTCCACGCGGAACTCAAGGAACACGGTGTCCGGGTCTTCCCGCGCACCGTGGACCTCATCAAGCGTCTCCAGACCGCAGGTGTTCCCGTGGGGCTGGTCACCGCCAGCCGCAACAGCAGCGTGGTCCTTGCCGCCGCTGGACTGTCCGACATCTTCGACGAAATTGTGGACGGCAACATGGCCGCCCAGCAGAATCTTCCCGGGAAGCCCGCTCCCGACACGTTCCTGGAATGCGCGCGCCTGCTGAACGTGCCTGCAGAAAATTCCGTGGTCGTCGAGGACGCCGTGGCCGGTGTGCAGGCCGGTGTCGCCGGTGGTTTCGGCCTGGTCGTGGGCATCAACCGCGACAGCGCGCGCGATCGGCTCTACCGCGCGGGTGCGCACGTCGTGCTCAACGACGTGGGAGAGCTGGATCTCGGTGCCCTGCGCGATGACCCGTGGACCCTGGCCTTCGAGGGCTTTGATCCCGCGAACGAACCGCGCCGTGAAGCACTGTTGACCCTGGCCAACGGCTACATGGGTGTACGAGGCGCGGCCAGTGAGTTCCCCGCCAATGACGTCCACTACCCCGGCACCTACCTGGCCGGTGTGTTCAATCGCGTGCAGAGCAACATCAACGGGCGCGACGCCGAGCACGAATCCATGGTCAACACCCCCAACTGGCTCCACCTCGATCTGCGCTTCGCGGAAGGCGAGTGGTGGTCGGAAGGTGGCCTGCGGCCGTCCAAGGAGCACGTGGCACTGGACCTACGCCGCGGCCTCCTGACCCGCACGCTGACTCTGAGCGACCCCGAACCCACCGCGGACGGCACAATCCGCAGCCTGGACATCGTGCAACGTCGCCTCGTCTCCTTACGGCACCGTCACCTGGGTGCCCAGGAAACTACGCTGACCCCCCGGAATTTCTCGGGACGGTTGCACGTGCGCACCGGTATCGACCCCACCGTGACCAACAGCGGTGTGGCCGAGTACAAGGAACTCAATTCCCACCACTTGATGCTGCTGGAATCCACGACTCTGCCGGACGAGCACGAAACACTGCTGTCCCTGGTGCGCACCACCCAGTCGAAGATCGAGATCGCCATGGCACAGCGCACCCGGGTGGAGAGCGACGTTCCCAGCAACGAGCGCCGCGAGGTGCGCCCAGGTGGCATCGAGTTCCGACGCCACCTGATCCATGTGTCATCGGATCAACCGGTCGTCATCGACAGCACCACCGCCGTGGTCACCAGTCGTGACGCCGCCATCAGCTCGCCACGCGAAGGAGCTCTTGCGGAGCTGGACCGCACCCCGTTCGGCGTGCGCAAGCTGCTGGCCTCACACGAGATCGAATGGGCCCGGTTGTGGGACCGCTACGAGGTCACCCTCGACGCCGCTGAGGACTCCGCCGAATCGCGCAGCACCCAGTTGGCCATGCGCACCCATTTGTTCCACACTGCGCAGACCTTGGCTCCGCACCTGTCACTGCGCGATGCCGGCGTACCCGCGCGCGGCCTGCACGGCGAGGGCTACCGCGGCCACATTTTCTGGGATGAGCTCTTCATCCTGCCCGTGGTCAACATGCGGCACCCGCACGTGACCCGATCACTGCTGTCCTACCGGTGGCGCCGGCTCCCCATGGCGCGCCACCGCGCCCAGGAGTTCGGGCTGTACGGCACTGCGTTCCCCTGGCAGTCCGGTTCGGACGGCAGCGAGGAAACCCCTCCGGAGCTGTACAACCACCACTCCCGCCGCTGGTTGCCGGACAATTCCTGGCGGCAGTTCCACGTTGGCCTGGCCATCGCGTACAACGCCTGGGTGTACTACGAATCCACCGGAGACATCGATTGGCTCTCCGGCCACGGCTCGGAACTAATCGTCGGTATCACCCGCTTGTTCGCGTCTCTGGCCGAGTACGACTCCCACGATGGCAAGTACCACATTGCCGGCGTGATGGGCCCGGACGAGTACCACGACGGCCCCGCGGGACAGCACGGCGGCGGTCTCAAGGACAACGCCTACACGAACGTGTTGGCCTCGTGGTTGTTCCGCCACTCGGCACACATCTTCAACGACATGGTCGAGCACCAGCGCGAGGAACTCGAGACCCGGTTCGAGATCTCCAGCCAGGAGGTCCAGACCTGGTTGAACATGGCCAAGAACATGTACGTGCCGTTCAATGCGGACGGCACCATTGCGCAGTTCGAGGGCTATGACGAGTTGGAAGAGCTCGACTGGGATTTCTACCGCAGCAAGTACCACAACATCGGCCGCCTGGACCTGTTGCTGGAGAACGAGGGCGACCTCACCAACAACTACAAGCTGACCAAGCAGGCGGACACCATCATGTTGGTCTACCTGCTGGGCCCCGAGGGTCTGATCGAGGAACTCCAGCGGATGGGGTACAGCATCGATCACGACACCGTGCAACGCACCGTGGATCACTACATCGAGCGGTCCTCCAACGGCTCGTCACTGTCCCGCGTGGTCAACGCCGCGGTTCTGGCGTGGCTGGATCCCGACCGTTCGTGGGGTTCCTTCCAGGACGCCCTCATGGTGGACCTGGACGACACCCAGGGCGGCACCACCGGCGAGGGCATCCACCTGGGAGCCATGGCCGGATCGGTCGACGTGATCACCCGCGCCTACGCCGGGCTGCGCGTGCGAGGTGACTGGTTGGAGTTCCGCCCCACTCTGCCGCGTGAACTACAGGCCGTGGACTTCACGGTTCTGTACCGCGGCCAGGTCATCGAGGTTTCCATCGACCAGGACATCCTGGAACTGGAAGGCACCTCGTCCAAGGCGGACCCCGTGACCATCCACGTCAACGGCGCCGAATATGTGCTCAAGGGCGGTCAGAAGATCTCGGTGTCCCTGCGGCACCGTGCCTCGCGTCGCCCCGAGAAGGCTCTGGCACGCCTCCGTCGACAGTCGGTGTCCGACGGGAACGACGGCCGCTGAGTTGGTGCACCGGTGGATAAACTGTGGTTCATGACACACAGTGAATTCACCGGTGCCACGCGACACCTTTCCCTCCCCTACGGCAACCATGAACCGAAGGTCGCCGACACTGCATTCGTTGCGCCCAACGCCACCCTCATTGGGGACGTGGAGATCGGCCCCGGCGCGGGCGTCTTCTACGGTGCCGTGGTGAGGGGTGACCGCTCCCCCTTGCGGCTGGGTTCGGATTCGAACTTGCAGGACAATGTCTCCGTACATTCCGATCCGGGTCATCCCTGCACCATTGGTGATCGCGTCAGCGTGGGTCACGGTGCGGTGGTGCACGGCTGCACGCTCGAGAACGAAGTTCTGGTGGGCATGAACGCCACGGTTCTCAACGGTGCGGTGATCGGCACCGGAAGTCTGATTGCGGCCGGTGCCGTTGTGCTGGAAGGCACCCAGGTTCCACCCGGTTCCCTGGTCGCGGGCGTACCCGGAAAGGTTCGTCGAGAGCTCACGGACGAAGAACGAACCGCCGTTCGCCAAAATGCCGAGCATTACATCGAGTTGTCCCGCGAACACAGAGCGATCAACGGTCAGCGGTAGAACTCTTCGACATAACCGATAGGACCCCGGTTGCTTGAGCAACCGGGGTCCTATCGGTTTGGAACGCCCAACGCCGTGGTCGAACCGAAGTGGTGGCGCTACCGCCGGGTCAGCAGCTCGACTGCGCCGTGGCCTGCCCATGACCCAGCAGGTCAAGAGTGGGGTAAGCCAAGAAGTTGATCGGTTGGGTCACGGTGTACGCCAAGCTCGTGAGAAAGCCCTGGGGGCTGGAGAAAGTGTTGGAGTAAATGTTGCTTGCGGTTCTGGTGAAGTTGTTCAGGTCACCGATGTGGCTGTTGAAGTTCCGGTTGAAGAATGAACCGAACTCGCTCGTTCCCTGGCACGTAGGAACAACCCATTCGGAGTGCGACGGATAGGTGTATCCCGGGCCGAACCACGAGAAGGCCTGTGCCGGCGCAGCCGCACCAAAGGTCATACCAGCAGCAACGACTACTGCAGCGCCCACGCGTGCAATACGGTTTTTCATTGGATCTTGCGCCCCCTAAAGCAGCAATAGTGATGCCGCGGGAACGTGTCCGCCCAAGACCGCACTCCCCCGGCTGAGTACCCCTCGGGCACCCATGTTAAAAGGTAGCCAACCGCCGATCGCGAGCTACTCAAAGAACTGTCCACACTTTGGTGGTCACTTGTTACCTACTGGGGGACACACGGCACCCTGCCTGCCTCGACCGGGCAATAATCGGTGGGATTGTCGTATCAATGGGCTTGAGGGAGACAGCATGAACGTCCGGAGCACACGTCGTGCTCGGCGCGATGCCGAACGCACCCGTCGAAGCGGCCGCGCCGCCGTCGCCGGTGGGTTGGCAATCCTCCTCATAGGCGGCATGGGTCTGGGGTTCGTGGTCTTCGACGACGCCCAGCAGTCTTCGCGACCTACCGTTCCGGCCGAGTGCGTCAGCACTCAGCGCGTCCCCGTCATCACCGATGAGACCATGGCCAAGGTGCTCGAGCAGAAACCCGTGGATTCCAATTCCTGCATCGTCCTGGAAACCACCCAGCAGAGCGAAGACCCCAACGGACACACCCGACCTCACCAGGACATGTCCGCCGGATTGTGGATCCCCTCCTCCAGTGCGTTCTTCCCCACGACCCCTGAAACGAACCGGTTCACGGTACACACCGATTCCTTGGCCAGTACACTGCCGGTCGTCGTAGCCCCAGAACACACCAGGGACTTCACCACGTGGACGGACATCATTGGCGACAGCTCCGTGCTGATGGGTGATCCGCTGCACAACAGTGCCGCTCACGCGGCCGCTCGTTCGGCCGTGGCCGAGGTTCAGAACAACACCGTGTCCAAGCAGCAACTGACGCAGGCCGTCATCTCGCGCACGGTGTCCGGTGATTCCGGTCAGGCAGCGGCGGACGAGGCGGAGCTTCTGGAGAATTCCGTGAACCAGGGACGCAGCGTGGTGGTCTCCGAGGAGAATTTCCTGGATTTCGTCAGGACTCACCCTCGCGGCGACGAGGTGCGGGCTCTGGTTCCCGAATCGGGTGCATGGCTGCTGGATTACCCCTTGCTGGTTCCCTCCGAAGCCGCCGATCGGAACGCGACCATCGCCCAGGCCGCGGACGAGATCGCGGCGTTTCTGACATCGGAACGTGGCGGGGACGTCTTGGCGGAACAACGTCTGCGAGGCGCGGACGGCAGACGTGTGCCTGATTCCCGTTCGGCCCCCATGTCCCATCGTCTCTCCGTCGAGGACGAGCTGGACTGGAATCGTCTGATGACAACGTGGAGCCGTCAGACTTCCGCCCACAACGCGCTGTACGTCTTGGATGCCTCGGAAAGTATGGGCAGGGAGAATACTCCGGCGAACCGCTCGTACTGGCGCACCGCGGTGGATTCCACGGTGATTCGTGCCCAGTTCATTCCCACGAGGGATTCGATTGGACTGTGGCGCTCGGCCGTGGCCGATGATTCGGATCGCACGTCACAAGAGTTGGTCCCCATACGGCGGATGGACGACTACGTGGACGGTGCTCCGCAGCGCAAGCAGCTGCAGGACGCGCTAGCAGAGGCCCAGCACGAGGAGGATGCTCCCTCGGGTCTGTATTCCACGGCTCTGGACGCTTTCCGGGAGGTCAAGAACAACTACCGAGAAGGCGCTGTGAACTCCGTGGTGATCATCAGCGACGACTCCGAGAACCGGGGAACTACCGCGGAGCTCAACGAGTTGGTCCGTACGCTGAAGCAGGAGCAGGACCAGGAGAAACCGGTCTACATCGTGACGATGACCATCGGAGAGGGCGACCCACCCCAGGACCTCAAGGAGATTTCCGAGGCCACCGGTGGCACGTCCCACTCCGCGGCAACTCTGCAAGACATTCAGGAGCAGTACTTGCACACGCTCTCCGCCTATTGACCCCTACCGGGTCTTGCCCGGTGTAGAGACCGAGGGCGCGGTACCCACCCGGGTGCCGCGCCCTCAGCATGTACCGTCCCGCTGTGCGGGGGAAGGTGCGGTAGTGGCTCAGTGGAAGAAGTGGCGGGCTCCGGTGAAGTACATGGTCACACCGGCCGCCTGAGCGGCCGCAACTACTTCTTCATCACGGATCGAACCGCCGGGCTGGACCACGGCCCGCACCCCGGCATCCAGTAGCACCTGCAGGCCGTCCGCGAACGGGAAGAACGCGTCCGACGCCGCCACGGCACCGCGAGCGCGCTGGGCACCGTTTTCCGACAGCGAGTTGGCACGCTCCACGGCCAGCTTGCAGGAGTCCACGCGGTTGACCTGCCCCATGCCGATTCCCACCGATGCGCCCTGGTCTGCCAACAGGATCGCGTTGGACTTCACCGCGCGCAACGAGCGCCAGGCGAAGTCGAGGTCGGCGAGCGTCTGCTCGTCGGCGGGTTCGCCGGAAGCCAGGGTCCAGTTGGAGGGGTCGTCACCCGGTGCGTCGAGACGATCGGCTTGCTGGAACAGCGCGCCGCCGGACACAGCCCGGTACTCCAGGGGATCCCGTCCGAAACCCTCAGGCAACACGAGCAGCCGAATGTTCTTCTTGGCCTGAAGGATCTCCAGAGCAGCCGGTTCGAAGCCCGGTGCGACCACGACCTCGGTGAAGATGCCCTTGAGGGTTTCGGCCATCTCCGCAGTCACGGTGCGGTTCGCCGCGACAACGCCGCCGTACGCGGACAGCGGGTCACACGCGTGAGCCTTGCGATGCGCATCGGCAATGGGGTCTGCTGCATCCGGGGAAGCCACGGCAACACCGCACGGGTTGTTGTGCTTGACCACGGCCACCGCGGGCAGATCGTAGTCGTAGGCGGCGCGCAGGGCGGCGTCCGCATCCACGTAGTTGTTGTAGGACATGGCCTTGCCGTGGAGCTGTTCGGCCTGTGCGATACCCGGCGAGGCGGCGTCGTCGACGTAGAGCGCGGCCTTCTGGTGAGGGTTCTCGCCGTAGCGCAGGGACTCTGCGCGCTGGAACGCGAGCCCGGCGTAGGGCGGCCAGAAATTCGCGTCCGTGTCCGCCTCGAACTGCTGGGCGGTCCACGTGGCCACCGCGGTGTCGTAGGCGGCGGTGTGGGCGAACGCGGTGGCGGCGAGCTTCTGGCGGGCGGCCAGGTCGTAGCCACCGCCCTGGGCCGCGGTGATTACGTCCGGGTAGCTGGCGGGATCCACGACCACGGAGACGGCGGCGTGGTTCTTGGCCGCTGCGCGCACCATGGAGGGGCCGCCGATGTCGATCTGCTCGACCACGTCGTCCTGAGCCGCGCCGGAACGCACCGTGTCCACGAACGGGTAGAGATTCACGACCACCAGGTCGAAGGGCTCGATCTCGAGCTCGTTCAACTGGTCCACGTGGTCCTGCTTGCGGCGGTCGGCCAGAATGCCGGCGTGCACGCGCGGATGCAAGGTCTTGACACGGCCGTCCAGGCATTCCTGAAACCCGGTGATGTCGGAAACCTCGGTCACGGGCACCCCGGCCTGGGAGATTCGCTGGGCCGTGGAACCGGTCGAGACGATGCTCACGCCCGCTTCGTGGAGTCCACGCGCGAGCTCATCCAGACCGGTCTTGTCGTAGACGGAAATCAATGCGCGTTTGAGGGGTACACGGTCCAGCTGAATCGAATTCACAAATACTCCAGGAGAAGTTGGGGTGGGTGGGTGGCGCCGGGGCCAGGGAAAGTCTACGACTGCTCCTCGATGGGCAGATCGAAGTTGACGTCGCGACTCAGCGCGGCGAGGGCGTTGACGAGCAGCCCGCGTTCGGCGGATTTGATGCGTTCGTGGAGGGATTCCTCGGTGTCTTCCGGCCTGACCGGCACGGCGACCTGCGCGAGGATCGGTCCCGCGTCCACGTCGGCCACGACCTCGTGCACGGTGGCACCGGTGACCTTGACTCCGTAGTTCATGGCGTCACGCACCGCGTGCGCTCCCGGGAATGAGGGCAACAGCGAGGGGTGCGTGTTGATGATCCTTCCGGCGAAACGCTCGACCAGCTGGGCATCCACAATGCGCATGAACCCGGCGAACACCACACGGTCCGGGTTGTAGTTGGCAATGGCACGTTCAAGGCTCCGGTTCCACTGCTCGCGCTCCGGGTAGTTCGCCAGCGGAACCAGGAACGTGTCGATACCGGCGGCCTCCGCACGCTCCAGCCCGATACAGGGTTTGTCAGCGCCCACCGCCACGATGTCCACGTCCACGTCACCCTTGTGGAGGGCATCGATGATTGCCTGCAGATTTGTACCGGAACCGGAAACCATGACCACGAGTCGCATACCGATCATGCTAACGATTTTCTGTGGTCCGACACGTTCCTGCCGCTGCCTTACAGTGGAGATCATGCAGGATTCCGAAAGCCCAGACACAGCACACGCGTCCTCCCGTTTGAGGCTTTCCGGACTGGCTGCGGCCTTGGCCCTGTTGTCCTCGGCGTTGGTCACCGGACACGTGTGGTCCACTGCCGTGGGTGTGGTCATGGCCCTGGCGGGAGTCGTCCTGGGCATCGTGGTCCTGAGTACCTCTCGCAAGGTGCAGTCGAGGTTCTTCATCACGTTCCTGGCTATCCTGGCCATCGTGTGGGGCGCGTTCAACGCCTTCGGTGGTGGCGCACGATTGGCCGTGTGGCCGGCCTCGCAGGTCTACCAGGACTGCGTGGATTCGGCGCTGACGCTTTCATCCACGAGCCACTGTGAGCGGCAGCTCACGGACAACATCTGGAACTACCTCTCCGGATCGGAGCTGGAGACCGGGCCTGCGGACTCTTCACCCGAACCCGCGCCGTCGGAATCGCTCGCACCCACCGGGTCTTCGGAATCTCCGTCGAACACGGTCGAACCGTCACCGTCCGTGACAGCGGAATCCGCTACTCCCGGTTCCTGAGCAGTCACCGCGGTCGATCCGTGGGCGTTCCAAGGCGCAGCTTGGTTCCGGTCGACGACGCCGCTCCGCACGGTCGCGGGCTCCGTCTCGTCGGCACGGGACAGGGTCTGCGCCTGCGGGGGTGTCTGCTCCTGCCCGTGATTCATGGGGCGGGTTCGCGCTCCGTCTCCGAGGTGGTCCTGTGCTTCGTGCGCCAGCTGGCCTTCTGCTTGGGGCCCTGCCCCGGGCAGCGCGAGTCGGGCGGCCTTGCGTTTCGCTGATTTCTTGGCCGCCCGCTTCTCCCGGGCTTGGGTCTTCTTGGCCTGTTTGGCCTCCGCTTTGGCGATCTTCTTGGCGCTGCGCGCGGCCCCGGGTGCTACTTCACCGTGTTGCTCCGGATCGTCAGGATCCGAATCGTTCTCGGTCGATTCCCCCAGGGAACTGTTCCACGGATTCTTCCGGTAGCCCTCGCGTTCGAGCCACGGGCCCAGGACGTATCCGATCACACCACCGGCGGTGATCTCGGCACCGGTCCACAGGAACACATGCCAAGGATTGGGGCCGATATCCGTGAGTCGCCCCAGACCCAGCGAACCGTGGGACAACCAGGCCAGCAGGGCCACAAGGCCCGCTCCGACCGCAGCAATGAACGCCACCGTCAGCAGCGTGGACAGGATGAACGTGAGCCACCGCATGGGGAGCCGAATGGCCATCCAGTCGTCCAGGTGGTTCTCTCCTTCGCGCAGGAACCACCACCCCGCGAGCACACCGGCCAGGACCGGAAGTACCACTACGGCCGAGGCGTACAGCCACGGTTCCCCGACCGGCAGCGCGGCGAACGGCGGAAACTGCGGCAGTGCTCCCAGAGAGTTGTCGAACGGGGAGGTGAGTGCCCCCTCCCCCACCGAGAAGCCGGCACCACTGGCCCATGCGGCAGCCCACACAATCATGTTCGGCAGGTAACCGAACTGCAGAGCGGTCAGTGCGGTGTCACCGGCCGCGCCCGTACCCAGTTCCTGGTACACCGCGATGATGCCGTCCCAGTTCCACACCAACGCCACCACGGTGAGCAGGGCGCCGGCCGCAATCACGGCCACCGCGGACAGAAATCCCGCGCGAACCACTGCCCACACGTAGGAACCGGCCCAGCGCGAATACTGGCTGGTGCGCTGGATCCATGATGCGGCGTCGGCGCCCAGCACTGCGGCCAAGGAACGCGAGACGCTCCATCCCCCCACCAGCGTTCCCAGACCGGCCGGGATCAACGGGAACAAGGCCCCGGCCAGCACGCTTGCCGAGACGTGTTCGGTACTGCTCACGAGCGCGACCAGGGCACCGATCAGTGCGTAGGTGATCATGCCCGCGAAGAACGGTTTGAGGAACTGTCCGCGCCAACACGCGCGCGCGATCCTCCGGCCCGCTATGACCGCGAGACCGAACGGAATCAGTGTCAGCCCCAGGGGGACCAACGTGAGTGTGCCGCCCCCGGACGACAGGTCGATTCCTTGAATGGCCGCCATGGTCAAAGGTGTGCAGTGAGCCACCAGCCACACTTGGCCCGCAAGCTGCAGGCCGCCGAGCACTCCCAGGGAATCAAAACCTCCCGCCAACCACACCGCTGCCATCAGCAGTCCGGTGAGCAACAGGCTGACGACCGCCACCACCAGAAGTTCAATGACACCCTGCAGCCACAAGGGCATGGGGAACCCGTCCTCGGGGCCCCTTCTTTGGGAGTCGACCGGGGTCTGTGGCGTGTGTGAATTGCCGAGGGCACCGTCCTGGCGGCGTTGCAACCGCTCGCGGGCCCCGGAAAGCGTGCCGGAGAAAGTGGGGAAGTTCATCGCCTCCATCTTTCCACGTCCCGACCGGTGTTGGTCCAGACTTCACCGACAGGTCACCGGGACGTGGAGAGCCGGTGACCCGGCCGCGCCAGTGTGTTAACCGTGAGAATCGCAGTGGTTGCCGAACAGTTCCTCCCCCACATCAACGGTGTGACCCATTCCGTGGTTCGAGTCCTGGAGTACCTCCGGGCGCAAGGCCACGAGGCCATGGTCATCGCACCGTCCTACGAGAAGCTCGGGGCCCTGGGCTCCGTGGACACCATGGACGGGGTGACGGTCCAGCGCATTGCCTCCATCCCGCTGGCCGGGTACCCGGATGTCCGGGTGGCCAGCTGCACCGTGGCTCGGATGCAGCGAATCCTGGCCAGGTTCCGGCCGGACGTGGTGCATGTCGCCTCTCCCTTCGTTCTGGGGTGGCAGGCCATTCAAGCGGCCAAGAACCTCGGGTTACCCTGCGCCTCCATCTATCAGACTGACGTACCGGGATACGCAGCGCGCTACGGAGCGCCCGTTCTGGAGAACGTGCTGTGGAGCCACGTACGGAACATGCACAATTCCTCCACCGTGACACTGGCACCGTCCACGGCGTCCATCACTCAACTGCACGAACACGGTGTGCAGCGCGTGCGCATGTGGCGCCGCGGAGTGGACACTCAACGATTCAATCCGACTCGACGCGATCACGAGTGGCGCGAACGAGTGGGCGGCGGTAGGAAGCTCGTGGGCTACGTGGGCCGGTTGGCACCCGAGAAACAGGTTCAGGATCTGGTGGTTCTGGATTCGCTGCCGGACACGCGGTTGGTGATCGTGGGATCAGGGCCCGAGAAGGAAAAGCTGCGCATGCTCCTGCCCAACGCCTACTTCGTGGGATTCCTCGACGGGGACGAGTTGGCCACCGCCATGGCGTCGTTGGACGTTTTCGTGCACCCCGGCGAACACGAAACGTTCTGCCAAACGATTCAGGAAGCCATGGCCAGCGCCGTCCCCGTGGTGGCAGTCGGGCGCGGTGGGCCCGTGGACCTCGTGGACTCGTCCCGCAATGGGTGGCTCTACAAGCCCGGCGACACCGAGATGCTCCGTGACCGGGTACTGGACCTGGTGGGCGACAACGCCAAACGGGCCGCCTTCTCCAGCACCGCCCATGACACCGTGCAGACGCGCACCTGGACTGCCGTGTGTGACCAGCTCATGGAGCATTATGCACAGGCACGCACCGTGGCATCCCGTGCGCGCAGGTTGTCCACAACCACTCTCTGACCCATGGTGCGCAATCCATTAGTTGATTAACTTTTGGTGACGTTATGCGACAACCCCTGGTTTGTCATGCGCCGCACCCGCTACGCTCTAATCCAGCTTCCCGAGATGCGCTCTGGTGCCCGGTTCGAAAACCGGGCACTTGCTGGGCTCCAACCCGGTGCACGCCAACCCTTGGTTCAGGGGTGGATTGGATGACGAAGCGGCTGTGGCTCAACCGCGGGCGCAGCAAGAACCTCCCTGTACGAAAGCACAACACTGATGAAGAACATTAAACAACTACGCACAACGACCGAGTCCCCCCGAGAACAATGGGTTGATGTCAACGTCGACATCGATCTCGACCGCCAACTGGTGCGTCTCATGGAGTCCAACGGGGACATTCACGAATACGTGAGCAACAACGTTCGCGCCCTGGCCCACGCAGCCGCTCACAACCGCGGCCGCGCCCAGTGGTGCGAGAAGTATCAGCAGCTACTGGTTCCCGGAGCCTCAGATGTCTCCGGTGGCATTCCGTTCTACAAACTGGAACCGAAACCGGTGGCGCTCAGCGCCTGATCAGGACCGTACGGATGAGGCCCGGCGCCAACAGTGCCGGGCCTCACCCGTGTCCTGGATCCGGGACTACTGCGCGTTCGACTGCTGATCCTGCGCGATCAGCTCCGCAGCACGCTCGCCGATCATGTACACCGTGATATTGGGATTCACGGTGACCAGTTCCGGCATCACGGAGGCGTCGGCCACGCGCAGGCCGCTCACACCCTTGACCCGCAGCTGCGGATCCAGGGGCGAGTCCTGATCCTCGACCGGGCCCATCCGGCACGAACCCGCGGGGTGGTACACGGTGTTGTGGGTTCGGCGGATGTAGTCCGCGATCTCCTCATCCGTCTGCACGTCCTGGCCTGGGAACAATTCCCGACCCGCCCATTCCGAGAGCCCGGACTGGGAGACGATTTCGCGGGCCTTGCGGATACCCGCGGTCGCGATCCGCATGTCGTACCCCTCGGGGTCGGTGAAGTACCGCGGATCCACGCGGGGCTTGTCCCGGTAGTCCCGCGAGCGCAGTCGCACGGTGCCGCGTGAACGGGCGTGCGTAACGTTGGGGGTCAGGCAGAACGCGTTGTCCGCGGTGGGGTATCCCTGGCGGTAGGTGTGCATGTCAAAGTTGACGCTGCCGTAGTGCATCATCAGGTCCGGACGGTCCAGCCCCTCGTCCACCTGGGCGAACAGGCCGATCTCCCACCACTGGGTGGAGTCCTCGACCATGGGCTTCTTGGCCTCCCACTGGATCACGACCTCGGGGTGATCCTGCAGGTGGGATCCCACACCCGGCGAGTCCACCAGTACGTCCACTCCCACCTCTGCGAGGTGCTCGGCGGGGCCGATTCCGGACAGCATCAGCAGCTTGGGGGTGTCGATGGCGCCCGCGGACACGATGACCTCGCGGTTGGCCGTGATCGCGTGCGCTCGGCCGAATGCGTTGTCAGTGACCTCCACTCCGGTGGCCCGTCGGTTCTCGTCGAACAGCACGCGCTTGGCCTGGGTCCCCGTCAGAATCGTGAGATTCGCGCGGTCCTTGATCGGGTGGAGGTAGCTCACCGAGGACGAGGAACGGGTGCCGTCCTCGCGCGCGTTGATCTGGAAGAAGTTACCTCCCTGGGTCACCGTCTTGCCGGTGTTGAAGTCCGCACGCGGAATACCGGCCTGTTCGGCGGCGTCGAGCACGGCCACGCCGCACGGATCCACGGCGGGCACCTGCCGCAGACGCACCGGACCGTCGTGACCGTGATGCGTTCCGGGGTCCTCGTTGTTCTCGAGTTTCTGGTACAGGCGGAAAGCCGTTTCGGCGTTCCAGCCCTCGGCCCCGAACTTGGATTCCCATTCGTCCATGTCCTCGGCGGGTGCCCAGAAGGCGATGCATGAGTTGTGTGAGGAGCATCCGCCCAGCACCTTGGCCCGGGCCAGTCGCATGTAGGAGTTGCCGTTCTCCTGAGGTTCGATCTGGTAATCCCAGTCGTAGCCGGATTCCAGCAGTTCCATCCAGCGGTTGAGGGTCAGGACCTCGGGCACGTCCTCGTCGTGGGCGCCTGCTTCGATCAGGGCCACGGACACATCCGGATTCTCGCTCAGGCGGGCCGCAATCACGGCTCCGGCAGAACCTGCACCGACAACAATGTAATCGTAGGTTGCCACGCTTTCAGTGGTGGTCATGGTGTCTCCCATCGTTGAGTCACAGTGTGCGTCGCGGTGTCTCACCGCGGCTCAGCGTTCGGCGAACCAGCCGGTCACCGCGGGACGCGTGTTGTGGTAGATGTGCTTGGTCTCCTGGTATTCGGCCAGTCCGTGGAAGCCCAGCTCGCGGCCCACACCGGACTGCTTCATGCCGCCCCACTCCGCCTGGGGCAGGTACGGGCCGAAGTCGTTGATCCACACGGTTCCGTGACGCAGCTTGCCGGCCACGCGCTGGGCGCGCCCCGCCTCCTGAGTCCACACCGCGCCGGCCAGGCCGTAGTTGGTGTCGTTGGCGATCTCGATGGCTTCTTCCTCGGTGCGGAAGGTTTCCACGGTCACGGTGGGGCCGAATGCCTCGTCGTACACGCAGTCCATCTCGCGCGTGCACTGGTCGATCACGGTGGGCAAGTAGAACACACCCTTGCTCAGGTCCAGGGAGCCGTCCGCCGAGGGGCCTTCCGCGAATTTACCGCCGCAACGCACCCGTGCGCCCTGCTCGCGAGCCCGTTCCACGTAGGCGTGGACCTTGTCACGGTGGGCTTCGGAGATCAGCGCACCGGTCTCTGCCTTCTCGTCGAACGGTCCACCCAGCTGGATCTGTTCGGCTCGACGCACCAGGTCGGCCACGAACTTCTCGGCAATGGATTCCTCGATCACCAGGCGTGCGCCGGCGGAACAGACCTGCCCGGAGTGGATGAACGCCGCGTTGAGGGCGTTGTCCAGCGCGGCGTCGTAATCGGCGTCCGCAAAGATTACATTGGGGTTCTTGCCACCCAGCTCGAGGGCCACTTTCTTGACCGTCGACGCCGCCTCGGCAGCGATGACACGGCCGGTCACCAGGCCACCGGTGAAGGACACCAGGTCCACGCGCGGGTCACTGGACAGCGGCGCACCCGCCTGGGCGCCCGCGCCGAGCACCAGGTTGCCAACGCCAGCAGGGAGTCCGAGGTCCTCGAGCACCTGCAGCATGAGGATCGAGGTGTGCGGGGTGAGTTCTGCCGGCTTGAGCACGAACGTATTCCCCGCGGCCAAGGCCGGTGCAATCTTCCACGCGGCCTGCAGTAGCGGGTAGTTCCACGGGGTGATCATGCCACATACGCCCACGGGTTCGTGCACGATTCGGCTGACCACGTCGGGATCACCGGCATCAACGATGCGACCGGCATCCACCGCGGCGATCTTGCCGAAGTACTCGAAGCAGTCCGCGATGTCGGACATGTCCTGGCGCGACTCGTCAATGCGCTTACCGGTGTCCTTGGACTCGGCCAGGGCGAACTCTTCGGAGCGTTCTCGCAGGGTTGCCGCCACGCGAAGCAGGAACTGGCCACGTTCCGGAGCCGGCACTCGGGCCCAGCGTTCGTCGTCCGCGGCTGCTCGCGCCGCAGCGATCGCCCGTTCGGTGTCCTTGCTCGTGGCCTCCGCAACCACGGCTACCTCGGTCCCGTCCGCGGGGCACGTGATGGTCCTGGTACCGCCCTCAAGTGCGGGGACCCACTGGCCGTCGATGTACAGGGTGTTGCTCATCGTGTTTCCTCCTTGGGTTCAGAGAAGTCTTCGCTCCATGTAATCGTCTCAGACGTGGTCAGACCAATCTGGGTGCTTCCGGGGTGTTCATGGTTGATCCGGATGAATTCAAGGTGACGTTCATATCCGTCCAGGGCGTCGTTGATCAGTTGTTCCTGCGTGTATCCCAGCACGTCATAGCCCATGGAACCGGTGGCCGTGAAGACCTCCAGCCGGTAGTACAGATCCGAATCCGGGTTGGTGCGGAACCCACCGAAGCCGGGTGTGGGGAATGCCACGGGATATACCTGGTACGTGAAGTCACGCTCCGGGGCCAGGTTCACGTGCATGCACACCTGATCCACCGACTGGTTGTCCGGGATGGACGTGCATTCGACCGTGACGTCCACACCCGATTCACGCAGCTCCACGGCCAGCGTATTGAGGGCGGGCGCGGCGACGTCGTGAACGTAGCGTTGTGCGGTACGTGCGCCCGGGTAATTACCCAGCCTGGTCAGTCGCGAGCGCCAGTGCGTCTCCCGGCCGGTTCGACCGGCAACCACCGAGCGGCTCGCGGTGGCGTTCGACGCCGCTGTGCTCGCTTCCACGCGGAGCGCTCGCCACAAACCGACCATGATCAAGTACATGACCACGGAGAAGGGTAGCCCCATGATCAACGTGGCATTCTGCAGCGTGGTCACTCCGCCCACCAAGAGCATGGCGAGGGTCAACACGCCGGTACCCACGGCCCAGAACACGCGCAACCACTTGGGCCCGTCCTGGTTTGGGTCATCGATCCTGGACGTGAAGTTACTCATGACCAGCGCACCGGAGTCCGCGGAGGTCACATAGAACAGCAGACCGGTGAAGGTCGCAATGGACGCGGCAATGGTCGCACCGGGGTACTCGGCCAGCAGCGAGTAGAACGCGCGCTCGGGAGTACTCATGGCTACTTGGCCAAAGACGTTGTCGCCGCCGACTACGAGATCCAGTGCGGAGTTACCGAAGATGGAAATCCACAACAGGATGAACGCGAACGGCACCGTCATGGTGCCCACCACGAACTGACGCAGCGTGCGGCCGCGGGAAATGCGCGCCAGGAACAAACCGACGAACGGCGCCCACGCGATCCACCAGGCCCAGAAGAACAGGGTCCAGCCGCTCATCCATTCCTGGGGCGCTTCGAAGGCGAAGGTGTTCAGTGTCATGTCCGGGAACCGTGCCAGGAAGTCACCGATGTTCATGACGATGGCGTCCAGCAGGAACGCGGTGCGGCCCGTGACCAGCACGTAGAGCATGAGTCCGATGGCCAGAATGATGTTCAGTTCGGACAACCGGCGGATGCCCTTGTCCACACCGGAGACACACGAGGCAACCGCCATCAGCACACCCAGGGCGATCAGGGCGGACTGCACGGCCAGGTTCTCGGGGACGCCGAACAGGTATTGCAGACCGAAGTTCAACTGCACCACACCGATACCCAGAGACGTAGCCACGCCGAAAATGGTTCCCAGAAGGGCTGCGGTGTCCACGGCGTCACCGGCGAGGCCGTGGATGCGCTTACCGATCAGCGGGTACAGGGCGGAACGAATACTCAGCGGCATCCCGAACCGGTAGGCGAAGTACCCGAAGGCCATGCCCATCAACGCGTACATGGCCCACCCTGTGATGCCGTAGTGGAACAGGGTCCACACGACAGCCTGACGGGCAGCCTCCAAGTTCTGACCGTCGCCGACCGGCGGGGCGTAGTACTGGCTGACCGGTTCGGACACGGAGAAGAACATGAGGTCCACACCGATACCCGCGGCAAACAACATGGCCGTCCACGTGAACATGTTGAACTGCGGTTTCGCGTGGTCAGGGCCCATTTTGATGTTGCCCTGTTTGCTGACGGCCACGATCACCACGAACACGATGACCAGGGTGGCGGTAAGGATGTAGAACCACCCGAGATGGGTTGCCACCCAGGCCACGACTCCGCCGATCACGGTGTCGGCCTGCTCGGGGGCGATCATGGCCCAGGCCGAGAAAGCAATGATCAGAACGCCCGACGCGATCAGGACACGCCAGTTGACGGGAATCTTGTCGTTTTTCGGGGGCGATGCTTCGCGAGGCGGGGTGGCTCGGGCCGAGGCTGATGATTCGGAATCGGGGCTGGGCAAAGTCGAGGAATCACTCATGGTTACGTTCGCAGTTTCGGGCCGGACGCTGGACGACCCGGGGTTAGAGACGTCTAGTTACTAATCAGTAGTCGGTAACAGCTGTCTCCACTGTAGGCCAAGCCACACGTGAAAGCGCCGCACTGCGGTGCAGAGCGGCGCTTTCACTGATCACGAGCGGGTGCCCGATCAGGCGAGCAGCTTGGCCACCAGGGCGCTCGCGAACTCGTCGGAGATGTCCCCGTAGTTCAGCGAGAAGTCCTCATCCACCTTGGTGGGCAGCAGGCCCGAGCACAGTACGGCGGCACGGGCGTAGAGCCCGGGAAGTTCGGCACCGATCGGCACCGACAGCAACTGCAACTCGGAGTCGTAACTGACGAGCGGGGTACCGCAGTCCCGAGCCGCCAGGTGCTTGCCCAAGGCGGACGAGACCGGACGAGCGTGGCCAGAGGCGACGTCGGCCTCGGTGCGGTACGCATAGCGCGTGCGGTGATGGTGATTGATGCGGAACAAACCGGCCTGATTGCGGTTCTCCGTGGCCTCCCAGGTGGCGTCCCTCGGCACGAAGTGCTCGGCCACGCCGTTGTACTGCATCTCGATCAACGGGAGGGAATCCACTACGGAGGACAGCGGCGGCAGGGTATCGAGCATGATGGGCCCGGCCTCGTAGACCACGTCGCACAGGCCCTCCGGGAGTTCGTCCCGCAGCGCATCGAGGTCGACATCCTGCAGCAGCGTGGTCGCGTGATCCTCCGGGGAAAGCACTACGACGTCCGCGCCGAGCGCCTCAGCGGCCGCCGTCACGGTCTCCTCCTGCTCCGCACGCCAACCGCCGGTGAGCAGCACGGAGCCGTCCACCAGCTGGGTCAGCGCCGGGGAGCAGACCTGCCAGCGGCGCACGGTCCAGTTACCGTCGCGGATGACTTCGAGGAATCCCAACGCCTGCAAGTGGCCCACGAACCACTCTTCGAATCGCTCCGAGTCCTCGGACTGACGGGCGACGATCGACAGGCTGCCGCGCTTGCCACCGCCTAGGAACGTGAGCGCGTCCTTCAGCGGCGCCCACGAGTCCGGGTAGTCGCTGTAGTCGGGGCCGATGAACTGCAAAGATTCCACGGTTCCGGTCTGACCGACCGCGGAGAGCTTGGTGAGTCGCCCCGGGTAACGCTTGGTCAACCCGCAGTGGCGGCAACGGCCGAAGATCCACGGTGCCTTCGCCTTGGGGTCCATGGGTGGCAGGATCACCTTGTGTTTGCCGGTGACCAGGCAGGATGCACCCTCGGGTGCGGGCAGTTCGTTACTGCGCTCGGGGTACATGAGCCCTTCGGCCGAATGCCAGCCCGCCACCTCGGGAACCTCGACGTCCAAGGATTCGGGGGCCATGTCCACCGAATCCATGTTGTCGAAAGAACCCTGCACGTACTCGTCGGGCAACTCGTCCAGCGTGGTGGACGCGACCGGCCACAGAGGCTCCTGCGCCACGTGAACCATTTCGCCCTCGTAGCCCAGCGAGCGTTGGGTGATGTAGAAAGAGCTGTCCCGCACGCGGAATTCCAGGCGCTGCTTCACGGTGCGCCCAGCCTTGAGGACCAGCGTGTAGTCGTTGGGTTTGAGCGTCTTGTTGTCCCGCATCAGGTCCGAGCCTTCCAGGCTCACCTGGAACGGTGGCACCCTGGGCGCGGAGAGTTTGGTGGACATCAGCTTGAACGAGTGCGGATTCCGCCATTCACACTCCAATGACAGCGGGTCGTCGGAGTCCGAGGTCACGGTGATCTGCGGCGGGCGCAGGGCCGAGAACCGGTCCACGTCGCCGGGAATCCGCAGACCGCCGGACAGCGTCACGGCCGGCACCAGACGGGGTACGAGTCCCGAGAAGTTGTCGTTGACCGTGAGCATGGGGTCACCGGCACGCAGCACCTGGACATCGTCGAACAACACCCAGTCCTCGGGTAGGCCGTTTTCACCGGGACCCACCACTCGGTAGTCCGGGGAGGCCGAGTCATCGAGGATCGCCCGGATCTGCTCGACCCATTCAGGCTTGTTCTGCACCATGATGCGACTGGGCCAGGCGGCCGGGATGTGATCCACCGAGATGAACGTGTCCGAATAGGCGTCCTTGGCGAACACCACGACCGGCCGCGGGTTGCGGGTGATCGAGGTGTCCCCGTTGGTCAACTTGAGCTCACCAGACAGCAGTGTCTCGCTGGACATGCGCGAGTTGTACGCGGAAATACCCAGGTAGGCGTCACCGATGTACGACAAGAACATGGTGCGCGGGCCGGCTTCGGTGGCGAGCTCCACCTCACGGCCGGAGATCATGCGCTTGGGCACCACGAATCCGAGTTCGTAGATCGGATTGCCCACATAGTCCGTGCCGTCGGTCATCGACAGGCTGACGCTACGGGGACCCAAGTGGCGTGATGCCCGTCGCTCCGTGGCAATCGCGATCGTGGCGTCGTCGTCGCGGGAAGATTCCCACGCACCCAACTGGGCCAGTGCGACCTGCAAGCCCGCATCGCGCGTGAGCGGGTTGGACCAGATCCGGCGCATGCCCTTGGACACGTCCGTGTCCGCGATGTCGAGCCAGAAATCCACGTAAATGCCCAGTTCCTGCGCGCTCATGCCCTGGGCCGTGGTCAGCTCCAGATCCTCGAACATGCGGTGCAGCTGACGCAGCTCGGCCTCACCGAACATCGTCTGGGACAGCGCCAACCCCACCGGGCGGTGGTTCACGGCGTAAGCGGACGGCAGGCCAACCTGGCCGTCGAACAGTTCCAGCCAATAGCGCAGGGCGTCCCAGTACATCTCGGAGTCCTTGCGCACCGCCGTTTCCAGAGCCTTGGCGTTGTCCTGGCCGGCCTGGAGCAGCACGGCCAGCGGCAAGTAGAACGCGGACACCGATTTGTTTCCCGTGCGTGCAGCCAGCGCGGACATGTGCCGCCCGGCCAGCGAGAACAAAGCCAACAACGCCACCACGGGTGGCGGGCCGATCCGGTTGAGATCATTGAGTTGACGCCTGGAGGCGCGGTACCAGGCTTCCGTCAGCTTGTTGAACGCGTCAAACATGGAACGACGCGACCCGTCTGCCACCAACAGGGGCGTGACGGAGTCTGCCATGGCCCGCAGTGCGGAGGGCCCGTCCAGGCCGAATTCCGCGCCGATCTTCTCGAGGGTTTTGTCGTCAAGGTCCAGGTGGACCAGTTCACCGGATGCCTGTGTGCCGTAGAAAGCCCTGGCCACAGCGTCGTTCCAGCGTAGATACTCAACTTCTTGGGGTCCCGATGCAATGGCGTGGTCTCCCGTGTGGAGCCCGGCGGCGTCTGCCACAAATCCTCCGTCTGCGCCCTACGGCGCCGTGAAAATAAATCAGGTTCGTCTTGATTATAGGTTTCCCGCACCGCCGCGGGACGCGCGTGTGACAGTCACCATCGCCACACGTGGACTTTGCGTGTCGTCGGAGGGCGGTACGGTAATTGGCATGGATGGTGACGTACATTTCGCGAGCGCTCGGCCCACTGGGCTCACAACCGACTGGCGTAGCGAATTGTCCCGCATTGTCCCGGGATCCGGCGATGATCGTGTGGTGTCGGATCCGGAGGACGGCCCCTCGGTCGCGCTGGAACTGAACCTGTCCCGTGTCCAACATCGCGGCCCCCGGGCGTGGCAGCAGGACCAGAACGCTGTGCCGGTCACCCTGACCGCCCGCCCCGTTCTGCGCGGGCAACGCTCCAAGTGGATCCACACAGGTATCGACTGGGGCAACCTGGCCAATCACACCAGGTCGGGTCGGCTCAGTGAGGACCAGTTGGACTGGTTCGAGGAGCTGCGAGCACTCTCCGAATCCCACCGCGGTTCCTACGCCGTGGACCGCCATCAACTGCACATGGAGCGCTACACCTCTCCCCTGCTGTGGCCGATTTTGAACCGGGCGGAGTCGCTCGGGATCCCCCTGGTTTCGCAGGGCACCGGGCAACCAGTGCGGGTGGGCCCGGCCGGGCGTTTCGAGGTGCGCGTCAGCTCGGACGAGAACGGAGCACTCAAGCTCTTCCCGCAGTTGGTCATGGGCGAGAGCGAAGTCCCCCTCCACTGGACCCGGATCATCGGACAACCGGGACACGGCTTGTTCTTCCCGGAAGCCGAGCCCCGCGAACTCGAGTTGGCGGACGACCTCAACCAGTTCCCATTGCACCTGGTTCCGCTGGCCACGCGGTTGAATCAACAGCAGCGTTCATTCCTGGACCGCGCCGAGGAACTGACCATCCCCCGGGACGGCGTGGACGAGTTCTTCGAGCGGTACTTCCCGCGCTTGCACCAGAGCATGGACGTCACCGCCTCGGACGGCTCCCTGGAACTGCCGCAGGTCGCCGATCCAGAAATGGTGTTGACCGTCCACCACGACGACCTCACGGAACGCGTGGAGTGGGAATGGGAATACCAGAAGGGCCGCGAGCGCATCCGGTTGCCCTTCCGTCCGCTCAATCCGCTCGCAGACGAACCCGTTAACCGGGAATCACGATGGGAGTCCTCCGTGGTGCAAGCCGTGCACCGCAGGATCCCGGAGCTGGATTTCAAACGCAGTTCCTATGCCGCATCGGATGCACTGCGGTTCATCCGCGTGTGGCTCCCCCTGTTGCGCAAGGTTCCTGATCTTCGCATCGAAGAAAGCGGAGGGCTGCCCGCGTACCAGGAGGTCACCGGCGCCCCCGAGATCACGGTCTCCACAGCTCCCACGGAGCACCGGGACTGGTTCGGGTTGGGCGTGACCATCAAGGTGGGCGAGCACTACGTGCCGTTCGCGGACATCTTCCAGGCCCTGGACGTGGGCCAGGACGTCATGCTCATGCCGGACGGCTCCTACTTCCCGCTGGACCGGCCCGAGTTCGTGCGGCTCAAACAGTTGATTGCCGAGGCCCGCTCACTCCAGGAGGACAAGAACGCGCCGTTGTCCCTCAATCGGTATCAGGCCGGATTGTGGGAACAGTTCGAGGACATCGCCACCGACACCCATCAGGCCGAACAATGGCGCAACGGTGTGAGAGCACTGGCCAAGCTGGAGGAGATCCCCGCCCCTCCGGAGCCAGAACCCCTCCAGGCCAATCTCCGCCCCTACCAGTACGAGGGCTACCGGTGGCTGAGTTTCCTGTGGGATCACTCGTTGGGCGGCATCCTGGCGGATGACATGGGCCTGGGTAAGACCGTCCAGACGATTGCCGCGATCCTGCGTGCCCGCGAATTGGACCCCGAGCTCCCGCCCTTCCTGGTGGTGGCGCCTACCTCCGTGGTCGCCAACTGGACGGCGGAGCTCAAGCGGTTCGCGCCGTCGTTGACCATCGAGACCATGAACTCCACTCGACAGCATCTGCCCGACACCGCCAGCGGGGCGCACGTGGTGCTCACGTCCTACACGCTGCTGCGGCTGGAAGCGGATCTCTACCAGTCACTCCCGTGGGCCGGCGTGATCATGGACGAGGCCCAGTTCGTCAAGAATCCGCGCACCAAGGCATATCGCGCGGTGAAGGACCTCTCGGCCCGGTTCAAATTGGCCATTACCGGCACCCCCATGGAGAACAACCTCTCCGAGTTGTGGTCGCTGTTCTCTCTGACGGCCCCGGGACTCTTCCCGTCCAAGAAGAAGTTCACGGAGCACTATCAGACGCCCATTGAGCGCGCTCAGGACCCCGATGTGCTAGCGAGGCTGCGCTCGCGCATCCGCCCCTTCATGCTTCGCCGCACCAAGGACGACGTCGACCTGCAGCTTCCCCCCAAGCTCGAACACACCCAACACGTGGGCCTGAACCAGGCTCACCGCACCGCCTACGACCGGCGGCTACAGCGTGAACGGGCCAAGATCCTGGGTCTCCTGCAGAATTTCGATCGCAACCGGTTCACCATTTTCCAGTCGCTCACCACACTGCGCATGCTGGCCCTGGATCCTGCGCTCGTGGACCCTGAGTCCACGGCGTCCTCCTCCAAACTGGATGCGCTGTTCGAACAATTGCCCCAGATCGTTGCCGAGGGCCACCGCCCGCTGGTGTTCAGCCAGTTCACGAGCTTCCTCAAGCTGGTCGCCGCTCGCCTGGACGAGGCCAAGATCCCGTACAGCTACTTGGACGGTTCCACCCGGGATCGAGCCGGTGCCCTGGACAAGTTCCGTAGCGGCCGAGCACCCGTGTTCCTGGTGAGCCTCAAGGCCGGTGGTTTCGGTATCAACCTGACCGAGGCGGACTATTGCTACCTCTTGGATCCCTGGTGGAATCCCGCCACGGAGAACCAGGCCGTGGACCGCACCCACCGCATCGGTCAGTCCAAGAAGGTCATGGTGTACCGGATGGTCGCGGAGAACACCATTGAAGAGAAGGTCATGGAACTCAAGCAACGGAAGGCGGATCTGTTCTCCGCAGTGCTCGATGACGACCGCGCGTTCTCCTCGGCCATCACCGCCAATGACATTCGCTCACTACTGTCACCTTGACCCGCGTACTCTCCGCGGAGTCACAATCACGCGGGGTATCGACCGAGCTCCCATGGATAGTTACCGTAAACATCAGCGGCACACCTTGCTGCGAACAGCCCTCACCGACTGTTCCCTCTGATCAGCCGCCGTTTTATCGCGTATGGAGTGAAATTCATGTCCCCCACCGTCAACCCGGAGACGCCAGTCCCCGGGGGCCGTCACAGACTCGAACGAGCCGGCATCGGAGTGGTCGATGTCACCAGGACGTGCCAATCGACGGCCGAGTGGGAAAAGCTCGAGGCCTTGTTCGCCAACGCCATTGAAGAACTCCTGTGGAACGATTTCTTGGTCCTTGAATACGACGGCGCTCCTGCAGATTCGGACACACCCGCCGCATGGGTGCGCACCGGCCCCGGCGGTGCTGAATGCGCAGTCAGCTCGGCCCACCAGTTGCCTCCCGAGGCCTGGCCGCACCGTACGGAATTCTTCGAGGACGCCCAGTGGAACCATCCCGTGGCCACGGACCAGCCGTGGACCTCGGGACCGCACGACCCCGCTGAAGCATCGCACCGGGTTCTCGCGGCCCTTCGGCACGGCCGTTCATGCGAGGACCCCTACGCGTTCCACTGGGGCACAGGCAGCTTCCCGGTTCCGGAGGGCCGCACCGGCACGCTGACCGTGATCGACCCTGAGTAGTCTGCAACCAACACTGATATTTAATTCGGATAAAGTAACGCTCTATTCATATTTCCCTCGGTGTGATTTTCCCCATATGGTGAGCTGAGCCCAGCACCGCATCCATTCATCGGGAGAACCATGAGCACCGCAACCCGGCCAGCACAAGACCCGCCGAAGTATTCACTCGGGAAGGACTGGTCCCTGTCCGCAACCCTTTCGGGATTCGTGGCCGTGGTCGTCTCCTACGCGGGACCGCTCCTCGTGGTGCTCGAAGCTGCCCGTGCAGCGGAGCTGAACACCGAACAAACGGCGTCGTGGGTGTGGGCCATCTCCGTGGGGTCAGGAATCACCTGCGTGCTGTGCAGCTGGTGGTTCCGACAACCGGTCATGGTTGCGTGGTCGATCCCCGGTGCCGCACTGCTGATCACCTCACTGGGCAACTTCTCGTTCTCGGACGCTATCGGCGCCTATATCGTGACCGCCGTGCTGGGCTTGATACTGGGCGTCACGGGGTGGTTCGGCAAGATCCTCGATGCCATCCCCAAGCCCATCACCGCTGCGGTGCTCGCGGGCGTGCTCCTGCCGTTCTCAATCCAGGTGGCCCCATCCGTCGTGGAGAATCCCGCGCCCGCCGGTGCGCTGGTCATCGGCTATCTTCTGGGCAAGCGCTTCATCCCCCGCTACGCGGTGTTCGTGGCCATGGGCCTGGGCGTGGTGGCAGCCTGGCTGACCGGGGCCATCAACTCCGTCTCCCCTGATTTCGGCCTGACGGTGCCGGAGTTCACCATGCCAACGTTCTCGTGGGCCGCGATCGCCGGAATTTCCATTCCCTTGCTGATCGTCACGGCCGCCGGCCAGAACGCGCCCGGCCTGGCCATGATGAAGACCGCTGATTTCCCACCCAATGACCGCGCCCTGCTCGGTGCCAGCGGTATTGCCTCCATTCTCTTCGCACCGTTCGGATCGCACGCGTTGAATCTCGCCGCGGTGACGGCGGGTATCGCCACGAGCCCCGAGGCCCACCCCGAGCACCGACGCCGCTACGTTGCCGGAATCGCGTGCGGCGCCTTCTACATCCTGTTCGGGGCCTTCGCATCGACGATCGTCACCCTGTTCTCCGCGATCCCTCCCGGGCTCATCTCGGCGCTGGCCGGCGTGGCACTGCTCGGGGCGCTGCAGGGCTCCATGTACGACTCCATGCACCAGGGTGACCACCAGCCCGCCGTGATTGAAGCCGCACTGATCACACTCGTTGTCACCGTGTCGGGCATCCAACCGTTCGGCATCGTGTCCGCCTTCTGGGGAATCCTGGTGGGAGTCATAGCGTTCGCGATCCTGCGGCGTCGTCCGCGCTGACCGAGACGCCCGCACGGCAAGAGTGAGCCGGTCGAACGAACCGCGACGCGATCTTCGCTCGCGGTTCGCTCGCTTTTCGGATTCCCGAAACCCCGAAAGCGAGCAGCGGCGTAAGATCTTGCCCCATGGGATTTTCAGAATCACCCCATTCCGACCACGCCTCGTTCACCGAACCCACATCCGCGCAGATCCGCCGTTGGCGCCGCTACCTGGCCGACGAATTGGCGGAAGCGGCGATCTACCAACACCTCGCGGATCGGGCACCCGCCCGGCAGGGTGAGATTCTGCACCAGGTCGCCGTGGCTGAAGGCCGACATGCGGAGCACTGGCGCCGCCTCCTGGGCCCGCACGCCGGCAAGTCCGTGAGACCTTCGCTGCGTTCCAGGGCGCTCATGTTCCTCGCCAGGCACTTCGGCACGGTCTTCGTTCTGGCCCTGCTGCAACGAGCCGAATCCCGCTCCCCCTACCGTGAGGATCCGGACGCCTCTGAGGCGATGGCCGCAGACGAGGCCATCCACGAGGAGATCATTCGCGCCCTCGCAACCGACGGACGCACCAGGCTGTCCGGTAATTTCCGCGCGGCCGTGTTCGGAGCGAACGACGGCCTGGTGTCCAACCTGGCGCTCATCATGGGTATCGGCGCCACCGGTGTCTCATCCTCGATCGTCATGGTGTCCGGCATCGCCGGACTGTTGGCCGGTGCCCTGTCCATGGGCGCCGGTGAGTTCGTGTCGGTCCGCTCACAGCGCGAGCTCCTGGATGCCTCACGTCCCACCCAAGTCACTCTGGAAGTAGCTCCTGAACTCGATCTCAACGCCAATGAGTTGACCCTTATCTACAAGGCCCGCGGCATGTCGGAAGAAGCCGCTGAGCACCGCGCTGCGGAACGGCTGGGCCACTTCGATTGCGATTGCGACCCGTCCCTGTCCTTCCAGGACGCCAAGGCCCGGGCCGCTCTCAACCGCGACCCCGCGGGAGAAACCGATGTGGATGCGCAAGTATCGGACGACAATCAGGCCCTCGGTACGGACTTGGGAGCAGCGGCATCGAGCTTCTGCTTCTTCGCTTCCGGGGCGATCATCCCCATCCTTCCGTATTTCTTCGGGCTCGGTGGCGGCACCGCATTGCTCGTGGGTATGTTCCTTGTGGGCCTCGCCCTGTTGTTCACCGGCGGTTGTGTGGGGCTACTCTCCGGGGCATCCCCGCTCAAGCGCGGACTGCGGCAACTGGCCATCGGATACGGGGCGGCCCTGGCGACCTATCTCCTGGGCCTGGCTTTTAATACCACTGTTGCATAATGACATTTGGTCAAAATTGGGCCTGCCCAGACTGTTTACGAAACAGAAGGTTCCGAACGCCCAGGCGCCAATAAACGACATACATGACCTGTCCCCACTTCGGCCCACAAATTGCGTTCACGTAATATGCATAAGCATGCTCTGATCTGGAACAACTCCCTCACGGGCAGACAATCACAGGCATTCTGCCTAGCCCGCCGATGGTTACGACTTGGTAACACCTTCATTCCAACGTATTCATCGGTGGGGCGTAGAGGACACGAAGACTCCACAGGTCGATCGGCAGGTTACTGGGCACCGCATATTTCGGATATTCTTTGAGCTGTGGTTCTCGAAACCACCACAACGGGAGACTTCGCACGGGATAAATCACCACACTTGCACTGGGGGGTGCTTTGTGGTCGATGCCCTGCGTCGATAGCCGCTCAGCCCACGGCTTCATCCCGTTGAGGCGTTTACGCCTGCCGGTGGCCGCTGGTTCTCTAACAGAGGCGCACCTCTCCCCGCGCCGGACGGGCTCCTACCGTCCGCTCCGGGGGCCACCGGTTGTAAACGCTTCCCGCCGTTTGCTGGGTTCCCACCGCGTATCACGCGAGATGTCGATCTCATCAGGTTGCCCCGCATGGCTCGTGACCTGAACTCCCGGCTAGGATCGTCTACGGCCCTGACACGTGCCGTTTCCCTTGCTGTCCTAGGAGATCCCCACCGATGTTCGCCCCGCTGTCCACTCCCGATGAGCACATCCTCACCGTCCACTGCCCAGAGGCTTACGGTCTGGTCAGTGCTGTGGCCTCGAACCTGACCAATCAGGGGTGCGACATCTTCGATGTGAAGCACTTCTCCGATCGCCACAACAGCGAATTCTTCATTCGCTGCCACACCATGAGCGATCCGGGAACAGTCACCACGGAGTCGCTCATCGAAGGCTTCCAACCGGTCGCCGATCAACACCGCATGCGCTTCCGCCTGGTCAACGCCCGCAAGAAAACCCGAGTGCTGATCATGGTCTCCAAGATCTCCCACTGCCTGACGGATCTGCTGCATCGACAGCGGGTCAATTCGTTGCCCATCGAGATCGTGGCCGTGGTCTCCAACCACACGGACCTCCAACCGCTCGTGGACTTCTACGGCATCCCGTTCCACCACATCCCGGTGACCAAGGAATCCAAGCCCAAGGCGGAAGCGGAGCTGCTGGAACTGGTGGAGCACTACGACACCGAGCTGGTGGTGCTTGCCCGTTACATGCAGATCCTCTCGGACGAGCTCACCCGCGCGCTGTCCGGCAAGTGCATCAACATCCACCACTCATTCCTGCCCTCGTTCAAGGGTGCCAAGCCCTATCACCAGGCTTATGCGCGAGGCGTCAAAATGGTGGGCGCCACCGCCCACTACGTGACCTCTGATCTCGATGAGGGACCCATCATCGCCCAGCGAGTGATCCCCGTGGATCACGCGCACACGCCCAGTGATCTGGTCGCAGTCGGCTCCGAGGCCGAGACACAGGCCCTGTCGCGAGCCGTCAAATGGCACGCAGAAGGCCGCGTGGCGATCTCCGGCAACCGAACCATCGTGCTTGCCTGACTGCCTCATCACAAGACGTCATACGAAAACCGACGCCGCTCCCCCACCAAGGTGGGCGAGCGGCGTCGGCGTTCGTGCGGGCCGTTTCAACCGGCCGCGCGCGGCTTACTTGCCTTCGAAGATCTCGCGCATGAGCTGGGCGGTCTCGGAGGGGGTCTTGCCCACCTTCACGCCAGCAGCCTCGAGTGCTTCCTTCTTGGCCTGAGCGGTTCCGGAGGAGCCGGAGACGATGGCGCCTGCGTGGCCCATGGTCTTGCCCTCGGGAGCCGTGAAGCCTGCCACGTAGCCGACGACCGGCTTGGTCACGTTGGCCTTGATGAAGTCAGCGGCGCGCTCTTCAGCGTCACCACCGATCTCACCGATCATCACGATGGCCTCGGTCTCCGGGTCAGCCTCGAAGGCTTCCAGAGCATCGATGTGCGTGGTGCCGATGACCGGGTCACCGCCGATACCGATGGCGGTGGTGAAGCCCAGATCGCGCAGCTCGTACATCATCTGGTAGGTCAGGGTGCCGGACTTGGAGACCAGGCCCAGCTTGCCCTTACCGGTGATGTTGGCCGGGGTGATGCCCAGCAGGGACTCCTCGGGGGAGATGATGCCGGGGCAGTTGGGGCCGATGATGCGGGACTTGGGCTTGCCGTCCGCGCCGGTGTTCGCCTTGGCGTGCGCCCAGAACTCGGCGGAGTCCTGAACGGGGATGCCCTCGGTGATCACGACGATGAGGGGGACTTCGGCGTCAATGGCCTCGATCACGGCGTCCTTGCAGAAGGCCGGGGGCACGAACACGATGGACGCGTTCGCACCAGTCTCGGACACTGCTTCGGACACGGAACCGAAAACGGGCAGTTCTACGTCCTGGCCGTCCTTGTCCTTGTGCTGCACCGTGGTGCCGGCCTTGCGGGCGTTCACACCGCCGAGCACCTGCGTGCCGGCAGCGAGCATACGGGCGGTGTGCTTGGTGCCTTCGCCGCCGGTGATGCCCTGAACGATGACCTTGGAGTCTTTGTTCAAAAAGATCGACATGTCTTCTTCCTGATAGATCTACGCGTGGGCGATTACTTGGCGGAGTTGGCCAGCTCGGCGGCCTTGTCGGCGCCGGAGTCCATGGTTTCCGCGGAGGTGACCAACGGGTGGTTGGCGTCGGCGAGGATCTGGCGACCCTCTTCGACATTGTTACCGTCCAGACGAACCACGATGGGCTTGGTTGCGGAGTCACCGAGGATTTCCAGGGCCTTCACGATGCCGTTGGCCACTGCGTCACACGCGGTGATGCCGCCGAACACGTTGACGAACACGGACTTGACCTGGGGGTCGTTGAGAATGACATCCAGGCCCGCAGCCATGACCTCTGCGGAAGCGCCACCGCCGATGTCGAGGAAGTTGGCGGGCTTCACGTTACCGTGCTTCTCGCCGGCGTAAGCCACGACGTCCAGGGTGGACATCACGAGACCGGCACCGTTGCCGATGATGCCCACTTCGCCGTCGAGCTTGACGTAGTTGAGGTCGTTCTCCTTGGCCTTCTCCTCGAGGGGATCGGCGGAGGACTTGTCAGCCAGAGCTGCGTGATCCTCGTGGCGGAACTCGGCGTTGTCGTCCAGGGAGACCTTGCCGTCCAGGGCCAGGATGTCACCGTTGCCGGTCTTGACCAGCGGGTTGACCTCCACCAGGGTGGCGTCTTCCTTGTTGTAGACCTCGCCCAGCTTCACGAGAACGGGGACGACCTTCTCCGCGGTCTCGGCGTCGAACTTGGCCTGCTCCACGATCTCGCGGGCCTTGGCCTCGGTGATGCCCTCCGCTGGGTTCACGTCCACCTTGGCCAGGGCCTCGGGGCGCTCCACGGCGAGCTGCTCGATCTCCATGCCGCCCTCGACGGAGCACATGGCCAGGTAGGAGCGGTTGGCGCGGTCCAACAGCACAGAGAAGTAGTACTCCTCCGCGATGTCCGCACCCTCAGCGATCATGACGCGGTGAACGGTGTGACCCTTGATGTCCATGCCGAGGATGTCCTTGGCGTACTGGTAGGCCTCATCGGCAGTCTTGGCGACCTTCACACCGCCGGCCTTGCCACGACCGCCGACCTTCACCTGTGCCTTGACGACGGTCACGCCGCCGATCTTCTCTGCTGCTGCTTTGGCTTCTTCGGGGGTGGTGGCGACAATGCCGGCCAGCACGGGAACGCCGTGCTTTTCGAACAGGTCGCGTGCCTGGTACTCAAACAGGTCCACGGATAAGTGTCCTTTGCGTCGAGGTGTTGTGTCGGTCTGCCCAAGCATTGAGCTTCAACAGAACGACCTGATAGATCGGGTAGGCCGCAAAATTTGCACGGCAATACTGCCCTCAGTGTGATTTTAGTCCATTGAGTGGATAACTCGCGTCACACTCCAGTAGATGCAAAGCTCTTCACCCGATCCAATTCGGTGATTGTGCCGCTGAGGCTGGTTGACTGGTGGGCATGCGTAGCGTGGAACTTGCCGATGTATGGGACGCCCGCCCAGCCGACCGGGGGTTCATGACGGCTCTGGCCACCCTGTCCTTCGTGGGCCTGGGGCTCGAGATGGTGGTCGATGGCTCGGTCCTCACGATTACCGGTGACATTCCCACGTACTACCCGCTGGCCCTGCAGATTCTTTTCTGGCTGGGCTTGGGTGTCGCGTGGTTCGTTCTTGCGCGCTTATTGGTCGCTTGGTCCCGGCGGCGCGGGCTGGATCCGCTGCTCTCGGAGTTCGCCACTCCCCTGAGCCACCGGACGTGGTCCAAGATGTTGGTGTGCTTCATCGCCGCAGTTCTTGCGGCCATCGTGTTGCCGGTATTCATCGCGGATTCTTGGAGCATGACCCCGGTGCGCATTTATTGGGAGCTCTACGGCATGTACGGGCCCGTTGCGTGGTTGCCCATGGTCGCCTGGCTGTTCTACCACGTGGGCAGGGTGTGCCTGATTGCGAGTTTCCTGTCCTACGCCCACCGAGCCCTCCGATTGCGGTTTTCGTTTCCGGCAACCCGTTACATTCCCTGGGGTGGCATAGTTGCAGGGTTGGTGCTCGGAGCGGTCATGTTCCTGGCCGCGGGCGGTGCCGTGGCACTCGCGATACTCATCAGCACGCTCCTGCTGGGAATCATTCACGTGCTAGCGGGTGAGTCGCTGCGCACCACGGCGGTGTTCACCGCACTGGTGTTCCTGTTCATCTGAGGTCGCTGTTTCCGGCTCGGTTCAGGACACCTTGCTGATGGGCGCGTAGCGCAGCAGGAGCCGTTTCTCCTCCGCGCCGAAACGCACCTTGGCCACTGTCTTGTCGCCGCTTCCTTCGAGCGAGATCACGGACCCCCTACCGAAGGCCGTGTGCTCCACAGCGTCGCCTACGGCCAGCGCCGGAATTTCCTTGCGCGGTTGCACCCGCCCCGCCGACGCCGCTCCAAGCCTCGAGAAGGACGCTCCCGATCCTGCACCGGCCGCCCACGACGACCCCCGCATGGTGTCCCTGCGATCCCCGCCCGCGTGGATGGGTGATCCCCAGCCCATGCCGGAGGACGCCGAGCCTTCTCGCTTCCAGTCCAGCAGGTCCTCCGGAATCTCCTCCAGGAACGGGCTGGGCGGATTGAATTGCGATTGGCCCCACATGGAACGGGATTCGGCCCGCGTGAGGTACAGACGCTGCCGGGCGCGGGTAATACCCACGTAGGCCAGGCGTCGTTCTTCCTCCATGCTGGAGGGATCCAGGAAACTGCGCTGGTGCGGGAAGATCCCGTGCTCCATGCCGGTGAGGAACACGACCGGGAATTCCAGCCCTTTGGCAGTGTGGAGGGTCATGAGCGTGACGACCCCCTGCGAGCGCGCCTCTTCCACCTCTTTGGCGATCTGCTGCGCGCTGACCGTCCCATCCGCGGGCTCGGGCTGCTGCGGGATCTGGTCCGCGTCCGCCACGAGAGCCACGTGCTCCAGGAACTCCCCCAGCCCGGACTCCGGGTTGTCCTTCTCGAATTCGCGGACCACGGCCACGAGCTCCGCCAAGTTCTCCACCCGGGATTCGTCCTGGGGATCGTTGGACGAGCGCAGGGCCTCCAGGTATCCGGACTGTTCGAGCACCGCTTCAAGCACAGTAGTGACCGACGCCGTGCGAGACAGTTCTTCCAGATCGTCCATGAGCTGCACGAATTTCTCCACCGCGTTGGCGGATCGCTTGGCCAATCCGGGCGCCTCGTCCAAGCGGCGCATGGCCTGGCTGAAACTGATGCTCTCCCGATCCGCGAGTGCCGCGATGGAGCCCTGGGCGCGATCGCCAATGCCTCGCTTGGGTTCGTTGATCACGCGCCGCACGTTGATGTCGTCCGCGGGGTTCGCAATGGCGCGCAAATAGGAGATGACGTCCTTGATCTCCTTGCGCTCGTAGAAGCGCGTGCCACCGACCACTTTGTACGGCAGGCCCACGCGCATGAGGATCTCTTCCAGCGATCGCGACTGAGCATTGGTGCGGTAGAAGACCGCCACGTCGCCGGGGCGCACCCCGTGTTCGTCCTGCAGCCGGTCGATCTCCTCGGAGATGTAACGGGCCTCTTCGTGCTCGTTCTCCGCGGCGTACCCGATGATGGGGGCACCGCTACCCTCGGCCGTCCAGAGCTTCTTCTCCCGGCGACCGGAGTTCTGCGAGATGACGGAGTTGGCGGCGGACAGGATGTTCTGGGTGGAACGGTAGTTCTGTTCCAGCAGGATGGTTCGGGCGGAGGGGAAGTCACGTTCGAAGTCCGTGATGTTCCGGATATCCGCACCGCGGAACGCGTAAATGGACTGATCCGAGTCACCTACGACCGTCAGTTCGGCGGGCGGCAGGCCGGTCTCGTCGCGGTAGTTCTCCGAGGTGCCACCCACCAATTCACGCACCAACGCGTACTGGGCGTGGTTGGTGTCCTGGTACTCGTCCACCAGGATGTGCTTGAAACGGCGCCGGTAGTAGTCCAGGACCTGCGGGAACGCACGGAACATGTGCACCGTCTCCCCGATGAGATCATCGAAGTCCAGCGCGTTGGCAGCCCGCAGCCGCTGCATGTATCCGCGGTACACCTCTGCCACGGCCATCTCGAACGGGTCCGTGCTGTTGGCACGCGACAGGTACGTCTCATCGTCCACGAGCTCATTCTTGAGCGCCGAGATCTTGTGCTGGATGGCCTTGGGGGCGAAGCGCTTGGGATCCAGTTCGTGCTGTTTGGCGACCTGTGTGATCAAACGCAACGAATCGGCGGCGTCGTAGATCGAGAAATTGGAGGTGAGACCCAGGGTCTTGGCCTCGCGGCGCAGAATACGCACGCACAAGGAGTGGAACGTGGAGATCCACATGGACCGGGCGGAGTCCCCCACGAGGTCCTCAATCCGCTCTCGCATCTCCGCGGCAGCCTTGTTGGTGAACGTGATGGCCAGGATCTCACCGCGATTGGCGCGCCCCGAGGCCAGCAGATAGGCGATCCGGTGCGTCAGCACGCGGGTCTTACCGGAACCTGCCCCCGCGACAATCAGCAGAGGTGACCCTGCGTGCTCCACCGCAGCGCGTTGCGGATCGTTCAGGCCAGCCACCAGTTGCTCCGTGGAAGCGCCCTGGTCCGAGGGAGTTACGGGCGCGGAGGACGAACGTACCGAAGCGGCCGAGAGCAAGGGGTTGTCTGCGAGGTAATCCATGGTCTGCCCAGTGTATCCAGGCCGTCAGACACTCATTACAGAAGGGGAATGACTCACACGTACTTGGGTTCGAGCATGTGACGACCGTTGGCGTCGTCGACCCACAGCTGAGAGTCCGCCACGGTCACCCGGATGGGTGCTTCGAGTTTGAAGTCCTCGTCGTCGAACTCGTTGGGGTCCTGATCGGGGCCACCGTAGGTCGTGAAAACTTCCATCTCGGTGAGATCCAAGTGCCTGATGGCGTGGTTGCCCGTGTCCGCCACCACGATGGAACCGTCGTAGAGCACCTGGAGGTCTTCCGGATGGTTCAACTGTGCCTCGTCCGCCGGACCGTCCTTGTATCCCGCGCCATGCCGTCCGATCACGGTGACCACGTGCGGGCCACCGTCGGGTCGGTCGGTGTCGATCTCGATGTAGCGCAACGAGGACGAGTCCTTGTCCACAAACCACAGCCGGCCGTCGCCCGATTCGGTGATGGACACGGTGGAGGCGAACTTGGCCTGGGCGATGCGACCGTCACGGCGGCCCTTCTCGCCGGTTCCGGCGTACTCCTGGAGAGTGTCGGTGTAGGCATCCCATCGGAAGAGCTGATGCCGGGAAGGAACAGCCACAATGACCGCGGACAGCTTGTGGGACCACACGATGTCCACGATCTCGGCCCCGTCCAGACACGAGCAGTCAATGCGCCTCCGCACAGTGCTGTGATCGGTTTCGAACAGCGTGAGTTCGGAACCCTGATCGACTCGCATGAGGAACCCGTCAGGCAGGCCAATGGAAAGTTCCACAACCGTCACCATCCTTCCGCGGTGCCCGCGGGGCACCTAGTGTCACCGGCGGTTTTCCGGTGTGTACCCGTAGTCACAAAGCCTACTCCCACGGGGGCGGCCTGTCCCTGAACTACAGCGAGCCACCATCGAGGCCGTACAGCGGGGATAATGAACGTCATGGGTATGACCAATTCGCAAAAAGCCAAGAAGTACGGCGCTTCCTCCGGAAAGGCCGGTGGCGCAGGTTCTTCCCCGGCGCGGTCACCCCGCAGGGGTCAGCACGTGTACGAGATGCCGGACGGCGCGCTCAAGGCCGAGCCGGCCAAGGCATCCTCCGCCGCGATCGTGGTGGGAGCGGCTCTCATCATCGGCATCGCCATCTGGGCGTATTACCACGCACTCGTGCTGCCGGGGTTCAGTGAGCGAGCGGCCGGAGGTATGGGCGTTCCGGAGCTCCAGTTCGGCGGCTTCGACCAGTCGTACATGGCGCAGTTCTCGCAGGCACTCGGTGATACGGGACTCAGCGATTACACCGGAGTCCACGCGACCACCGGCCTGTTCGCACCGCTGCTCTTCGCGCTGGGATTGCTCTTGTTCTTCGGTTTGAACACCGCCAAACGGGCCGTGAAGTGGCTGTTCTGGCTGGTCGCGCTCGCCTACGCCCTGGTCTTCGTGCTCGGGAACCGGGCCCTCGAGAGCGCCGTGGCTTCTCCCGACGACGCCGCCCTGGTCGCCTCGGCTTCGGGCCTCGTGATCGCCCGCTGGGCCTTGCTCGCCGCGCTGATTGTGGTGGCCCTGATCGTCAACATTATGATCGTGCGCCGCAAACTCAACGACTTCGCCGAGGGAAAGCTTCCCGGCCAGCGGCCACGAGAATAGGTCCGGATACGCAAAAGTCCCACCGGTACCGGTGGGACTTTTTCGTGCCCTCGATTGGATTCGAACCAACGACACCGGCTTTAGGAGAGCCGTGCTCTATCCCCTGAGCTACGAGGGCAACGAGAACATAGTTTATGCCGCGTGAACGCCCGCCGCGAGTCGGAAGCCCCACAATGGAACCATGACCTTGTTTATCGACCCTCCCCGGTGGCCCGCACACGGAACTGTCTTCTCCCACCTGGTCTCGGACACGTCGGTTGCCGAACTCCACGCGTTCGCGGCAAGTTTGGGAATCTCACCGCGCGCCTTCGACCTGGACCACTACGACGTCCCTGCTCACCGCCACGCGGACGCCGTGGGTGCCGGCGCGATTCCCGTGGACGGCAAAGAGCTGGTCAAGATCTTGGTCGCCAGCGGCATGCGCGTGCCCGCACGACGACGCCCCAAACGGTTGGCCTCCACGCTGCACCAGCGCTGGCTCAGCACTTTTCCCGGCATGCCATGGCTCAGTGACGAGCTCGTGGAGCGGTGGAGCGAACCGCACCGCAGTTACCACGATCTCAGTCACCTACTCCGAGTGCTTGAGTCCATCGAGACTCTCACGGACTCACGTGAACACCCGGAGCTGATGGCCGCTGCCTGGTTCCATGACGCCGTGCATCAGGGTCAGGCAGGAACGGACGAGCAGCAATCGGCTGACCTGGCCAGGAACCGCTTGGGAATGGCCGGATGGGACCGGAAGCGGTGCGGACGTGTCGCGGAATTGATTCTGGTCACCGTGGACCACAAACCCGATGCCCACGACTCAGAAGCGCAGATTCTCGTGGACGCGGATCTTTCGATCCTGGGCGCCGATAGCGCTACTTACCAGGAGTACGCCCGCGATGTGCGCGACGAATATCGCCATGTGCCGGACCACGAGTTCGCGCCGGCACGTGCCGAGATCCTCACGCAGCTTCTGACCAAACCAACCCTCTTCCACACGGAGCAAGGCATGGCGATGTGGGAAGTTCAGGCCCGAGACAACGTGCGCGGGGAAATCTCAGCGCTGGAGGCGATCACTCGGGATTGAGCCCGGGGTCCCGGTAGTCGTCGCAGAAGTCTTGGAGCGGCGTCGTCGATAGAGCAACGTGGCGATGACGAGACCAACCACGATGCCCACGCCACCGAATACGGACAACCACATGGCCGCGTGGCCGACGAACGCTGCCACGATGAACCCAACGATGATCCCGGGGATCGCACCGGCGACCATGCCGATGGCGAGGTACGTGAATTCCTGGTCCAGGGGCGTGCGCGCGGCACGTGAGTAATCGGTGGGCATGGTCCTCATTTTAGGCCGAACCGCTGAGTGCCGCATGGGCGCGGCGAATCACGAAACAGGTGTACAACGCAAAAACACACGAACCCCGTGGTCGGCGGGGTTCGTGTGTTCTTGCTGTTTTCTCATCGGGGCCGGGTACACAACCGGTCCCGACTCGAGGCGTGGCTTCCGTCAAGGACGGGAGCCTACCGCGGATAAGTGAGTGTCTAGACTCAGCCCACGCGGATGTACTCGGGGCCGGAGCCCAGGTTTGCGGTGGTCTTCACGGTCTGGTTGCCGTTCCAACCACCGTGGATGGCCTGGCCGTTGCCTGCGTAGATGGCAACGTGGGGCACACCGGCGCCTGCGTCTGCGTAGTAGGCGATGTCGCCGGCCTGGGCCTCAGCGGCAGAAACCTGGGTGCCGAGGGACTTGTAGCTGGCGGGCCAACCGTGGTGGTTGATGCCAACGGCCTTGAGCGAGTTGGTCACCAGCATGGTGCAGTCCTGGGTGACACCGATCTGACCCTCAGCAGCGCTCAGGATGGCCTGGCCCTTGCCGCTGGCCGAAGTGTTCGAGGACTGCGGAGCCACGGTGGCGGGCTTCTCAGCCGGTGCGGCCGGAGCAGCCGGGGCAGCGGGCTTGGGGGCCTCAGCGGCCGGAGCCGGAGCGGCGGGGGCCTGAGCAGCAGCCGGAGCGTTGTTGTTGGACGCGGGCGTCACAACCGGAGCGGCGGGAGCCTCGTAGGCAACGCCGGCCTGCTGAGCTGCAGCAGCCTCGCGGGCCTGGGTCTCAGCGGTGGCCGGAGCAGCGTGACGGCCCTGAGCAACGGGAGCCTGAGCGGCGGGAGCTTCAGCAGCCGGAGCCTGAGCGGCCGGAGCAGCCGGAGCGATCGGGGTCACGTTCTCGGAAGCGGGAGCAACGTTGACGGAAGCCGCTTCAGCGGCGGGAGCCGGAGCAACCTCGGCCTTGGGAGCCTCGGCGGCGGGAGCCACCTCGGAAGCGGGCACTGCCTCGACAACTGCGGGTGCAGCCTCAGCCTTGGGAGCGGCTTCAGCCTTCGGAGCTGCCTTCTCTTCCTTCTTCTCAGCCTTCTCGGCCTTGGAGGAATCGGACTTGGCAGCCGGCTCAGCGGTCACGGTCTGCTCAGCGGCGGGAGCCTCGGCCACAACGGCTGCGTGGCTCTCGTCGGAAGCGTTCTGGGTTGCCTGTACGGAAACGGTGGTGGCGAGAGCCAAACCGGAGAAAGCGGCAACGGCGGCCACGGTGCGGGCCTTACCAGCGAAGAGGCCTGCGCGAGTCTGGGTGTTCGTTTCGGGCGACATAAGTCAGAGTTCCTTACGCGTTCGGGGTCCACCCACGGGCACGGGAGTGTGCTGAGGATCGGCGCACGGAGAGATGCGCAAATCGTTCAAGAATGTGGGTGGAAGGGCACGATCGTGCCGAGATCAAAGAAGGTGTGGGGTCGTTATTGGGGGGACCCGACTGACGGTGCGATGGGAGACCCTGCGCCCGTCAAGACACGCAGATGCCGGGTGGCGATAGAATCGCCACCCGGCTCATACGAATCAGCGGAAGGTGTAGTAGCCGTCCAGCTGCATAGCGTTCACGGAGTGCACTGCGGTGCCCTGCGAGGGGTTCAGTGCGGAGATCATCTGGCCGTTGCCGATGTAGATACCCACGTGGTTGCCACCGTTCTGGGAAACCAGGTCACCCGGCTGCGGGTTGGAGGTGGGGGTACCAGCAGCGAACTGGCTCCAGGTCACGCGGGGCAGGTCGATGCCGTGCTGTGCGTAAACCCACTGGGTGAAGCCGGAGCAGTCCCAAGCCTTGAAGCCGGTGCCGCCCCAGACGTAAGCGCCGCCCAGGCCCTTGTACGCGGTGCCCACGATGCCGCTGGCGGAGGTGTTGGACTGGGTGGAAACGCCCGAGTCCTGCTGGGTGTTGTTGGAAGCCTGTGCCACGCCGCCTGCAGCGGGAGCAGCCGGAGCCTGTGCGGCAGCCGGGGCCTCAGAGGTCCAGGAGTAGCTGGTGCCACCCAAGGAATCGAGCGAGGACACGGACTGGTAGCCGTAAGAGGTGTTGCCGCCCAGATCGATGATGCCGCTGTTGGCCTGAGCCGGGGCAACGATGCCAGCCACTGCAACGCCAGCAGCAGCTGCTGCGATGGAGGTGTTGCGGACGGCGTGCGAGTTGGTCTCGACGCGGTGGCGGGCAGAGCTCTTCTTAACAAAAGTCATTTTGGTTTTCCTCCCTGCGCCTACGAGGTGAGCTGTCGGGTTCGGATGGGAGACATCCGGCCGCACTCCAGCCAGTGGCTTCGGTGTGACTTAACCCCAAGGACCCAAGAATCTTGACGGGCCCGAAGTTGGTTCCCCCGCTTCTGCCTTGCGGATTGTGTGTACGGGATCACACGCGTTGGCAGAACTAGGCGGTACGCATGTGAGCGCCGATCCGACCAGCGATCGGCACGAGAAGAACAGTACATGACAGATAACGAAATTGTCACGTTTTGGTTACGACAGGTCACGAAACGAGTAACGGCATGGATCAATCAAGGTTATTAAGTAGAATTTCCTAAATAATCGGTCCCCCGTTTGGCTGTGGAGTCCACCCGAAAGCAGGCCTTAAAACTCGCTTTGACCTGCGATAACACTAGTTACTGAAAGGTATGTGACATGCCTCACATGTAGTACATGCTGTGATGATCCACACATCCGTGGACAAGCCCCGCATCGTTATCAAATTCAGGCCTGATCGAGATCCACACGGATCGCCCGGGCACTCACGTGATCCAGGTCGACGGCGTGCCCGGTGTCGGTAACGGTCACCAGCACACGCTGCTCATCGTTCTCCGACGGCGCCACCTTGACATGCGCGCCGTTCAATATGCCGGCCGAGCTTAGAGTTTCGATCAGTTCCTGATCCGCCTGAATGACCTCCGGAAGCAACCTCACGGTAAACGTGGCCTGTGCGTCCTGGGTTGCAGCGTCCAACAGGTTCATCCCCTTGAAACGTTCGGCCCCCACCTGCGGGCCCCCGATCGCGTCCATCCCGGGGATGGGCGTGCCATACGGCGAGTAGCGAGGCTCGTCCAACAGAGCCATCAACCGCCGCTCCACGCGTTCACTCATCACGTGTTCCCAACGGCAGGCCTCCTCATGGACGTAGGCCATGTCCAGTCCCACCACATCCGCCAGCAGTCTTTCGGCCAGTCGGTGCTTGCGCATGACCTCGATGGCCTTGGCTCGTCCACTCTCAGTCAACGACAGTGAACGATCTTTGAGGACCTCGAGCAGCCCGTCCCGTTCCATTCGGGAGACGGTTTGCGAGACGGTGGGCCCGGAGTGCTGAAGTCGCTCCACAATCCGCGCTCGCATGGGCACAATGCCCTCTTCCTCGAGTTCGAGCACGGTGCGCAAATACATCTCGGTGGTATCGATCAAATCGCCGCTCATGGTCCATCCTTCGAGAAAACTGGGGTGCGCATCGAGTGGGAGCACTCTCATACGGCTTTCGTGAATGATTCACGATAAGCATATCCGTCCGCTCCGACAGGTATACCGCTCCATCACACAGGGGCCCTTCCCGATGTTGAGGGGGCAGAATGGAGATTGCCTCAATGATCCACCATGCAAGGAGCATTCGTGTCCGAGTTGCCTGTCATTCCCGCTTCCCTCCTGCCCTCCGATGGGCGCTTCGGCGCGGGCCCTTCCCGCGTGCGCCCCGAACAGGTCAGCGCACTGGTCAGTGCGGGCACGAACCTTCTGGGGACCTCACATCGACAGGCCCCGGTGCGCAACCTGGTGGGCGGTATTCGGGAGGGTTTGGCGGAGTTCTTCGGCCTTCCCGAAGGCTACGAGGTCATCCTTGGCCTGGGTGGCGCGAGTACTTTCTGGGACAGCGCTGCGTTCAGCCTGGTACGACGCCGCGCCCAGCACCTCTCGTTCGGCGAGTTCGGTTCCAAATTCGCCCAGGTCACGAACAAGGCACCGCATTTGGAGCCCTCGGAGATCCTCCGTGCGGAACCCGGCTCGCGCCCCGCAGGCCCCGAACCCCGGGAAGGGGTGGATGTCTACGCGTGGCCCCAGAACGAGACCTCGACCGGTGTGATCATGGACGTCCTGCGCCCGGCAGGACCGGACTCCGACGCTCTCACGGTCATTGATGCGACGTCCGCCGCCGGTGGCATGAACGTGGACATCTCCCAGACCGATGTCTACTACTTCTCTCCGCAGAAGAACTTCGGTTCCGACGGCGGCGTATGGTTCGCTGCGGTCTCCCCCGCCGCGTTGGATCGGATTGCCGAGATCTCCCGGTCGGATCGCTGGATCCCGGACGTACTTTCCCTGGCCACCGCGGTGGAGAACTCTCGCAAGAATCAGACCTACAACACACCCGCCCTGACCGGGTTGGTCATGCTCGACAATCAGGTTCGCTGGCTCAACGACAATGGCGGTATGGCGTGGGCGGCCAATCACACCACGGCCACGTCCTCCTTCGTCTACGACTGGGCCGAGCGCACCCCCGTGGCCACCCCCTTCGTGACCGATCCCCAGCACCGCTCCCCCGTGGTCTGCACCGTTGATTTCGACGACAGCGTGGACACCGCTCGCGTACTGTCCGTACTGCGGGCCAATGGTGTGGTGGATGTGGATCCTTATCGGAAGCTGGGCCGTAATCAGTTGCGCATTGCCACGTTCGCCTCGGTACCCGAGGCCGATGTCCAGGCGCTACTCGCGTGCATCGACTGGACCCTGGACAACGCTCTGTCCTGATTTCCCCGGCCGATCCTTGAGAGGCGATCGGATCTTGTACAGGTGAGCGGGCGGCGTCGTG
>JAFAAV010000026.1 GCA_023426375.1 Actinomycetes bacterium | reverse complement strand
GTGAAGGGCGAAATCGCGACGTCCTCGATATCCGACGCCAGCAGATTCGGGTGCGTGTAGGGAAGCAGGAACCCGATCACGGTGATGGCACCTACGTAGAACAGCAGGATGCGGAAGAACACGGTGCGGATGGCCTTGGGCACGGTGTGCTCGGGGTCCTTGGCCTCACCAGCGGCAACACCGACCAGCTCGGTGCCTTGGAATGAGAATCCCGCGACCATGAAGATCGCCAGGATGGTGATAGGCCCACCCACGAACGGCGCCTCACCCGTGGTCCAGTTGTCGAATCCGGACGGCTCCCCGCCCATGATCCCGGAGATCATCAGAACGCCCAGTCCCAGGAATACAACCACCGCGGCCACCTTGATGGCGGCCAGCCAGAACTCGCCCTCGCCGTAGGCGCGCGTGGACAGCGCGTTCAGGGAGAACACCGTGAGCAGGAACAGCGCCGACCAAATCCAGGACGGCACGTCCGGGAACCAGTAGCGCATCACCAGGGCCGCGGCCACCAGCTCTGCAGCCAGGGTGATGGCCCAGTTGAACCAGTAGTTCCAGCCAATGGCAAAACCGAAAGACGGCGAGACATAGTTCGCAGCGTGGTCACCGAACGAACCCGATGTGGGCCGCCACGCAGACATCTCACCCAGCGACTGCATCAGCAGGTACACCATGAGACCGATCGCAATGTACGCGACCAATGCGCCACCGGGCCCAGCGGTGGCGATCGAGTTGCCGGAAGCCACGAACAGGCCCGTACCGATCGCGCCACCCATCGCAATCATGGTCATGTGCCGGGTTTCCAGGCTGCGCCGCAGCCCCTGGTCCTCGGTCTTAGTGCTCACAGCGGGAGCTGGTTCCTTGGACACGAGCGTGCCTCTCTATCGGCGTTACACGTTCCGGGGGTCTCCGCGGGGGCTGGAGCTGAACGAGAATGACAATGAGCGAGCTTACCGGACCCGGTCCCTGAACACGTGACCCGGGCCTCAACGCAACGACGCCGCTCCAAGGCTTGGAGCGGCGTCGGCGTGTATGTAGTTGCGGACCGGGAGGTCAGCCCTCGATCAGGTCCCTAATCACAATGGTGTCCTCACGATCCGGACCCACACCAATGGCGGAGATCCGGCAACCGGACATGCCCTCGAGCGCCTCCACGTATGCGCGAGCGTTGGCCGGGAGGTCTTCCAGGCTGCGGGCACCGGTGATGTCTTCCTTCCAGCCCGGGAAGTTCTCGTAAATGGGCTTGGCGTGGTGGAAGTCGGACTGGGTCATGGGCATTTCGTCGAACCGTTGACCGTCCACGTCGTAGGCGACGCACACGGGGATCTGGTCCAGGCCGGTGAGCACGTCCAACTTGGTGATGAAGAGGTCCGTGAAGCCGTTGATGCGCGAGGCCTGGCGGGCCATGACGGCGTCGTACCAGCCGGTGCGGCGGGGACGCCCGGTGTTCACGCCGAACTCGCCGCCGGTCTTACGCAGCTGCTCGCCCATCTCGTCGAAGAGCTCCGTGGGGAACGGGCCGGCGCCCACACGAGTGGTGTACGCCTTCTGGATACCGATCACGCGAGTGATGCGCGTGGGTCCAACGCCCGAGCCAACGGATGCGCCACCGGCGGTGGGGTTGGATGAGGTCACGAACGGGTAGGTGCCGTGGTCCACGTCCAAGAACGTGGCCTGACCGCCCTCCATGAGCACCACTTCGTCACGGTCGAGGGCTTCGTTGAGCAGGCGTGTGGAGTCCACGATCATGGGCGCCAGGCGGTCCGCGAAGCCCATGAAGTACTCCACGATCTCGTCCACCTCGAACGCGCGGCGGTTGTACAGCTTGACCAGCAGCTCGTTCTTCTGGCGCAGGGCGCCCTCGATCTTCTGCCGCAGGATGGATTCGTCCAGCACATCCTGAACGCGGATGCCCAGGCGACCCACCTTGTCCATGTAGGTCGGCCCGATTCCGCGGCCGGTTGTGCCAATGGCGCGCTTGCCCAGGAACCGTTCGGTGACCTGGTCGAGGGTCTGGTGGTACGGGGCCACCAGGTGTGCGTTGGCGGAAATGCGCAGGTGGGAGGTGTCCGCTCCGCGGGCCTCGAGACCGTCGATCTCCTCGAACAGGGCCTGCGGGTTGATGACCACGCCGTTGCCGATCACCGAGGTTGCGTTGGGGCTGAGGATGCCCGCGGGAAGGAGCTTGAGCTCGAACTTCTCGCCGCCCACCACCACGGTGTGCCCGGCGTTGTTACCGCCGTTGGGCTTGACCACGTAGTCCACTCGACCACCCAGGAGGTCCGTGGCCTTGCCTTTACCCTCGTCGCCCCATTGGGCCCCGACGATCACGATTGCTGGCATTGCAGAATTCTCCTGCCCGGGCGCGAACCCATTTGGCACGACAACAGTTGAGGTGTACGCACCACGAGCACGTACCTCCCGATTCTAACGGGGTGCGACGACAACCACAGCCTCGTGACCTTTCACGGTGCCGGGCCAGGGTCCGAACGGGAGTAACGTTGATGGCTATGAGTCCGTCGAATTCGCGCCCCAGCCCCGCTCCCTCCGCACCAGCACAGGGAACGGGAAGTAGCACCTATCACGACGGACCGGTGGAGCACACTCCCCACAGCAACACTCAGAACGCCCAGAAGGCGCAGAGCAGTTACCTCAAGCCGCGCCATCTCGTGATGATGGCCCTCGGGTCCGCCATCGGCACCGGCCTGTTCGTGGGAACGGGTGCCGCAATCCAGACCGCCGGTCCCGCCGTGCTGATCTCCTACCTGGTGGCCTGTCTGCTGTTGGTACTGGTCATGCGTGCGCTCGGTGAGATGGCGGCGGCGGATCCTTCGTCCGGAGCATTCTCGACCTACGCGGGCAAGGCGATGGGTCCCAC
>JAFAAV010000119.1 GCA_023426375.1 Actinomycetes bacterium | reverse complement strand
TGGGCGTGAACGAAGACGGGGACGCTATTACCCCGTGTTTCACGTATGCGGATTCCCGCTGCGCGCCGCAGCTCGCGCAGCTCCGGAAAGAACTGGACGAGCGCGAAGTGCAGGACATCGTGGGAGCGCGACTGCACACGAGCTACCTGGCGCCGCGGTTCCGCTGGCTGGCGGAGACCCAGCCGGAGGTCATGAAGGAAGCCGCTCGATGGATGTCCATCGGGGAATATGTCTGGCTCAAGCTGTTGGGCACTACGGCGGCGGGCACCGCCACTGCGGCCTGGACCGGGCTGCTCAACCGCCGCTCCGGCAACTGGGATCAGCGCATGCTCAAGGCAGCGGGGATCTCTGAGGATGCCCTCTCGCCGATCCTTGACACCGATCAACCGCTGCCGGACGTGGACCCCGGGCGCACCGAACGCTGGGAAGGTCTCTCCGATGCCCAGTGGTACGCCCCGGTGGCCGACGGGTTGTGCGCCAACATCGGCGTGGGGGGCCACAACGAACAGACCATGGTTGTCTCCGCCGCCACTTCCGGTGCCATGCGAGTGCTCCTGCATCACCGCCCGAACGACATTCCGCCCGGGTTGTGGTGCTACCGGATCGACTCCAAACGTTGCCTGCTGGGCGGGGCCCTCAATGATGTGGGCCGTGCGGTCAGCTGGCTGGAGACCACTCTGAATCTGGACGGCGTTGACCTGGATGAGATTGCCTCGGAAGCTGTGTCGGCCACGACCCCGGGGGTGCTGCCCTTCCTGACCGGCGAACGTTCCACCGGCTGGGCCGGCAGCGCGCGCACCGCGTTCGTGGATGTTTCCGCGTCCACCGATGCAGCGGGGATGGCCCGCGGAATGCTGGAGGGCATCGCGGCGTCGTACCGGCGAGTGGCCGATGAAATGGAAGAGGCCGCCAAGGACGTCGAGACGATTGTCGCCGCCGGAAGCGTGACTCAAGATTTGCCGTCGTGGCTGCAGATCCTGGGCGATTACTTGGGCAAGCCCGTGATTCATCAGGTCATGAAGCGCTCCACCGCCCGCGGCACGGCGCTGTTGATGCTCGAGTCGCTGGCACCGGACGTAGAACCGACCGACCACGAACCCGCTGGCACCTATTCGCCGCAGAATGAGACTCGTGAGTACTACGAAGGTGTCCACGACCGGTTCGAGCGCGTGTATGACGCACTAGTAGCGGGTTCTTGATCCGGCGGTGGCAGTGCGTATCAGAGGCCTGATGAGAAGGCACGGCGCTGTCCAGCAGCGCGCGGGAGTCCCATGTGAGGCAACGGCATCGACGAAGTCTCAAGTGAGGGAATTGTCGATTACCTGCTCCGAAATGGCATTTCCCTCACACCACACTTCCGGACTGCGGTTACCTCACCTCATACTTTGTCCGCCGAGCCCCAGCCCAGCGGAATAGTGCCGAGCAACGGGATGCTCGTGCCGTCCTCCGCGTGGATGTTAACGATGTAGTCGCGGTTGGTCTCGTGCAGTGTCTGCGGGTTCGACGGCCAACTACCCAGCACCGTTCCGAGCACGCGCACTCCCCTGCGGTACAAGGCTTCGAGGCTGAGCAATGTGTGATTCAGGGTGCCCAGATCGGGGCGGCCCACGAGCACCACCCCCACGTGCGGATCGACGTCGCGGCTGATGCGAACGGTCAGATCCGCGATGTTGCGCCCCTGCCTGTCGAGTTCCACGAGCACACCTCCGCTGCCCTCAACGAGCACCAGGTCGTGATCGCTCAGCAGCGCGGCAACGCGTTCCGCGTGATCGCCGAGGCTCAACAGCTCCACCCGGTCGATGGCCGCGGCCGGTGGCGGGGCCATGGGCGCAGAAAGTCGCTGACCTTCGGCGGTGGTGAGAGCATCGCTAGGTATGCCGGCAGCGGCAAGTAAGCGAGCGACGTCGTCGATGTCGCCGGAATCGCCGGGAAGCACGCCCGTCTGGACGGGTTTGTACACCGCAATTCGACGCCGCCCAGACGAGTACCCGGCCAGGGCAAGGGCGGCGGTGGCGTAGGTCTTGCCCACGTCCGTATCGGTGCCTGTGACGACCACGACCCCGCTCAACAATTCCGCCGCCCGCGCCAGAGGATTACCCATCACGCAACCACCCCGATCGGTCGGGCCCCAAGCTCAGCTATGACGTCTTGGACCTCGCTCAATGCGTCCGTCAATTCTTGTAATTCCACGTTTGCTCGGGCGGTGAGCCTCAAACGACTGATGCCGTCCGGCACTGACGGCGGGCGGAAGCAACCGACCAGAATCCCTCGATCGCGCAAGGTCTCGGCCGCAGAGAGCGCTAACTCCGGCGATTCGATCGGCACGGACTGAACTGCCGCGAGGGCGTGCTCGATCCCGAGGGCTTCCGCGATGACCCGGCCGTTAGCGTGCAGCCGTTCCGCCAGATCCGGTTCGCGAACAATGATTCGACATGCCTCAGCTGCCGCGGCCGCGCTGGCCGGGGCGAGCGCCGTATCAAAAATGAACGGCCGCGCGACATTGACCAGATGATCGCGCAGTAGCTCAGATCCCAGAACGGCTCCGCCCTGGGCACCCAAAGACTTGGACAGCGTGACGGTCAGGACCACATTGGGGTGGCCCGCCAGGCCTTCCTGGTGTGCGAGCCCGCGTCCCCGCCCAGCGACACCGATTCCGTGTGCCTCATCCACCACGAGCAGTGCCCCGTGGAGTTCGCATGCCGCGGCGAGTTCTTTGAGCGGAGCATGATCGCCGAGCACCGAGTAGATGGACTCGACGACCACGACGGCGCGCTTCTGAGTGCGCTCCTTGAGCAACTGCGCCACATGCTCAACGTTGTTGTGCCCGGAAATCACCACCGGCGATCGAGACAGTCGCGCCCCGTCCACCAGGGAAGCGTGCACGTGCTGATCGGAAACGATCAGGGTATCCGCGTCCCCCAGCGCCGTGAGTAGACCCGTGTTCGCTGTATACCCGCTGGAGAATACAAGCGCGGCGGGCTGTCCCGTCAGACCGCAGAGGGCCTGTTCGAGTTCCGCGTGAACGGTCAATGTTCCGGTGACCAGCCGGGACGCGCGCGATCCCGCGCCGTACCGGTGCAGGGCTTCCGCCGCGGCAGCCACAACTCGCGGATCCCGCGACAGCCCCAGGTAGTCGTTGGACGCCAAATCGACCGAGTTCTCGCGGATCGCCGCGGTACGACGCCGCAGCCCCAGGCCCGCGCGTGTACTCGCCTTCTCGTGCAGCCAGGAGTCGAGCGGTCCGGTCATGAGACGGCCCCCACTGCGGCAGCCATCGCACGAGCAATCCGCTCGGTCTCGCGCTCGGTGCAGATGTACGGCGGCATGGCATAGAGCAGTTTCCCGAAGGGCCTCAGCCAGACGCCATGTTCCAGAGCAGACCGAGTCAGCACTCCGCGGTCCGGCGCGCTATGGAATTCGATAACCCCTACGGCGCCGATCACCCGAACATCAGCCACCGTGGGCAGCTCCATGGCAGCCGGCAGGATTTCTTGTAATTTCAGGTTTTGGCGAGTCACGCTAGCCCGCCAGCTGTCCTCGAGCATGGCGAGCGATTCGCTGGCCACTGCGCACGCCAGCGGGTTCGCCATGAACGTGGGACCGTGCATCAGTGCACGCTGCGGCGAATCGGTGATGACGGCAGCGACCTGCCGCGAAACAAGCACAGCGGCCAAAGTCACGTATCCGCCCGTCAGCGCCTTTCCCAGGCACATCACGTCCGGAACGATGTCCGCCCAATCGCACGCGAACCACGCGCCGGTCCGCCCAAAACCGGTGGCGATCTCGTCCGCGATGAATACCAAGTCCAGTTCGTCTGCGAGCTCACGCAAGGCTTTCAGACAGCGCGGATCGTAGGTGCGCATACCCCCGGCACCTTGCAGGATCGGCTCGACAATCACACCTGCTAACTCATCCCGATGGAGCCGCGCGGTTTCTTGTAATTCCGAAATCCACCGGTTCACGTCCTCATCATTACTGGACCACGAACCCGGCGGGAGCTTGCCGGACGACCCGGACGCGGCGTCGTCGTCGGTGTCGGAATCAGCAAGATCCCCGGACGGGATAAACCGCGCGGTGGGTGGGGGCGCCACGAAGAGTTGCTCCGCAACGAGCCCACTGAACTGCGAATGCATTCCACCCTCGGGGTCGCACACGCTCATGGCACCGGTGGTGTCCCCGTGGTAGCCGCCGCGGACCGTGAGGATACGACGCCGCTCGGGACGATTCCGCGCGGCCTGGTACTGGACCGCCAGCTTGAGCGCGACTTCCACGCTGACAGAACCGGAGTCGGCGAGGAACACATGGTCGAGCCCGTCCGGCGTCAGGGCAACCAGTAGTTCGGCCAGGTCCACGGCGGGCTCGTGCGTCAGACCACCGAACATCACGTGGGAGAACCGACTGACCTGTTCAACCACCGCACGATCCAAGCGGGCGTTGCGGTAGCCGTGCACCGCGCACCACCACGAAGACATACCGTCAATGGCATGTACCAGATCGCCGCTCGGGGTGCGCAGGCTCAGGGTGACACCGTCGGCTTCTTCGACCGCGTACGGCGGTTCACCGTCGAGTGCCTCGTACGGGTGCCACAACAAGCCCCGATCCCGGTCGGCCAGGGAACACTCGACCGACTTAAGCATTCGGCGCCACCGCCGTACCCGCCCCACGACGCCGCAGCGCCGGCTCGAGACCCAGGTCCACCTTTTCGTAGGGTTCGGGTTCTACTTCAGGCGAGGAAGTGAGCGCGTTGCCACCGGGCGCGGCCCCGAGAACGGTGAATCCGGCGTCGGCAATCATGTCCAAGTCAGCCTTGGCAGCCTGCCCTTCAGAGGTCAGGTAGTCACCAAGGAACAGCGAGTTGACCACGTGCAATGCCAGCGGCTGGAGGGACCGCAAGTGCATTTCACGACCGCCCGCCATGCGAATTTCCTTGTCCGGGCATACGAAACGCACCACGGCGAGGATCTTGAGGCATTTCTGCGGACTCAGTTGCCACGTCCCCGCGAGCGGTGTCCCCTCGAAGGGCATCAAAAAGTTGACCGGCACCGAATCCGAGTCGAGCTCCCGCAAGGCGAAGAGCGCCTCAACGAGCTGCTCGTCCGTCTCACGCATCCCCACGATCAGACCCGAGCACGGCGAGAGCCCTGCGCCTTTGGCCCGCTCCACGGTGTCCACGCGGTCCTGGTACGTATGCGTGGAACAAATGCTCTGGTAGTTGGACTCGGCGGTGTTGAGGTTGTGGTTGTAGGCATCCACACCGGCGTCGCTGAGAGTTTCGGCTTGCCCATCCTTCAGCAGACCCAGGCACGCACAGACTTCCACGCCCGGGTGCTGCTCCTTGAGTGCTTCTACCGTTTGGGTCACGGTGTTGACCTCGCGATTGGACGGCCCACGACCACTCGCGACCAGGCACACGCGGCTCGCCCCACCCTTGATGCCGTGCTGCGCTTGCTCCACAGCCTGCTCGGGCGTGAGCCATGAGTACTTCAGGATGCCCGCGCCGGAGTTCAGTCGCTGCGAGCAGTAGCCGCAGTCCTCCGCGCACAAACCTGACTTGAGGTTGACCAGGTAGTTCACCTTCACGTTCATGCCGAAGTGCTCGCGCCGTAGCCGGGCCGCGGCAGCCACCAGGTCGAGCATGTCCTGATCACTGGTTTCGAGCAGTTGGAGTGCCTCTTCGGGGGTCACCGGCTCACCGTTGAGCGTGCGATCTGCGAGATCGTTGAAAGTCTTGAACACCGTTCAATTATTGAACAGTGTTCAAGTTTGTCAATCTAGAGTGGCCGCAAGGGTAAAGTTCGACTCGTCCCCGCCCAGATTTCGAGGAGCACCATGGCACTGTCCCGCGAGCAGATCGTGGATGCCGCATGGGGCATTCTGCAGAGTTACGGTCTGGGTGACCTCTCGATGCGCCGCCTCGCGAAGGAACTCGGCGTCCAGCCTGGCGCCCTCTACTGGCATGTCGCCAACAAGCAGGAGCTGCTCGGGGTCCTCGCCCAGCGCATGGTTGCGCCGCTCTCCACCCTCCAGTTCGACGACGCCGCCGCCCCGCTCGAACGCGCCGCACACCTGACGCGGGAGTTCCGTTCGCTGATCCTCGCCGTGCGCGACGGCGCCGATGTGGTCAGCGTGGCGCATTCGATCACCCCGGAAGAGCTGAGTCCTGTGCCGGAACTGGCGGCGCTCGTAGCCGAGTCCGGAACCTCTCACGAGGAAGCAGTAGCCACGGCCCTCACCCTGGTCCGCTTCACGCTGGGTTCGGTGACCACTCAGCAGACGCGAGAAGCCATGGGGTTAGATACCTCATCCTCGGAGGCCGAGTTCACCTCGGGTGTCGACTTGGTCTTGCATCCGTGACAGCCCTGCACTCCTGTGGATTGCCACGGACAACTCGCGAGCGCGGCGCTTCTACGAACGCAAAGGATTCGCTGCGGACGGCACCCAGGAAGAAACCATGGGCCTGATTGCCATCCGTATGGTCCGGTAGCCGCCCGTTCGTCACATTCCGGGGCGTAGCCGGTTGATCCACCCCCGGGGCCGTTTTCTAGCGTTAAAACATGAGTGCTCCACCGATCACTTTGCGACGCCCCGAACCAACCGATGTTGAGCCACTGGCCGATGTCCACCTGCGGTGCTGGCAGGAGACCTACACGGGCCAGTTGCCAGATGCGTTCCTCGGAGACACCGCCTGGGAATCCCGACGCCGCACGTGGCAGGCCATCGTGGACAACCACGGCCGGGACATGTTCCCGTGGGTGGCGGAAGCGGATGACCACATCATCGGATTCTCCATGACCGCCCGCCCTCAGGAAGAGGACGATGTGCGGGACTTCCAACTGTTCATGCTCTACGTCCTGAAGGAATTCCACGGCACTGGCGCGGGACAAGAACTCATGGACGCATCGCTCGGGGATGAGCCCTCGCAATTGTGGATGGCCAAGGACAACCCTCGAGCGCGCAGGTTCTATGAGAAGAATGGTTTCGAGGCGGACGGCGCCGAGCGGATCGACAGCGCGTCCAACGGCCTGAAGACCATTCGCATGGTGCGTTAGTCGAGGCGTGCCCCGATCAGGTCGCGGACTTCACACCGGCAACGATCAAGAGGAACACCATCGAGTTGTTGAACGCGTGAATCAGGATCGACGCCCAAATGTTCCGGTGGAACAGAGTGACCAGGCACAGTCCGATTCCCACGGCCGTGACATACGGAAGTGCTGGCGGCGCAACATGTGCCGCACCGAAAATGATGCCTCCCAGGATTACTGCCCAGATCGCTGGCATGCGCTGGTTGAGAGCCCTGAACAAGACACCCCGGAACACGATCTCCTCAACGAACGGCGTCAGAACGCCCACCACAAACCAGGCCAGCACCATGAACACCGCGGGCATTCCCAGTGCGGCGGTGGCGGCCGACGAGCTGGAGGACGGCGGATCATCTCCGAAGAAGAGTTGAAGTGCCAGTCCAGCGAACACGACGGAGACCACGAGAAGCACCGGCGCCTGCCACAGGATATGCAGGATTCGCCACGACGGCGCCGTCAGCCCTAAGTCTGCCCAGCGGTATCTACGCTTCTTGACCAGGTGGAACCACACTGCGAACAGTGCCGCCAGATTCGCCTCAATCCCGACCGATGTCACCAGCCCGAAAGTGGACCCCTGCAAGCGGAACAAGTACGCGACACCGACCACTGCGCCGATAGCCAGCACGATGTACCCCAGCGCGAAGAGCATCACGCGGACCGCCTCGGGCACCGTGGGAATCCGAACGGCCGGGATCGCTCGAGGCGAGTGCGCAATGTGCGCCCGCTCAGCCAGGGGTTCGCTCGGTGCGGGCAAGTTCATACGACGTCCTGTTCACAGAATTCTCCACTGCGCGTCACCACACAGCTGTCACGAATCTGAAGCTAGCACCGGGAACGAGTTACCTCTCCGTACGCTCGCCGGTGGACATGCGCATGCTGGCAGAAGTCATTGAGCGTGGCCTGGTTGCCCGGTACCAGCCGGCGAAAAGCAGCACGATCAACAGCACGTCCACCGCGTCTCCGCCGTAGTACATGAGCTGCGCCCCGAACTGACCATCACCGTACTCCACGCTCGCGGGCGGATGAGCGTACAACCATTTGGCCAGAATGGAATGCGCGGCAATGAACCCTATGAGCACCCCGGCTCGAAGCTTGAATGGTGCCCGATGGGGGTCTGGATCCGCCCCCACCAAGGAGGCGGTGAAGACATAACCCGCCAGAAAAATATGCGCGTGAACCAGCGCATGTACCCATACCGAACCGTGCATCGCATGAAACAGAGGCGTTGCGTAAAGCAGCCACAGACCACCGGCGTTCAAGATCGCGGCCACCACGGGGTGAGTAATCACCCGAACGTACGGCGATCGAAGAACCCGAACAACCGCTCGGGCCCGCCGCACGGGCAGACCACGCAACATCACACTGACAGGAGCGGACAACACCAGCAGCAGCGGTGCAATCATCCCCAGCAGCAAATGCCCCACCATGTGCGCGGTGAACGAATCGTGAGCCGACCGGGCCAGCGGACCCACCAGGCTCACGCCCGCGCACGCGAGCCCCAGATAAAACAGGAGGATCCGGAGTGCGGGCCACGGACTCCGATGACGTCCAGTCCACAAGAACCAGGCATACCCGGCGGTTGCGACAAGAAGTAACGCAACGACCAACACCTCGAAGGCGAGCCACCCATCCAGTGCAGACAAGGCGGAGGAGGCTGATGAGGAATCGTGGTGGTGCATGGATCGTCTCAGCGGGCGCGTCGGGCCGGACGGGTCAGTCGCAACACCAACCACCCGATCACCATGAGAACGATTGCGGAACCGATCCACACGACGTCGTACATCAACAGGTCAACGCCGTATCGGATCTGATGGATGCCCAGAATTTTGTGGTTGAGCACGCCATCGAGCAGCTGGAACGACCCAACGCCCAGCACCACTGCTCCCACCCAACGTTTCCAGTTCACGCCTCCGCGGCGTCGGATGTCGGCCAGTAGGAACAGGCCCCACACCGTGATGAACCAGCCGAAGGCGTGGAAGATCCCGTCGGTCAGCAGGGCAATCTCGTGCGTGGACAAGTCGTAGAAGTGGTGCCATTGCAGGCCCAGGTGGAAGATGAACAAGTCAATGATGGACGCCGCAATGCCACAGCCGAACAAGAATCCCGACAGCACCGTTCGTCTGCCCGATCCTTGCGGCTCGCCGTCGACGGCGGTGCCTCCCTTTCGCGCTCCTGGCTGTGCGTTCGGTTCCATGGCCGCCATGGTCAACACTCCTCGAGACACGACTGTTCGACTGCTGTGTTCATTGTTCAGGCGGAAAGCACGCTGATCAATACTCGATCCCCATATGACCCGTCTCACCGAGCGCGCAGCAGGTAATAAAATGTCTAACAACCTGCCCGCCCCGGAGAAAGTCCCCGATTGGCTTGGGCGCACACTAAATTTGGACCATGCCCACACCTGACGACGTACCGCACGTGGCGAATCCCGATTACTGGCAGTTCGCCCAGGCAGCCGCCAATCGCATTTCGCAGGATTTCCCGGAATGCGATGTTACGGCCAACCGTCTCTTCGTCACGCTATTTCGGGCATCTTCTTCGGTCATCTACGACTTCGAGTCCTCTATCCACCGCCCCGCCGGTGGCACGTGGGCCAGCTACCGTATGTTGTTCGCGCTCTGGGTTGCCGGACCTTTGACACCGCATCGTGCAGCGGAACTCATGGGCATGAGTCGTGCAGCGGTCTCGAATCTGGCAGGCAATCTGGAGTCCAAGGGTTTATTGGTCAAGAAGGCCTCCGAAGAGGACGGCCGCTCCTTGATCCTGCACCTGACGGAAACGGGCCAGACCAAGATCCAAGAAATCTTCGCCCGTCAGAACTCCCGGGAGAACGACTGGAGCCAGGCCCTCACCGAGCAGGAGCGTGAACTGCTCATCAGCCTGCTCGACAAGATTATGGATCACCGCACCGTCATCGGCGCTAAGACCCGCAAGTAGCTAGGACGTCACCGATACGTTCTGGTCCGCCCGTTCCACCATGCGCTCCGCCAGTCGAATCACCGGCGCGTCAATAATCTGGGCTCCGTGCCGGAACGATCCCCGCTGCTCAGGTGCGGCCTCCGCTACACCGCGAGCCCAGTCGAGCTTGTCCGGCTTGGGATGGAACCCTTCCTTGATCACGGCCATCTGCGAGACGTGCACCCCACCCTTGGCATCAAAACCTGAACTGGAAGCGTCCAGGGTCTCACCCAAGAGACCTTCGAGATTCTCTACGTCCAGGAAGATCCCGTCCACGGCGAAAATCCCAGCCACCGCAGCGTGTAGCAGCGTCTGCGAGCGCACATGCAGGGAAATATCACGCAGCGCGCCGTTGCACTTGCGGCTCGTGAGGCCACCCAGATTCACGATCAGGTCCTCGGATCCCCACATCAGTCCGACGACGCCGCTTGCACCAGCAATCTCGCCCAGAGCCAGTGCGCCGCGGGGAGACTCGATCGTTGCCACGACCTCGTAGTCGGACAACCCCGCAATCTGCCGAGAGGACTCAACCTGCGGAACCGCCAGACGCCGGTAGGTCGTAGAAGCCAATGCCTGCAGATCTGCGGCATGCTCATCGGTCCCCACCGGGTTCAGCCGGATGACCGTGCGGGCCGGATCCAACGGGCATTCCAGGATGCACTGCCGCGCGAACTCCTTGTCCCGCGGCAGCACGCCGTTGTGCAGGTCCAGCACCACCACGTCCGCCGCTTGTGCAGCCTCAGCGAACTGCTCTGGCTGATCGGCGGGAACGACAATCCAAGCCGGTCCGTTGAAGGCATGGGTGTGAGTCATCGGGCGCATCTCCTGAGTGTGGCGTGGGTCTTGTCCACTGAGTATGCAGCACAAATCCGGATAATGGAATAACTATTCCATTATCCGGATTGCGGAAAAGTCGCAGGATTAGCGGCTCAGCAGCAATGCCTCACCCTGGCCGCCGCCACCACACAGCGACACGACTGCCTTGCCGGATCCTCGCCGTGAGAGCTCGAGTGCCGCGTGCAGCGCCAGGCGAGCACCGGAAGCACCAATCGGGTGACCCAATGCAATGGCCCCTCCGTGAATGTTTGCCTTCTCCAACGGAATACCCAAATCATCGACCGACTGCACCGAGACAGCTGCGAAAGCCTCGTTGATCTCCACGAAGTCCAGCTCTTCCGCAGACCAGCCGGCGCGCTCCAGGGCATGCTCAATGGCCCGCGACGGCTGGGAGTGCAACGACGTATCCGGGCCCGCAACCTGACCGGGCTTGCCCACCACGGCCAGCCAGGACAGACCGTGCTCGTCCGCGTAGGCGCGCGTCGTCAGAACGAGTGCCGACGCGCCGTCGGAAATCGGGGACGAGTTGCCAGCCGTGATCGTGCCGTCCTTGGTGAAGGCCGCGCGCAACTTACCCAGGCTCTCGGCCGTGGAGTCCGGGCGAACACCCTGATCCTCGGACACCGTGACCGGATCACCCTTGCGCTGCGGGATCTCCAGCGGTGCGATTTCATCCGCGAAAACACCCGAGGACTGTGCCTCGCCCGCCAGCTGGTGGCTGCGCGCTGCCACCTGGTCCTGCTGCTCGCGACCAATTGAGCGCTCGGAGTTGCCGGTCTCGGTGAGCTCGCCCATGGCGACGCCCAGAGCGGCGTCAACCAGGCCGTCGTTGGCGAGCGAATCGGCCAGCGTCATGTCACCGTAAGCCTTGCCCTTTCGGGCACCCAAAGAGAGGTGCGGTGCGTTGGTCATGGATTCCATGCCTCCGGCCACCACCACGGACGCTTCGCCCGCGCGAATCATGCGGGCCGCCTCGGTCACCGCGACCAGCCCGGACAGGCACACCTTGTTCAACGTCATGGCGGGTACATTCATGGGCAGACCCGCCTCGACGGCGGCCTGTTTAGCGGGGTTCTGACCGTTTCCGGCCTGCACCACGTTGCCCATGTACACGTAATCCACGGCATCCGGGGCAACGCCTGAGCGCTCCACTGCGTGCTTGATGGCGTGCGCACCGAGCTGCACTGCGCTCAGGGACGCGAGTGCGCCCATCAACTTGCCCTGCGGGGTACGTGCCCCATTGACGATCACAACATCATTGGCGTTCTCGGTCATTTGTCCTCCTGTACGGGAACGGAATCCGGGGTGACGTCCACCAGCTCAACCCGGTACTTCGCTTCGGTTTTTTCTGCCACTTCTTCTTCGGTCACACCCGGGGCCAGGGTCCGCAGCACCAACCCGCCATCCTCCACGTCGAAGACGCACAGGTCCGTGACAATGCGGTCCACCACGCCAACACCGGTCAGCGGCAGGTCGCATTCGCGCTTGATCTTGGCCGAACCGTCCTTGGCCACGTGTTCCGTCAAGACCAGCACACGCGGGGTTCCGGCCACAAGGTCCATGGCGCCACCCATGCCCTTGACCATTTTTCCGGGGATCATCCAATTGGCCAGATCACCCTGCTCGGAGACCTGCATGGCACCCAGGATCGCCATCTTCACGTGACCACCGCGGATCATTCCGAAGGACGTGGCCGAGTCGAAGATCGCCGCACCGTCCTGCAGCGTGATGGTTTGTTTACCGGCGTTGATCAGGTCCGGATCCTCGTCGCCCTCGTACGGGAACGGCCCCATGCCCAGCACACCGTTCTCGGACTGCAGCACCACGCTCACACCCTCGGGCAGGTTGTTGGCCACCATCGTGGGGATGCCGATACCCAGGTTCACATAGTCGCCGTCGTTCAATTCCGACGCCGCAATGGCCGCCATCTCGTCGCGCGTCCAGCTCATGCCGCGCCTCCTTCTGATTCTGTCGACGACGCCGCATCCGGCCTCGGTCGCGTGGTCCGCTGCTCGATGTCCTTGGGGGCACCCGAGTACTGCACCACGTGCTGCACATACACACCGGGCGTCACGATGTGGTCCGGGTCCAGCTCGCCCGGTTCCACGATGTTCTCGACCTCGGCAAAGGTGACCTTGCCGGAGGCCGCGCACACCGGGTTGAAGTTTCGCGAGGTGCGGCGATAGATCAGGTTGCCGTCCGTATCGCCCTGCCACGCGTGCACCAGCGCCACGTCCGCGACGATCCCGCGCTCCTGAACATAGGTTCGGCCGTCGAACTCCGCGGTCGGCTTGCCTTCCGCGACCAGCGTGCCAACACCGGTGGCCGTGTAGAACGCGGGGATTCCCGCGCCGCCGGCTCGCAGCCGTTCGGCGAGCGTGCCCTGAGGGTTGAACTCGACCTCGAGCTCGCCCTCCAAGTACTGGCGGGCGAACTCCTTGTTCTCCCCCACGTATGAGGAAAGGACCTTCTTGACCTGCTTGTTCTCCAGCAGAAGTCCCAGGCCCTTACCGTCCACGCCCATGTTGTTGGACACCACGGTCAGGTCTTTCACTCCGCTGTCCCGGACCGCTTCGATGAGGTCCCGCGGGATACCGGACAGCCCGAAACCACCCACGGCCAGGATCATGCCGTCCTGCAGCGTGTTGGCCAGGAGTTCGGCAACGTTGTCTCTGAGTTTGGACATGGCCACCCTTTCGAGTTGTGTGATCTCCATCTCAGACTAGAAAGCGCCCACATCCTGGTCAATGAACTCCCGTGTTCTTCCGGGCAAGTCCTCACAATCTGGAAAACAGCGCATACTGTGTCCATATTGTGAACAGCACGGAGGGACGATCATGACCGCAGCGGATGCCACCCCCTCGCCTCATTCTCAACGGGGCACCCAAGTCGTCGCTCGCGTGGCCGCCATTTTGCAAGCAGTAGCGGCCAGCGAATCCGCAGGGTCCACCGCTTCGATCGCCCACCGCACCGGCCTTACCCGCCCCACGGCGCACCGCCTGCTCACCGCGCTGGCGGAAGAGGGTCTGGTCGACCGCACCGACAACGGCAACTGGGCGCTCGGCCCCGAACTCCACATCCTGGGCACAGTGGCGGCACAGCGCTATCCAGCCCAAGAACTCGCCACGCCGTGCCTGCAGCGCCTCGCGGAAGCCACGGGGGAATCCGCGTTCTTCTCCGCGCGCCGCGGCAACGAGGTCATCTGCCTGGCCCGCGTCGAAGGATCCTTTCCCGTCCGTTCCCACGTCCTCTACGAGGGCCTCCGGCTCCCGCTGGGCGTGGCGTCCGCGGGAATCGCGATCCTCGGCCAGCTCCCGGCAGATCAGCTCGAGAGCGCCCTTGCGGACACCCGGGACGAGCGGCATCGCCTCGGCTCTCAACACGACGACACCCACGTCCGCAAGCTCGTGGCCCACGTTCGCGAACACGGCTGGTCGCTGAATCCGGGGCGGATCGTCGAGGGTTCATGGGGCATGGCCGCCGCGGTGTTCGACGCCTCCGGGCAGCCCCGGTACGCGCTGTCTCTGACCGGTATCGAATCTAGGTTCCGCGCCGAACGCCGCCCACAGTTGGGCGCGGCGCTGCTGGATCAGGCACACAAGTTGTCCACGGCACTGCGCACCGGGGCGCCGTCGGCGTAAAAGCGCGCGAGCGGCGTCGTCGTGACCTATTCCCATGAGTTGCCGGGCGGGCAAGAATGAGTGGCATGGAACTCGACTATCCGTTCCACGGGCGGTGCCTGGTACAGAACAGCCCCGCGAACCGAGTACCGAGCCACGGAACCAATCGGTTCGGAACAACGTACGCGATCGACTTCGTGCCGGTGGATGAACAGAATCGCTCGGCCAGGTTCACTGGTACGTCGCTACTGCGCACGGAGCCACCCGGGAAGTTCGTCGGTTTCGGGCAACCGGTTATTTCGCCCGTGGCCGGCACAGTGGTTCTGGCGGACGACCACACCGAAGATCACGACGCCTACCGCGGCGTGTCCTCCGTTGGTTACGCGCTGACCCAGGCTCGCCGCGTTGCCGCTGGGTGGGGCGCCTTGGCGGGCAATTTCTTGGTCGTGCGGGATTCTTCGAGCGGCCAATACGTAGCCCTGTGCCACTTGCGGCACGGCAGCACCAGGGTGAGAGTCGGCCAGAACATCCGGGCTGGAACCGCAGTTGCCCAGGTCGGAAATTCTGGAAACAGCACTGAACCCCACCTGCACGTGCAGGCGGTCGACTCTCTGGATTTCGCTCAGGCGGCTGGAGTGCCCCTGTCGTTTCCTGACGGGCTGCCGCGGAACGGTCAGATCGTGGATGGCGGATTACACCACCCGGGCCAATCCGCCTAGGACGCCGTCCAGCCGCCGTCCATCGTGTAGGCGGCCCCGGTGACCATGCCCGCGGACGGGCCCGCCAGGAAGGCAATGAGCTCGCCAACCTCCTCCGGCTCGACCAGGCGCTTGATCGCGGACTCGGTGAGCATGATCTTCTCGACCACCTCAGCCTCGGGAATGCCGTGAGTGGCCGCCTGGTCCTTGATCTGCTTGTCGACCAGGGGCGTCCGCACGTAGCTGGGGTTCACGCAGTTGCTGGTCACGCCGTGCGGAGCGCCCTCCAGAGCCACGGCCTTGGACAGCCCTTCCAAACCGTGCTTAGCGGCGACATATGCAGACTTGAACGCCGAGGCACGCAGACCGTGGATCGAGGACACGTTGATGATCCGACCCCACTCGCGCTCGTACATGTGAGGCAACGCGGCGCGGATCAGCAGGAACGGGGACTCGAGCATGAGCGTGAGGATCCTGTGGAAGTCTGCGGGATCGAAATCCTGGACGGCCGCAACCTTCTGAATACCGGCATTGTTGACCAACACGTCCACATCAAGGCTCAGGTCCGCGAGCGCGGTCGTGTCGGTGAGGTCAACTGCCCATGCCTCGCCCCCGACTTCTTGCGCCATACCCTCGGCCGCCTGTGGGTTGATGTCGGCCACAATCACGTGGGCACCGCGTTGGGCAAGGGCCCGAACCGCTGCGGCACCAATGCCACTCGCGCCGCCGGTGACCAGTGCCTTCTTGTCCTTGAGAGTGCTGTCCGACATGCCCCGACTCCTCAGTAATGGGTGATCTACGTCCCACACATTACGCGCGCCACAATTGGCCCGACCACCCACCCATGATGTTTGATGAGAAGGTACCCATCCAGAGCGGCCGAGAGATCTGGCTCGTCGACGCCGCAGCAACCCGGGATCAGCCCACGGTGCTACCGCCAGGACCGATGGAAAGGACTGCTAGTTCATGCCTCAGAACACCGATCGCATTCAGACCACCCACGTGGGATCGTTGCCCCGCACTCCCGATCTGCTGGAGGCCAACAAGCGTTTCCAAGAGGGAGAAGCTTCCGCCCAGGAGTTGGATGCCGCGCTGGACAACGGCGTGATCGACATCGTCCGCAAGCAGCGCGAGATCGGCCTGGACATCGTCAACGACGGCGAATACGGCCACACCATGTCTTCCTCCGTGGATTACGGCGCGTGGTGGAACTATTCGTTCTCTCGTCTGGGCGGGTTGACCCCCACCAACGAGGACCGCTGGAAGGACGCGGAGGTCAAGCGCTCCTCCCCCGGCAACATCGTTCTGACGAGCTTCCCGGACCGCCGCGACCGCGCTCGCTTCCGCGACGCCTACGAGGACCCCACCGCCGGCGTTCTCGCGCACCGCGCCTCCGTGGCCCAGCCCAAGATCACGGGCCCGCTGACCTACACCGGTCAGGATGCCGTTGCCGGTGACATCCGCCGCCTCAAGGACGCGATGGCCGAGACCGAAGCCCAGCAGGGTTTCGTGGCCGCGCTGTCCCCGGGTTCCTGCGCGCGTGTTCGCAATGAGTACTATTCGACCGACGAAGAGCTCGTCTACGCCTGCGCTGACGCCATGCGCGAGGAGTACAAGGCCATTGTCGATGCCGGTCTGACCGTCCAGATCGACGACCCCTCCATCGCGGAGTCCTGGGACCAGATCAACCCTGAGCCCACCGTGGAGGACTACCTGGCCTTCACCAAGATCCGCGTGGACGCCCTCAACTACGCCCTGCGCGACCTCCCCGAGGACCAGATCCGTTTCCACCTGTGCTGGGGTTCGTGGCACGGCCCGCACACCACGGACCTCGAGTTCAAGTACCTGGTGGACCTCATGCTCACCATCAACGCCGGCGGCTACAGCTTCGAGGCGTCCAGCCCCCGCCACGGTCACGAGTGGAAGGTCTGGAAGGACCACACGCTCCCCGAGGGCAAAGTGGTCTACCCCGGTTTCGTCTCCCACTCGACCAACGTGGTGGAGCACCCGGAGCTCGTGGCCGACCGCATCGAGCAGTACGCGTCCGTGGTGGGTCGAGAGAATGTCATCGCCTCCACCGACTGCGGCCTGGGCGGTCGCATCCACCCCTCGATCGCGCTGGCCAAGCTCGACTCCTTGGTCGAAGGCGCACGCCTCGCGACCGAGCGCTTGTTCTAACAGGATTCGCGAGCGGCGTCGTCGGTGATTCGACGACGCCGCTCGCGCAACTTTCCGCCGCACCCTCACCACCCGGGGCCGTACCGCCCGCCGGGTCCGCCGCTGCTGCGCGAGATTGCGCCGACCATCTGATGACGTCTTACTGCAAAGTAACCCGCCCTACCGTGCAGTAAGGCGGGATGAAATGGTGGGCTCGCAAGGAGGGTGAGACGAGTCGGCAGGTCACGTGTGGATAACCCGGACCGACCAACCCCGAGACCGCCTACAGTCGCGGTCATGAAAGCCGCCCGCGCGCTGAGTCTCGACCCGTTGCCAGATGTCCTGCCGACGGTCGACTGGGGTATGCGCGTTCCTCAACTCAACGCGGACCCCACTATGGTGCGCCTGACCCGCGGATATTGGTTCCGCAAGCCGGAGCATTACGAACCAGCAATGGTAGCTGTCTTGCTGCACCGGCATTTCCGACAGGGCCTGAGAAGCTTGCCGATCACCGGCCTCCATGCATTGCGGTTGTACAAGTTGCCCGTCGACTCCACCCAGCACTGGATCAATCCGACGCTCGGACACGAACCGCCTCCGCGAGCACGCGCCTTTGCGAGCGCCATGGACACACCCCACCTGGCCTGGAGAGATCGCCGACCCAAGTCTGAGCTGGGTGGTGCCACGTTGACCAAGACCTACGGACTGAACCCGTACCTGGGACCGTCGGAGTCCGCGCTCACCCATCCGGTCGAAGCACTGACCGTGGCCGCCCCTTACCTGTCCTCGTGGCGAATCATTGCCTGCTTGGACTACCTGCTGGCGCACCGGATCCAGGTCAGCGCCAAGATTTGGCTGAAACCGTTCGACCGGGAAGAAATCACTCGGGCCCTCTCCCTGCTTCCCCCGCGCTCGCGTTCCGTTTGTCGAATCGCCCGACTCCTGAACCACGCGGTGGAACGCACGTGGTCTTCGCCCGAAACATTGACGCGATTACTGGTCCTCAAGAACGGCTTCCCTCCACCCAGCATGAACCCGATGGTGATGCTAGATGGCAGAGAACGGTTCCCTGACCTCGCCTGGGTCGAGAAGCGGACGGCCCTGGAGTACAACAGCAATGACCACGCAATCGATACTCAGATCTACCGGGACGAGAACTACAGGCTCGAACGCTTCAGGGATGCCGGATGGAAGGTGCGAGTACTGACCTGGGACGACCTGAAGCACCCCGACCGCCGGGCTCAGTGGATGGAATGGTTAGCTCGACAATTGGGCTAGGCAGCCGGTCAGGCAGAACCATTTGATGCCGCTTTACTTCACGGTAACCATGCCTACCGTGCAGTATGGCGGCACGAGATGGCTCGGCCCCAAAGATGGCGGAAGCGTGACCCCAAGGGGCGGCATGGTCAGCTGCGCTCCAAGACGTAGACGCACATTCTTTTGTCAAACCTTTGACAACTTTTCGTATACGGTTGATACTTTTTCTGTACAGCTAGTGACGCGAGTCACGATTATCAGTACTATCATTCCAACGACCATTCGGTCAGTAATCACAGATCTTGCGGGCCCGGACCGCGCAACTTATGATCCTGGAGCTTCCATGGCTACAAACGCAGCTTCCCCGCCCGCACAGCAGCAGGCGCACACCATGTCCCGCGAAGAGCGCAAGGTTCTCGCCGGCACCCTGGTGGGTACCACCATCGAGTGGTACGACTTCTTCATCTACGCACAGGCCGCCGCCTTCATCTTGGCCGCGCACTACTTCAATCCACTTGGCGAGGACAACGCGGCCCTGGCACAAGTAGTCGCCTGGGCCTCGCTTGGCATCAGCTTCCTATTCCGCCCACTGGGTGCCATTGTCGCCGGTCATATCGGCGACAAGTACGGCCGCAAAATCACTCTCGTCCTGACCCTGTTCGGCATGGGTGCGGCCACCACGCTGATCGGCTTGTTGCCGACATATGAACAGATCGGCATCGCGGCACCGATCATTCTGATCTGTCTCCGCATCCTTCAAGGGTTCTCCGCCGGTGGCGAATGGGGCGGCGCAGCCCTGATGGCTGTAGAGCACGCCCCGAACCACAAGCGTGGCCTGTTTGGCGCGTACCCGCAGATCGGCGTGCCCCTGGGCATGTTGATGGCCACCCTGTTCATGTTTGGCCTGACATCCATGTTGACCGCCGAACAGTTCGAGTCCTGGGGTTGGCGCGTTCCGTTCCTGTTCTCCATCGTGCTGATCGGCGTCGGCTACGCGATTCGTCGTGCGGTGGACGAGTCCCCCGTATTCGTTGCCATGCAGCAGCGCGCCAAGGAATCTTCGGCTCCCCTGGGTCAGCTGTTCCGCACCAACAAGCGCGAAGTAACCCTGGCCGCCCTGATCTTCGCGGCGAACAACGCCGCCGGTTACCTGGTCATCGCCTTCTTTGCTTCTTACGGCACCACAGTCCTGGGAATGCCGCGATCTCAAACCTTGGTTGCGTCACTGATTGGTGGCGTCGGCTGGCTGATCTTCACCATGATCGGCGGTTGGATGTCCGACAAGATCGGGCGAAAACTGACCTTCCAAATCGGTTACGCGATCATCATTGTGTGGGCCATCCCCATGTGGTTCATGTTGGACACCGCTTCGTTACCGCTGTTCGCAGCCGCGATCTTCATCCTGACCATCGGCTTGGGTCCGTCCTACGGCCCGCAGTCCGCGATGTACGCAGAGATGTTCCCGGCCCGCGTCCGCTACTCGGGCATCTCGATCGGATATGCACTCGGTTCCATCATCGGCGGCGCGTTCGCACCCATGATCGCGCAGCTGCTGCTGAACGAGACCGGGCAGTCTTGGACCATCGGCCTCTACATCGCGCTGCTCTCCGCGGTGTCCTTCACCGCCGTGTGTTTCGTCCGCAAGTCCGATCAGGGCCGCGACCTGCACATCCAAGAGGTGCACGAGGAGTTCGTCGCCAAGCACCCGGGCGAAGAGGTCCCCCCGGTACTCCCCGAGGACATGGAAACCCACACGTCGCAGCGCCGCCCGTAAGGTTCTACACCTAACACCCCACTGAATAACTGACGTGGCCGGATCCCTGGAGGGTCCGGCCACGTCGCATTCCCCGGTCGTCCAGCTCTTGGCCGCACCATGGGTACGAGCACACAAAGAATCCCAAACCCACAAACCTGACCGAGCGTATTGACGTAGCTCACAAAATCGTGGAATCTTTAGATGAACGATCGGTCAGTTATTGCCCCTGCGAAGGAGTCCGCATGTCCTCGATGCCGCACGCTTATCTAGTCGGAGGGGCTCGAACCCCTGTAGGTCGTTACGGCGGGGCATTGTCCTCCGTTCGCCCTGACGACATGGCCGCCCTGTGCATCAAGTCCGTGGTCGAGGCCGCCGGAATTGATCCCGCAGACGTTGACGAGGTCATCCTCGGCAACGCCAACGGCGCCGGTGAAGAGAACCGCAATGTGGCCCGCATGGCCTGGCTGCTCGCCGGTTACCCGGACAGCGTCCCCGGCATCACCGTTAACCGCTTGTGTGCATCCGGCATGTCCGCGATCACCATGGCTTCGCAGATGATCAAGTCCGGCGCCGCAGACATCGTGGTCGCCGGTGGCGTGGAGTCCATGTCCCGCGCCCCGTGGGTGGTCGAGAAGCCCAAGACCGCGTTCGCCAAGCCGGGAGAAGCCTTCGATACTTCCATCGGCTGGCGCTTCGTGAACGAAAAGTTCGAGGACGGCCCGCTGTCCCGCGATGGCAAGGCCACCTATTCCATGCCTGAGACCGCTGAGGAAGTGGCCCGCGTGGACAACATCTCCCGCGAGGACTGCGACGAGTTCGCTGCAGAATCCCATGCAAAGGCCATCGCCGCTATCGAGGCCGGTCACTTCAAGGACGAGATCGTCCCGGTCGAGGTCAAGGGCCGCAAGGGTGCCGTCACCGTGGTCGATACCGATGAAGGCCCCCGCCCCGGCTCCACCCCGGACGTCCTGGCCAAACTGCGCCCCGTGGTCAAGGGCGGTTCCGTGGTCACCGCCGGTAACGCCTCATCCCTCAACGACGGCGCCTCCGCCATCATCGTGGCTTCCGAGAGCGCCATCGAGAAGTACGGTTTGAAGGCTCGTGCCCGCGTGATCGACGGCGCCTCCGCAGGTTTGGCTCCCGAGATCATGGGGCTGGGCCCGGTCCCCGCCACGGAGAAGGTCCTCAAGCGCGCGGGCTGGACCGTGGATGATCTCGGTGCCGCCGAGATCAATGAAGCGTTCGCCAGCCAGTCCCTGGCCTCGATCCGCCGCCTGGGCCTGAACCCGGACATCGTCAACCGCGACGGCGGTGCGATCGCCCTGGGCCACCCGCTGGGCTCCTCCGGCTCGCGCATCGTGATCACCCTTTTGGGTCGCATGGAACGAGAGAACGCGGACAAGGGCTTGGCCACCATGTGTATCGGCGTGGGTCAGGGTGCCGCCATGCTCGTGGAGAAGGTGTGACGCGCGAATGAGCGAACAAGCAACGTCGTCGAACGGCGAGGACCAGACCCTGCAGGGTGACTTCACCGCGCTGCGGCTGGAGGAAACCGAAGATCGTCTCCATGTGATCCTGGACCGCCCGGGAGTGCGCAACGCGATCGACCAGACCATGGTCGACGAGTTGCACACCGTGTGCGGCTACCTGGAACGCAACCCGAAGATCATGATCCTGTCCGGCACGGAGGTGAACGGCAAGGGGATTTTCGCCTCGGGTGCGGACATCGCGCAGTTGCGCGAGCGGCGTCGTGAGGACGCGCTGCGCGGCGTGAATTCCCAGATTTTCGACCGGATCGCCAAGCTGCCCATGCCCGTGATCGCTGCACTGGACGGCTACGCGCTGGGTGGCGGCGCGGAACTCGCATGGGCCGCGGATTTCCGCCTGGGAACCCCGTACGTGAAGATCGGCCAGCCCGAAACGGGCCTGGGCATCATCGCCGCCGCGGGCGCCCTCTGGCGCATCAAGGAACTCGCGGGTGAACCGGTGGCCAAGGAAATCGTGCTGGCAGGGCGAATTCTCAACGCGGAAGAAGCCTTGGCCGCGCACCTGATCACCGAAATTCATGAACCGGCTGAACTGGTGAAGGCCGCCCACGCACTGGCCGACCGCATTGGCAAACAGGACCCGTTGGCCGTGCGCGTGTCCAAGCGTGTGTTCCACATGCCGCGCGAATCCCACCCTCACGTGGATGAACTCGCGCAGGCGATCCTGTTCGAATCCCAAGCCAAGTTTGACCGGATGCAGGCGTTCCTGGACCGGAAGAAGGAGAACAAGAAATGAGCGAAGAGACCAAGGGCATCGTTCCCGCCAAGGTGGGCGTGCTAGGCGGTGGCCGCATGGGTGCGGGCATCGCGCACGCGTTCCTGATCTCCGGCGCCAACGTCACCGTGGTCGAGGCGAATCCCCAGGCGGCCGCAGCTGCCAAGGAGCGCATCGAATCCGACCTGGCCAAATCGCTCGAACGCGGCAAGATCGACGGCAACCTGGACAAGTGGGCCGAGAACCTTTTCGTCAGCCTGAACCACTCCGATTTCTCCGAGTGCGAGCTGGTCATCGAGGCCGTTCCCGAGATCTGGGACCTCAAGGTTTCCTCTCTGCAGCAGGTCGAGGCGAACCTCTCCGAGAGCGCATGGTTGGCCACCAACACGTCCTCGCTGTCCGTGGACGGGCTGGCCGCCGAGCTCAAGCGCCCCGAGCGCTTCTGCGGCCTCCACTTCTTCAACCCGGTTCCGGCCTCCAAGCTCGTGGAGATCGTGATCGGCCAGCAGACCAGCGACGAACTGCAGCAGCTGACCCTCGAGTGGGTCGCCGGCATCGGCAAGACCCCGGTCACCGTGAACGACGCTCCCGGCTTCGCTTCCTCCCGCCTGGGCGTTGCGCTGGGCCTCGAGGCCATTCGCATGGTCGAAGAAGGCGTGGCGTCCGCCGAGGACATCGACAACGCCATGGTCCTTGGCTACAAGCACCCCATCGGCCCGCTCGCGCTCACGGACATCGTGGGTCTGGACGTGCGCCTGGGCATCGCGGAGTACCTCGAGTCCAAGCTCGGCCCCCGTTTCGCACCGCCGCAGCTCATGCGCGACATGGTCGAGCGCGGCGAGCTGGGCAAAAAGTCCGGCAAGGGCTTCTACGACTACTCGTAGCCTGCGCTCGGGTTCTCCGGCATAGCTGGATTCCCGCACGACGACGCCGCTCGGCCCGCCTGACGAGCCCTCGGCACCCGCCCCGGTGGGTAATTCATTCGTGAACTACCCGCCGGGGTTTTTCGTTTGCATTGGTTAATTCCGAGGAGAAGCGTGCTGAGGCACCAGCAAGGGGAACGTGGCTCCCCCGCGTTCGTTGTGACCGCGGAAGCCCAGGTCACGATTCCGTCACGACGTATTGCATTCGCAAATCACTCCCGGAAGTGTGGGTTGTGACCAGAACGGCAACCACCTCCAAGGAGGTCAGGATCATGAACAAGAAAGCTACTGTCATCACCGCAACTGCACTTTCCATCCCGCTGCTGGTGGGCTGCGGCCAGGCCGATACCGAGGCCACCGCAACCCCCGCCGCCGACAGCTCGGAAGGAACCACCAGTCCCGCGGCTCAGACCGCTCACGGCTCCGGCACCGAGGACCCTGCGGAGGGCACCGAATCCGCTGCGCCCAGCGCGGACCCGGCCTCAACCGCTACCGGTGAGCAGTCCAATGGTGGCGAACAGCTGCCCGCAGTAGCCGATCCTTGTGCAGGCCAGTGCACCGAAACCGGACGCATTCCGGTAGAGCACCCCAAGTTCGGGGCCATGGAAGTCGTGACGTATCACGAGGTCACCAGCCCGGAGGGCGCAGCACCCAGCACTGGTAAGGCCTCGTACGCCCTCTACCAGAACGGTCAGCCCGTGGGTTACGTGGGCACCGATGCCGATGGCACCGAGGTCAACTTCGGCCCGTCTCCCGCTCTGGGAGGCCAGACCTGGGAGCTCGCCAACGGTTCAAACGTGGACAAGTACGGCAACGTATACCTCTCCTACGACGACGGCGTGACCGTCCTGAGCCCCACGGACAAGGGCTACGACTCCAATGGCACCATGCCCCCTGTCCGCGGTATCGAGGCTCCGTTCGTGAACTCTGATCTGAAGATCGATGAGTCCGGTGAGCCCACCATCATTCAGAAGAAGATGAATGCGGACGGTGAGGACACCGGCGAGACCACCGAGTTCACCTGGGACGGCTCCGGCTTCACCGCCAAGAACTGATGCCCACGCAAAAGGCCCGCTGAGCGGCAACTCCCCCGAATAAGACTGTGGCCCCACTTCACACGAAGTGGGGCCACAGTCCTGAGATCTTCGGTTCCTAAGGCAGACCGATTCACCGCTCCACGAGGATCCCGTCCTCATCGGCCCACACCGTCTTGCCGGGGCGGAAGGTCACCCCACCGAAGTTCACGATCACATCCGTCTCACCCGAGTCATTGGGCTCTGATTTCCGCGGGTTGGTCCCCAGCGCCTTGACGCCGATCTGCAGCGTGCCCAGTTCCACGCGGTCGCGCACGGGGGCGTTGACGATCACGCCGACCCAGCCGTTCTCCATGGCGGTGCGGGCCACGTTGTCGCCCAGCAGTGCACGATTCATGGACCCCTGGCCGTCGATCACCAGCACCGCACCCTCACCCGGGGTGGCCACGAGCTTCTTGACCTCCACGTTGGACTCGAAGCAGCGCACCGTGCGGATGGGGCCGGTGAACCGGTGCACACCACCCACCGAAATCATTTGGGTGGTCACGGACTGCAGGTCCTCGCCGTGCTCGTCGTACAGGTCAGCGGTCGCAAAGCTCATGGGTCGCCTTTCGTCGGCAGAAATTACGTGAAACACGGGTCGCCGACGGCGCTCTACTCGCGGGTGCCGAGGTCACGAAAACGTGAGCTACGGCTTCGAGGTGCGTGAGCGGCGTCGTCGGCGGGATTGTTCTGGAGGCTACGTGAGCTCGCCGTCCGGATCAATGGTGGGCGTGGGCTGGTGACGCTGCAGGAAGCGGTAGACCTCGGTCTCGTCCACGCCCGGGAAGGCGCCGGCGGGCATCGCCGCGAGCATGTGAGTCGCGGGCCGGGCGGAAGGCCAGGACTGTCCATCCCAGGTGTCCGCGAGCGCGCCGGGCGGCTCTTGGCAGCACGCGGGATCCGGACAGGTGGATTGCTTGCGCGCGGTGGTGTCCCTGTTGCGGAACCACTTGACGTGCTCGTAGGGCACCCCGAAAGCAATGGAAAACTCGCCGTCCGTGGACCGCTCCACCCGTGCCGAGCACCAGAACGTGCCGCCGGGAGTGTCCGTGTACTGGAAGTGCGAGAGCAACCGGTTGGTCGCGGAGAACGCCTGCCGCGCGGAAAAGTAGCGGCACGCGCGCTGGCCCTCGACCGCACCGGTGTGGTCGGTGGGGAACGCGATGCCGTCATTGGACCAGGCCTTGTGAATGATCCCGGAAGAATGGACCTTCTCGAAGTGGGTGGGAATCCCGAAGTGCTGGGTCATCAGATTGGTCATGCGGTGCGCGGCGGTCTCGTGGGAGACGGCGAACGCATCGCGCAGATCGTCCACGGAGAGCTCTCGGCGGGCCTTGGACTCGGCGAGCAACTTCACGGCCGAGGACTCCGGAATCATGAGCGCTGCCGCAAAGTAGTTGGTCTCAACCCGCTGCTCCAAGAACTCCCCGTAGTTCTCGGGGCGCGAGTGATCCAGCAGCAAATGCCCCACTGCCTGCAGCAACACGGACCACGTGGAGCCGATACTCGAGCGCGCCGGTAGGTAGAACCGCTTATTGCGCAGGTCCGTGACCGACCGAGTGGAGTGCGGCAGATCCGGAACCTGATGAATCTCGAACCCCACGTGGGACACCAGCGACGAGATGTGATGCTCGGACAGCGGCCCACCACCGTGCCCGATGGCCGCCAGCAACTCCCCGGCCATCGTCTCGATGCGCTCGAAGTAGTTGTTCAGCTTCTGCATGCGCGCCCGCAGGTCGGTGTTGGCGCGCCGGGCCTCCTCGGGTGTGGCTGCCTGTTCATCCAGCCGCTGGGCGAGCTGACGTTGCAGCGCGACGATGGCCTCGAGCGCCTCGGTGCTCAGCCCCGGCCCCACGCGCACGGACGGCAGCCCCAGCGACGAGTACATGGGTCCGCGCTGAACCCGCTCCACCTCGATTTCCAGCTCCATGCGCTTGGACGGTGCCTTGGCCCCGATCAGCTGGTCGACCGTCATGTCCAGCGCCTTGGCGATGGCCGCCAGCGTGGAGAGTTTGGGCTCGCGCTTTCCGTTCTCGATCAGCGACAACGCCGACGCCGCCATGCCCACCTGCTCGGCCAGCTGCCCGAGCGTCACACGGAGCCTCTTGCGGCGGTAGCGGATGCGGCGGCCCACGGCGATGGGGTCAGCGGGGTCGCCCTCGAACACGGAATCGGCGGGCGGGGCAGAAGGTGCGCTCGCGCGGGTGCGTTGGCCCTGCGGCGTGCTCGAAAGAGGTGCCATGGCACGAGCTTACGGAAAACATGCCGAAACGTGAAGAACTGGATTTCTTCACTGAACTTTCTGGGTGCAACCGGCTGAAAACCCAGCAAAGTAGTACTCACAAGGCACAGAGAAGCGGAACTTCAACGACAGCCGCCGTCTCGCAAGGATCAAGGAGAACCACCCATGAGCCCCATGAACAGCAATCAGCGCACCGCCCAGGAGATCCAGCAGGACTGGGACGAGAATCCCCGCTGGCTCGGCATCACCCGTGATTACACGCCCGAGGAGGTCCTGCGTCTGCAGGGTTCCTTTCGAGAGGAGCACACCCTCGCACGTCGCGGTGCAGACCGGCTCTGGCAGCTGCTCAACACGGAGAATTACATCAATGCTCTGGGCGCTCTGACCGGTAACCAGGCGGTTCAGCAGGTCAAGGCCGGCCTCAAGGCCATCTACCTTTCGGGTTGGCAGGTCGCCGGTGACGCCAACCAGGCCGGGCAGACCTACCCGGATCAGTCCCTGTACCCCGCCAACTCGGTGCCGCAGGTGGTCCAGCGCATCAACAACGCCCTGCGCCGCGCGGATCAGATCGAGCACTCCGAGGGCATCAGCACGGTCGACAACTGGATGGCCCCGATCGTCGCGGATGCGGAGGCCGGTTTCGGCGGCCCGCTCAACGCTTTTGAGTTGATGAAGTCCATGATCAACGCCGGCGCCGCAGGTGTGCACTGGGAGGACCAGCTGGCCTCCGAGAAGAAGTGTGGCCACCTGGGCGGCAAGGTCCTGGTTCCCACCCAGCAGCACGTGCGCACCCTGAACGCCGCCCGCCTGGCCGCGGACATCGAGGACGTCCCCACCCTGATCATCGCCCGCACCGACGCCGAGGCCGCCACCCTCATCACCTCCGACGTGGACGAGCAGGACGCCGAGTTCATCACCGGCGAGCGCACCTCCGAGGGCTTCTACAAGGTCCGCAACGGCCTGGAGCCTTGTGTGGCCCGCGCCAAGGCATACGCCCCGTATTCGGATCTGATCTGGATGGAGACCGGCACCCCGGACCTCGAGCTCGCTCGCAAGTTCGCCGAGGCCGTCCACGAGGACTTCCCGGACCAGATGCTCGCGTACAACTGCTCTCCGTCCTTCAACTGGAAGAAGCACCTGGACGACGAGACCATCGCCAAGTTCCAGCGCGAACTCTCCGCCATGGGCTACCGCTTCCAGTTCATCACCCTGGCCGGTTTCCACGCCCTCAACTACTCGATGTTCGATCTGGCCCACGGCTACGCCCGCAACCAGATGACCTCGTACGTCGAGCTGCAGGAGCGCGAGTTCGCCGCAGAGGAACGCGGCTACACCGCCACCAAGCACCAGCGCGAGGTGGGCACCGGGTACTTCGATCTGGTCTCCCAGGCCGTGAACCCCAACTCCTCGACCACCGCTCTGGCCGGCTCCACGGAGACCTCGCAGTTCTGAGCGATACCCGAGTAGTTGTCTCGGAATTGAAGTAACGAGGTCGCCCGGTGGATCACGATCCACCGGGCGACCGTCGTGTCAGGTTTCACCCTGGCGAATCGCGCCACCTTCCCTCTCGCGCCTGAGCGCACTCCACCGGGCAGAGGACGTTGGCGAATGAGAGCGGCGCTTCCCGCCTGCCGTTCCCTCACCAGAAGTTGCCGGCACATGGTGGTCTGGCAAGCGTGATGTGAGGAAATCGCAAGACGGCAGTCCGGTGTGAGGAAGATGCAGATTCCGGGCCGCGAAACTGCATTGTCCTCACATGAGGCCATCCGAATGCTGTTACCTCACCTGAGATTGCAGGCATAGCACCCCGCCCTCCCTCCCGGAGCATTCCCGACGACGCCGCTCGGTCGCGTTCATCGCACCAGGCCACTCAGCACCGCGGCCCGCACACTCGTCAGTGAGTGTGCGGGCCGCGGCGCTGTTCCGTGCGTGGGTCAACGGGTCAGGACTTCTTCTTGGTGTCCTTGAGGAAGTTGGTGATGCGGATCGTGCACAGGCGCTTGCCGGTGTCGATGTGACTGATGACCACCTCGTGGGTCGTGGCCGAGCGGCCCAAGTGAATGGCGGTGGCTACCCCGCGGATCATGCCCGAACGCGCGGAGGCGTGGTGGGTCGCATTGATATCCACACCCACGGCCACCTTGCCGAACGTGGAGGCGTGAATCACCGCTGCCCATGAACCGAGTGCTTCGCCCAGAGCTACGGATGCGCCGCCGTGCAACAGGCCCAGCGACTGGCGGTTACCTTCCACCGGCATGGTCGCGACCACGCGCTCGGCGGACTGCTCCTCGATCACCACGCCCATCTTGTTGTCCAGCTCGCCGAGCTGGATGGTCCACGGCTCGTAGGGCTGGCCGTCCGCGTCCTCGAAGGGGAGCTTCTCGCGGTTCTTCCGGTCCTGGTCCGCGCGGATGTCCGCCGGGGTGGGGTCCTCGTGCATGGTTCCTCCTTAGCTTGGCGTTCGACGCCGCCGCGATGCGTTGCGTGCGCGAGGTACCCGAGCGGCGTCGTTGCCCGAAAAACGGTGGTGCGCTGTTGTGACCTAGGTTATCCTGGACTAAATACTGACCGATCGTTCGGCTTGAAGTGTTGAGAAGGGACCGGCGCGTGAGCACCCAAACCAAAACCCAGGACATCGAAATCCTCCCCAGCTATGTGAGCGGCCAGTGGTGGCAGCCGGAGAACCCGGAGCGCGTCGCGGACGTGAACAACGCGGCGACCGGCGAGCTCGTGGCCCGCGTCAGCACCGACGGTCTGGACACCGCCGCCGCCATTGAATACGGCCGCACCGTGGGTCAGGAGAACCTGGGCAAGCTGCGCATTCACGACCGCGCTCTGATTCTCAAGCAGCTCGCGCAGTACCTCACCGAGCACAAGGACGAGCTCTACGAGATCTCCTACGCCACGGGATCCACCGCCAAGGATCACCTGATCGACGTCGACGGCGGTATCGGCACCGTGTTCACGTTCTCATCCAAGGGTCGCCGTGAACTGCCCAACTCCAACGTGATCGTCGACGGCGCCGTGGAGCAGCTGTCGCGCGACGGCTCGTTCCTGGGTGAGCACATCTACACCCGCATTCCCGGCGTGGCCGTGCAGATCAATGCGTTCAACTTCCCCGTGTGGGGCATGCTCGAGAAGTTCGCTCCGGCGTTCATTGCCGGCGTACCGTCCATCGTGAAGCCCGCAACGCCCACCGGTTACGTGACCGAGGCCTGCGTGCGCCTGATGCTGGATTCCGGCCTGCTGCCCGAGGGTTCGCTGCAGCTGATCTCCGGCTCGGCCCGCGATCTGCTCGACCACCTGGATGCCCGCGACCACGTGGCGTTCACCGGTTCGGCCGCAACCGCCAAGTCCCTGCGCTCGCACGCGAACGTTCAGGACAAGGGTGTTCGCTTCACCGCGGAGACCGACTCCCTCAACGCCGCGATCATGGCTCCTGACGTCACCGCGGATTCGCCCGAGTTCGAGGCGTTCGTGAAGTCCGTGGTCCTGGAGATCACCGCCAAGGCCGGCCAGAAGTGCACCGCCGTGCGCCGCGTGATCGTTCCGCAGAACATGCGCTCCGAGGTCATTTCCGCCATCGAGGCTCGCGTGTCCGAACGTGCAAAGGTGGGAGATCCCCGTTCCAAGGAAACCACCGTGGGTGCCCTGGCCTCCGACGAGCAGCAATCAGAGGTTTCCCGCTCCGTGCGCACCCTGATCGACGCCGGTGCGGTCGTGGAATTCGGCGGTCCGGAGGCGCTCTCCTCGGTTCCTTCTGAAGGCGCGTTCTTCCCGGTGACCCTGCTGTCCTTCGACGACGCTCGCACCCCCGCCGTGCACGAGGTCGAGGCTTTCGGCCCCGTCACCTCCGTGATCAGCTACGACGGCTCGGTCGCCGACGCCGTGGAGATCGCAGCCCTGGGCGGTGGCTCCCTGGTGGCCACGGTGTGCACCCACTCGCCCGAGTTGGCCGGGGAGTTCGCCGCGGGCATTGGTTCCCACCACGGTCGCGTACTGTTCCTGGACCGCGACGACGCCAAGACCTCCACCGGTCACGGCTCCCCTGTTCCGCACCTGGTGCACGGTGGCCCCGGTCGCGCAGGTGGCGGTGAGGAACTCGGTGGCATCCGCGCGGTGAAGCACTACATGCAGCGCACCGCCGTCCAGGGCTCCCCGGATCTGCTCACCGGCATCACCGGTCAGTGGCACTGGGGCGCGACCGCCAACACGGTGACCCGTGAGGACGTGGAGAACGGCACGGGCGAGCACCCGTTCCGCAAGTCGCTGGAGACCCTGCGTATCGGCGACCAGTTCGTCTCCGACCTGCGCACGGTCAAGCTCGACGACATCCTGGAATTCGCGGACAAGACCGGCGACACCTTCTACGCGCACACGGACGAGGAGGCCGCCATGGCCAACCCGTTCTTCCCGCGCCGCGTGGCTCACGGCTACCTGCTGGTCTCCTGGGCCGCCGGCCTGTTCGTGGAGCCCGCCCCGGGACCCGTGCTCGCCAACTACGGCCTGGAGAACCTGCGCTTCATCACTCCGGTCACCTACGACGACGCCATCCGCGTGACTCTGACCGCCAAGAAGATCACCCCGCGCGTGACCGACGAGTACGGCGAGGTCGCCTGGGACGCCCGTCTGACCAACCAGAACGACGAGATCGTGGCCACCTACGACGTGCTGACCCTGGTCTCCAAGACCTGGCCCATGCCGGAGGTCGCTGAGAAATCCGCGCTGGCCAAGCAACTGAAGACGGCGGTGGTGGGGACCTAAGCATGTCCCCACCACCGCCGTTGCGTTCCTGCCCCCTGAGTAGGAACCAGATCTCAGTCACTCTTAGGCCACTCGGTACGGTCGGGGCAGATTCTTGGCACTCCAAAGCCATTCAGAGCCGTTCTGGGTGGCGTGAAAGTGTCTGGAATCTTGGCAGCGGCTTAAGGATGTCTCAGATTTCGGCGGTGACTCGAAAGCTGCCGCTACATCGCCCGCAGCCCGGCGAAGATCATTTTGACCGCGGTGTCCGAGAGCTGGTCCACGGTTCCGGAGCGTTCGGGCTGATACCAGTCCACGATCGAGTTGACCATGCCCAGCATCAGACGCGGCGCGGATTTGCCGGAGATGTCGGTGCGCAGGTCGCCCTCTTCCTGGGCCACGCGCACCAGGTTTTCGACGATGCGCGTCAATTGCCGACGCCGCTCGAGTGCCTTCAGCTCGACCGGCGAGTTCCCGCGCAGTCGCAACAACAGCGTCACGTAGGGCATCTGATCCACGAGCACCCGCACGGAGCCCTGGATGATCATCTCGAGCTTGTTCACGGCGCGAGAATCGGTGGCTTGGACGTGGTCGAACACGGCCTCCAGGGAATCCAGCGCGCGGTTGAGCGCCTGCTCCAGGATCTCTTCCTTGGACGCGACGTGGTGGTAGATCGCGGACTTGGAAATGCCCAGGTGGGAGGACAAAGTCCCCATGGAGGTGGCGTCATAACCGTGGCGGTTGAACACCTCCACGCACACGGCCAACAAGGTCTCCCGGTCGTAACCGGGACGGCCGCGACGAGGCGCCGCAGCGGCGTCGTCGGGCGTGAGTGAGCGTGGCTGTGCTGGCATGAACCCGAACTCTACTTTCTGTTACTGAGCAATCACTACAGGCTACCGCGAGCCGAACGCAACGGGCACCGGAGGAAACCCTCCGGTGCCCGGCGTCATAGCTGATCAGAGCTTACTTATCGCGGTGATCGTAGATGCGGCGCAGCTTACCGGAGGAACGCTCCAGCGAGCCGGGCTCCACCACGTTGATCGCGGCCGAGGAACCGATCTTGGTCTTGATCTCGTGCACGAGCTTCTTGCCGCCCTCCTGAGCCTCTTCCAAGGTGGCTTCCTCACGGCGCTCGATGTGGATGGTCATCTGGTCCATGCGCTTGGGCCGGGTGATCTCCAACGTGAAGTGCGGGGAGAGGGTCGGGATCTGCAGCGCGAGTTCCTCGATTTGGGACGGGAACAGGTTCACGCCGCGCAGAATGATCATGTCGTCCGAACGGCCCGTGATGCGCCCCATGCGACGGTGACCCGGGCGAACCGAGCCCGGCAGCAAGCGGGTCAGGTCATGGGTGCGGTAGCGGATGATCGGCAGCGCCTGCTTGGTCAGGGCGGTGAAGACCAGCTCGCCGGGCTCACCGGTGTCCAGCACGCGATCGTCGAACGGGTCGATGATCTCCGGGCGGAAGTGGTCCTCCCAGATGTGGGAGCCGTCCTTGGTCTCCACGGACTCACCGGCCACGCCGGGGCCCATGACCTCGGACAGGCCGTAGATGTCGCACGCGGTGATGTCGAAGGTCTTCTCGATCTCGTGCCGCATCTCCTCGGTCCACGGCTCGGCACCCAGCACGGCGTGCTTGAGGGAGGTCTCGCGCGGATCGATGCCGTGCTTGCGGAAGCCATCGGCAATGGTCAGCAGGTAGGTGGGCGTGGACAGGATGATTTCCGGCTGGAAGTCCTGAATCAACTGGACCTGCTTGTCGGTCTGACCGCCGGACATCGGAATCACGGCGCATCCGAGACGCTCCGCGCCGTAGTGGGCACCCAGGCCACCGGTGAACAAGCCGTAGCCGTACACATTGTGCACCTTGTCGCCGGGCTTCACACCGGACATCCGGAAGCAGCGGGCCACCAGCGTGCCCCAGGTTTCCAGGTCGTCCTCGGTGTAGGCCACCACGGTGGGCTGACCGGTGGTTCCCGACGACGCGTGGATGCGACGGATCTCGGACATGGGCGTGGCGAAGGACTTGAACGGATAGGACTTCCGCAGGAATTCCTTGTCCGTGTACGGGAACTTGGCCAGGTCTTCCAGTTCCTTGAAGTCGTCCGGGTGCACGCCGTGCTCGTCGAAGAGTTCCTTGTACGCCGGCACGTTCTCGTAGGCGTAGTGCAGGGTCCAGTTGAGACGCTCGGTCTGCAGCGCCTCGATCTGGTCCCGGCTCATGGTCTCTTCGGGATCCGGCTGCGAGGGATCCGCGGACTTGGTGGGCTTGTACGGATTGGGAACGGAGCAGGTGGTCATGACCTTCAAGCTTTCTGACGGTTGGGCACGGTACGGCTACGGCCGCGGAACTGGGCGATCACTGAGCCGTCTTCGGCTGTGACGCACATGTCGTAGAGGCCGCTGCGACCAGTGGTGGCGATCTCACGACCCTCGGCGGTCAGGGTCTGACCGACACGAGCTGAACTGATGAAGTTGATGTCCACGCCCTGCGCCACCGTGATGGTGCTGCCATCCCCGGTGGGGTCGTTGCAGGCCATGGCGAAGCACGAATCAGCCAGGCTGAAGATCATGCCCCCGTGGACGATGCCGAAACCGTTGAGCATCTCTTCCCGCACGGGCATGCTGATCACAGCGTGGCCAGGTTCCGCACGGTGAACCGTGATCCCCAGCCACTCCGAGGTCTTGTCCCCGCGGAGAATCGGATGTTCCGGCATGTTGTCTCCCTCACATTATATGACCGAATGGTCAGTAGGGAATCGCAGAATGTGATGTCCTGTCAAGTGGATCACAATTTTTGGGGTTTTGTGTTGACGACCACATTCTACCGCTATATTCTGAACGAGCGGTCAGTTATTATCGAAGCGGAGTCCGCGGCAGCTAGCTCCGCCCCAACTCATCCGTGAACTGAGGGACACCATGACTGAACAAACCACTTCCACCGACAACTCCGTGGACCAGCAGCACTTCGACGCGCTCATTGCGGACGACTCCCGCATCGAGCCCCGCGACTGGATGCCCGAGGCCTACCGCAAGACCCTGACCCGTCAGGTTTCTCAGCACGCGCACTCGGAAATCATCGGCATGCAGCCGGAAGCCAACTGGATCACCCGGGCCCCCAGCCTCAAGCGCAAGGCCATCCTGATGGCCAAGGTCCAGGACGAGGCCGGCCACGGTCTGTACCTGTACTCCGCAGCCGAGACCCTGGGCACTCCGCGCGAGGTGCTCAACGAGCAGTTGCTGTCCGGCAAGGCCAAGTACTCCTCGATCTTCAACTACCCGGCACGCACCTGGGCCGACATGGGCGCCATCGGCTGGCTCGTGGACGGCGCAGCCATCTGCAACCAGGTTCCCCTGTGCCGCGCTTCCTACGGCCCCTACGGCCGCGCCATGGTCCGCATCTGCAAGGAAGAGTCCTTCCATCAGCGCCAGGGCTGGGAGATCCTCTACGAGCTCTCCCACGGCTCCAAGGAGCAGAAGCAGATGGCGCAGGATGCCGTGAACCGCACCTACGGCCCCGCACTGCAGATGTTCGGCCCGCCGGATGCCGACTCCCCCAACTCCCAGCAGTCCATGGAGTGGAACATCAAGCGCTTCTCCAACGATGAGCTGCGCCAGCGTTTCGTGGACATGATCGTTCCGCAGGCAGAGGCCCTGGGCCTGACCCTGCCGGATCCCGATCTGAAGTGGAACGAGGAACGCGGTCACTACGACTACGGTCAGCTGGACTGGGACGAATTCATGTCCGTGATCAAGGGCTCCGGTCCGTGCAACGTGCAGCGCATGCAGCGCCGTCGCAAGGCCCACGACGACGGCGCCTGGGTCCGCGAAGCCGCCGAGGCCTACGCCAAGCGTCAGATGCAGGCTGCTGCCGAGGCAGCCGGGTCCGCGGACGACAACCAAGAAGTCAGCATTGTTGCGGGCCGCGCGTCCGCCGAACTCATCGGAGCCTGAACATGAGCGAAAACACCACTGGTAACTGGCCCCTGTGGGAGGTCTTCGTGCGGTCCTCGCGCGGCTTGTCCCACGTGCACGCGGGTTCGCTGCACGCCCCGGACGCCACCATGGCCGTGCGCAACGCACGCGACCTGTACACCCGCCGCAACGAGGGCACCAGCGTGTGGGTCGTCCCGGCTGACGCGATCACCTCGTCCGATCCGGACTCCAAGGGTGGCTACTTCGAGTCCGCGCAGGGCAAGAGCTACCGCCACGCCACCTACTACACCAAGAGTGAAGGGGTGAAGCACCTGTGAGCGCATTCGCATCCCACGATTCCGCGACCAAGCAGTCCGCCGGTAACGCGATCACCGCTGAGGACATCGCCACTTCCGGTGGCAAGGCGTCCGAGCCGGTCGCTCAGTACGCACTGCGTCTCGGTGACGATTCCCTGATGCTGGCTCAGCGTCTGGGTTGGTGGATCTCCCGCGCTCCCGAGCTCGAGGAAGACATTGCCCTGAGCAACATTGCCTTGGACATGGTGGGTCACGCTCGCTTCTTGCTGACCTACGCGGGTTCCGCGTGGGGTAAGTCCGAGGACGACCTGGCGTACTTCCGCGACGAAGAGGATTTCCGCTCGGTTCGCCTGGTCGAGCAGGAGAACGGTGACTTCGGGCAGACCATCGCCCGTCAGCTGTTGTTCTCCTTCTACCAGTACGAGCTCTACTCGGCGCTGCAGTCCTCCCAGGACCAGACCCTGGCCGCTATTGCGGACAAGGCGGTCAAGGAGGTCGAGTACCACCAGGACCACGCGGCACAGTGGATTCTGCGCCTGGGCCTGGGCACCGAGGAGTCCAAGCGTCGCATCCAGGAAGGCCTCTACTACATGTGGCCGTACCTGGACGAGCTGTTCGCTGACGAGCCGCTGCACGACGAGCTCGAGGGCATTGCGGTTCGCCCGTCCACGCTGCGCGAGAACACCATGAAGCGCATCGAGGCACTGCTGGCCGAGGCCGAGCTCGAGGTTCCCAAGGTCACGCAGGCTCGGTTGTCCGATTCCCCGCGCGACGGCGAGTACTCGGAGTACCGCGGTTACATCCTGGCCGAAATGCAGTCGCTCGCGCGGAAGCATCCCGGGGCCAAGTGGTGATCTAGATGACCTCACGCGTTTCTTCCGATTCCGTACTTCGTAACGACGCCGCTCCCCGCGAGTTGCCGCTGGGCCCGTCCCAGCGGCCCTCCAACGAGGAGGACGCCAAGCTGTGGGACGTCGCCGCGACCGTGTGCGACCCCGAGATCCCGGTGCTGACGCTCGAGGATCTGGGTGTGCTTCGTGATGCGTACGCGGGCCAGGACGAGACCGTCGTGGTGATCACTCCCACGTACTCCGGTTGCCCGGCCATGGACACCATGGCTGCCGATCTGGAGACCGTGGTTCAGGCCGCCGGTTACCGCAACGTGCGCGTTGTGCAGGTGCTGCGTCCCGCCTGGACCACGGACTGGATGAGTGAGGCCGGTCAGGCCAAGCTCACCGAGTACGGCATAGCCCCGCCCACCGGTCGCACGACCGCCGGGCACAATTCGGGACCGGTCCGCTTGGCCCTGTCCGTCAAATGTCCTCGCTGCAGTTCGTTGAACACCCGAGAGATGACCCGTTTCGGGTCCACCTCGTGCAAGGCCCTGTGGGTCTGCAACGACTGCAAGGAACCCTTCGACTACTTCAAGGTGCACTGACATGAGCGAAACCATTGAGGCCACTGGATCCGAGACCGGCGAGGCCAAGCCCGCCGCCAAGCGCCGGGGCACGTTCAACACCCTCGAGGTGTCCGAGGTGCGTAAGCTCACCTCCGATTCCGTGGAGGTGACGTTCGCGGTTCCCGAGGATCTCGTGGACGACTACGACTATCTTCCGGGCCAGTACGTTGCCGTGCGCGCCCAGATCAACGGCCACGAGGTGCGCCGCTCCTACTCGATCTGCGCGGACCCCAAGCCGGGCGAGATCCGCGTGGCCATCAAGAAGGACATGGGCGGCGTGTTCTCCACGTGGGCCAACGAACAGCTCAAGGTGGGCGATGTCCTGGACGTGATGAACCCGCAGGGTGCCTTCACTTCCAAGGTGAACATCACCTCCATGAACAACCCGGAGGAACTGGCCCGCCAGGAGGTGGCCAAGAACAAGAACGTTCACCTGGTGGCCTTCGCCGCCGGTTCCGGCATCACGCCCATCATGTCGATTGCCCGCGCGATCCTGCGTGCATCGGACACCGCTTCGATGGACCTGGTCTACGCCAACCGTTCCTCGATGGACGTGATGTTCGCCGAGGAACTCGGTGACCTCAAGGACAAGTACCCCTCCCGCGTGGCCATTCACCACGTGCTCTCGCGTGAGCAGCGCATCTCCCCGCTGATGTCCGGCCGTATCGACCAGGACAAGTTGGAGGAGCTGTTGGATCACGTGATCCAGGTGAACTCCGCGGACGAGTGGTTCCTGTGCGGTCCGTTCGAGCTGGTCCAGTTGTGCCGCGACACCCTCAAGGAGCGCGGCGTGGACGAGTCCAAGGTGCGCTTCGAGCTGTTCACCACGGGCAAGCCGGCCGCTCCGCAGGGCCAGCAGGGCCGTGTGGTCAAGGCCGATCCCAAGGGCGACAACTACAAGATCACCTTCAATCTCGACGGCGCCAGCGGTGAGGTCGAGTCCCCGATGTCCGCCAACGAGACCGTGCTCAACGCAGCGTTGCGCGTGCGCCCGGACGTCCCGTTCGCGTGCGCCGGTGGTGTGTGCGGCACGTGCCGCGCCAAGGTGACCGGTGGCGAATTCGAGATGGAAGAGAACTTCGCGCTCGAGAAGGACGAGGTGGACGCCGGTTACGTGCTGACCTGCCAGACCCGCCCCACCTCCAAGGAACTGAGCGTCGACTTCGACGCCTGAGTTCGTGTGCTTTGCCGACGACGCCGCGCTGGGACCCGCGCGGCGTCGTCGTCGTATGTGCCCGCTCGCCACGGTCGAGACCGGGCGTAGGAACCGAACCGCTAGGAGAACCCCATGATTGATCTGACGATCGAGGACAACATTGCCCACGTGGTGCTCAACGCACCCAAGAAGCTCAACTCGCTGGACGCGGCCGCACTGGACGAGCTGACCCAGGCGTACACCGAGGCCGAGCAGGCCGGAGTGCGAGCGCTCGTGCTGCGCGGTGAGGGGCGTGCGTTCTGCGCGGGCCGTGACATCTCCCGGGTGGACCCGGCCACCGACGATACGGACGCGTACCTGTCCGGCAAGGTGCAGCCGCTGCTGCAGCAGATGTCGGAATTCCCGGCACCCACGTTCGCCGCCGTGCAGGGCGCGTGCCTGGGCGTGGGTCTGGGTCTGGCGATCGCCACGGATGTCGTCTACGTGGCCGAGGACGCGACCATCGGCTCGCCGTTCGCCAACCTGGGCGCCACGCTCGATTCCGGTGGGCATGCGTTGTTCACCGAGCGGTTCGGAGCTCACCGCACCCTGGATCTGATTTACACCGCGGAGATGATGACGGGCGCAGAGGCGGTGGCCGCGGGGCTGTTCTCACGCGCGGTTCCGGCCGATGAGCTGCTGGACTTCACCATGAAGCGCGTCAACAAGGCGGCCAAGGGTGCCACCCAGGCGTACGTGGCGTCCAAGAAGCTCGTGGCACAGGTGCGCGACGCCAAGGTGGGCCTGTGGGATTCCATGGCCGCCGAGAACAAGGCTCAGGCGGCACTGTGCTCGACCGATGACTACGCGGAAGGCTTCGCTGCGTTCCAGGAGAAGCGCAAGCCGGAGTTCACCGGCAAGGGCTGACACAGGGAACGCCACTGAAGCAACGGAGCGGGTACTGACGCGAATTTCTCCCCCGAATGATCGCGCCGGTACCCGCCCCTTCCGTTCACGGATGTCTTCCCGGTGAACCGCCGTTGCACCTAGCTAAGGTGCAGCTCGACGTGGTGGGCCATGAACGGGCGCCGCAGTGACGTCTTGGAATCGTGACTGATACGGCGCTCTGGATCCCCCTGATAGCGCCGAACGAGCAGTGCTCTGTGCCACGTTCCATATACATAGTAAGCACCCTTTTCATTACTTCCGCAAGGGGTATGCCTCAAATAAAAGCATTAATTCTTAGTGCACGAACAAAGTAGCTCGTCAGTCAGCCCTGAAGCGGTACTCCACCGGCCTGTTCTTGCGGGGCAAGGATTCGACGATCAGCTCGTAGGACTCGTGCACCAGTTCCGTCACGAGCTCTTCGGTGAGTTGCTCGGAACCGGCCAGCGAGATCCAGTGTTTCTTGTTCATGTGCCAGCCGGGCTCAATGCCCTCCACAGTTTGGCGCAGGGCCACGGAGTGCTCGGGGTCCACTTTCAGATTCACCAGCGGCCTGCCGTACGGGGATGCGATCAGAATGAAGATCTTGCCGGCCACTCGGTAGACCGCGGTCTCGTCCCCGAACGGGAAGTCCTTTTCGGCCGAAGGCAGCTCGGCAGCGATCTCGGCGGCGTACTGCTGGATCTCGTCTCCGTCCATGGCCCCATTCTGCCCTCCGGGAACAGCTCGGGGGCCCTGTAGTGCGCGTCACCGCGGTTCAGTAGCGTGGTTGCATGACGTCTTCCGTGTTTGACCTGCAAGCATTCGACCGCTCCGTGCGCCCCCAGGACGATCTGTTCCGGTTTGTGAACGGGACCTGGCTGGCCAACGCCACCATTCCCGACGACAAGGCCACCACGGGCGCTTTCATCGAGCTGCGCGATCAGGCCGAGGAGGCCGTGCGAAACATCATCACGCAGGCCAAGCCTGACGCTGACGACGACGCCGCGGGGCAGAGTTCCGAACAGAAGATCGCCTTGCTCTACGCCTCCTTCATGGACACCGAGCGCATCGAAGCGTTGGGAACGGAACCGCTGCGCGAGGACCTGGACGCGGTCGAGGCCGTGGATTCCACGGAATCCCTGTCGCGCTGGTTTGGCACTGCACTGCGCCGCGGCATCGGCGGTGCCCTGGACATCGACCTGGACTCCGATCCCGGAGACCCTCAGCGCAACATGGTGTTCGTCGGTCAGTCGGGACTGGGCCTGCCGGACGAGGAGTACTACCGCGAGGACCAGTACCGGGAGATCCGCGAGAAGTACGTGGCTCATGTGGAGAAGATGCTCTCACTCGCGGGCTTCGAGGACGCCGCTGAGCAGGCTCAGGCCGTGATGGACCTTGAGACGCGCATTGCTTCCCACCACTGGGACAAGGTCACCGTGCGTGACCTGACCAAGATGTACAACCCCATGACCTTCTCGGAGCTGGCCGAACAGGTCTCGGGCTTGGACTGGTACTCCGTGCTGTTGGGCGTGGGGCTGACCGAAGACCAGTTGGCCACCGTGGTCAACGCGCAGCCCAGCTTCTTCACCGGCCTGGACGAGCTGATCACCGACGAGCTGCTCCCGGCCTGGAAGTCCTGGGCCCGTTGGCACGTGGTCTCCGCGCGGGCGTCGTACCTGCCGGAAGCGTTCGTACTCGAGAACTTCGCGTTCTACGGAACGGTGCTGTCCGGAACCCCGCAGCTCAAGGACCGTTGGAAACGCGGCGTCGCCCTGGTCAATGGCGCCCTCGGCGAGGCCGTGGGCGAGCTGTACGTGCAGGAGTACTTCCCGCCCGTGGCCAAGGCACGCATGGACGAGCTGGTCGACAACCTGTTGGGCGCGTACCGCGATTCCATCGAGACCCTCGACTGGATGACCGAGGACACCCGCGCGGAGGCGCTCAAGAAGCTTTCGGGGTTCACGCCCAAGATCGGATACCCGGAGAAGTGGAAGGATTACTCGGCGCTGTACATGGACGGCGAGGATCTGGTGGGCAACGTGGTCCGCACCTCCCAGTTCGCGGTGGACGAGATCGCCCGCAAGGCAGGTCAGCCCGTGGAAAAGCACGAGTGGCTCATGACCCCGCAGACCGTGAACGCCTACTACCACCCGCTGCGCAACGAGATCGTGTTCCCCGCTGCCATTCTGCAGCCGCCGTTCTTCAGCCAGGACGCTGACGACGCCGTGAACTACGGCGGTATCGGCGCGGTGATCGGTCACGAGATCGGCCACGGCTTCGACGACAAGGGCTCCACGTGCGACGGCGAAGGCAAGTTGCGCAACTGGTGGACCGACGCCGACCGCCAGGCTTTCGAGTCCCGCACCGCGCGCCTGGTGGACCAGTACGCGGCGCTGTCCCCGGCACAGTTCGACGGTTCCGAGAACGCCCCCAAGCTCAACGGTGAGCTGACCCTGGGTGAGAACATCGGCGACCTGGGTGGACTGTCCATCGCGTACAAGGCCTGGCGTGCAGCCCAGGACAAGAAGGATGCTCCGGACACCGAGCCCATCGACGGGTTCACCCCGGCGCAGCGGTTGTTCGTGTCATGGGCCTACGTGTGGCAGGAGAAGTCCCGCGACGAGGCGCTCAAGACGCGCATCGCCACGGACCCGCACTCCCCCGCGGAATTCCGCGCCGCCCAGACCCCGCGCAACGTGGATGCCTTCTACGAGGCCTTCGACGTGCAGGAGTCGGACCAGATGTGGTTGCCGCAGGAGGAGCGCGTGGCGATTTGGTGACCTCATTGGGGCCCGGAACTACTTCCGGGACGCCCCTGCGGGGTTGCTGGCACCGCCGAGCGCGCACAGGCCGTAGATTCCCGAACCCATCACCACTCCGAAGAACGTAGCGGTGAGGGCGTGCCCTACATTTTGGGTCATCAGGAAGACCGACAGGCCTCCCAACAAGCTCAGTGGAACCGCGATCAGTGCGGCGATCAGGACGGACGAGGTGGTCTTGTGGTTTCGATTCATCATGTTTCTACGGTGTCAGGACCGCAGGTCCACCCCAATCCTCTGGTTGGTCGCTTTGTGTCGTCCGATCGAACGACCCCACACATGTCCTCCGGGCACAGAGAGGATCGGGGACATGCCTGAGCGGAATGTACTCGAGGCGAATTCAGGACGAACCCGCCCCAACCAAACCAACCATCGTCCGAGAGCAGCGACCACGGGGCCCGGTTGGCACGTCTTCACGGGCCTGTCCGCGGTGGGGGTCATCGTTCTTTGTGCGATGAGCCCGCAGCCTCGGTGGTTTCTCATCCTGCCCGGGTTGGCTTTGCTGATAGCCGCGTACATCTGGACCGTTCTGCACGATCGACTCTCCCGACCCGTAGGGGCAGTGCTCATTGCCGCTGCGGTGGCAGGGTATGCGTTGGTCAGCTTCGGTTCACCCGCAGGGCTTTTACTCCTGTTCGTCCTCATCGCTCAGTTCTTCTGGTTCCTCGCCCCCGGTATCGCAGGTCTGGCCACGGTGGCCGCGGCGCTAGTCTCCGTGGCCGTGATTTTCCATCACGATCTCGCCAACGCGGAGCTGCTCGCGGTGCTCCTCCTGGTGGCTGCGCTGTTCGGAGTGGTGGTGGGACTGTGGCTGTCCCAGGTGTTCACCCTGAACGCCCGGCAAGAGGTCATGATCGAGGAACTACGTGCGTCCCGTGCGGAGGTGGCCCGGCAGTCGGCGCTCCGCGGCGCCTCGGAGGAGCGCTCCCGTGTGGCACAGGAGATTCACGATGGACTGGCCCAGCAGATCAGCGCAACGCTCATGTTGCTGAGATCCTCTGAGGAGCAGCTCGCCAAGGGGGATACCGACAAGGCCGCGGAAAGGCTATCGCTGGCACGGAGGCACACGGAGCTGTCGGTTGCGGAGTCTCGCTTCCTTCTCGGACACAGCCGCATGGACGAGCAGGACCGAGCACTTGATGACCTGGTGACCGAACTCGTTACTCTCTTCCGCCAGACCGCCGAGATCGAGACGACACTGTCCATCTGGGATGGGCACAGCAATGAGGACATTTCAGCTGAGACGACCAGGACCGTGCTCGGGATGCTCTCGGAGGCGCTGTCCAACTGTCTCCGCCATTCTCAGGCTACTCAGATCGTCGTCGAGCTTGGACACCTCGGGAACCGACTCAAGGTCACGGTGGCGGACAACGGTGTGGGGATGGACCAGCCCACCGGCGCTGCGTCCGGGGCACGTGGCTGGGGTCTGGCCGGCGCCCCGGATCGAGTGAAGCGACTAGGCGGCACTTTCGACCTCGACACTGCCCCGGGTCGGGGTACGACCATCACCGTGTCACTTCCGACCAATCAGGAGAACCCGTCATGAGCGCTCAGAAACTTCCGGCGGACGGGCTCACACGAGTAGTGATCGTGGACGATCATGACATTGTGCGTACCGGGCTCGAAACGAGCCTCGAAGACAGCGATCGCCTACTCGTGGTGGGTTCTTACCCGAATGGTTCAGCAGCACTGCGCGGACTCGACGCGGACGCCCCTGACCTGATCATCACAGATGTGCAAATGCCCATCATGGACGGGTTGGAGCTGATGACAAAACTCCGGGAAACACACCCGTCAGTGCCGGTGCTACTGCTCACCGTGGTGGAAGATCCCACGGTGATCCGGGAAGCGCTGGACCAGGGTGCCGCGGGATATCTTCTGAAGTCTGCGTCAACGGATGAGATCATCCGCTCCGTCGAACGTGCCCTGGACGGTCAGCTGGTGGTCTCCGCCGAGGTGGGCTCTTTGATTGCCGGCATGATCTCCAAGTCGGAGGAAGACACTCTCAGCCCCCGGGAACGAGAAGTCCTTACCGGCGTAGCTCGGGGGCTCACGAACGCCCAAGTAGCTTCGCAGCTGTACATCAGTGAAACAACGGTGAAGACCCACCTGCGGCGGGCCTTCACCAAGTTGGGCGTTCAGGACAGGACGTCAGCCGTCACCGAGGCCCTTCAACGAGGCCTGATCAGACTCTGACCCCGGCAGTCGTAGCCGAGACCTAGACGGTCGTACTCACCGAGTTCGAGATTTCGCTCATCATCACGCCGAAGAACGCGAAAAAGAGGATGGCCCACAGGATGCCCAGGATCAGCAGGGCAACGCCCACCCAACCGAGGACCTTGCCGGAGGTGGCACGGCCACCCAGCTTCTCGGACTTGTAGGCCTGCCACAGAGCGAACGGGGCGAGGATGGGAAGTATCACTACTCCCAGAATTCCGAGAACCAATGATGCCTCGGAACTCCTGGCAGCTTGGTCCTGCTGCTGCGCGTCCTGGGCACTGGCCGGTACGTACTCCCAGCGACCGGAAGGCTGGCCGTACGGAGAGACCTGGTTAGCTGCCACCGAGGGATTCCGCCCCTGAGCGCCGCCGTTCGGCACGTATTCTTGAGTGGAATCGCGATAGTCCGTGAGGTTGTTGCCCGAAGAATGG
>JAFAAV010000113.1 GCA_023426375.1 Actinomycetes bacterium | reverse complement strand
CCCGTTGCCGAACCGTCCACCTCCGACCAGCAGGGAGTCTCCGAGTGAAGTTTGTCGATCTGCTGCGGACGGCCATCGGAAACACGTTCCGTTCCAAAGCACGAACCATCCTGACCGTGATCGCCATCTTCATCGGTGCGTTCACCCTGACCCTCACCTCTGGTGTGGGCACGGGCGTGAACGACTACATCGATAAGACGGTTGCTGGTTTCGGTGACCAGAAGTCCATCTACGTCCAGAAGGTCGCGGACCAGACCGAGCCCCAGAACGACGGTCCACGTGAATACGACCCGGAGGATTCAAGCGTTCAAACCGGCTTCGGCTCAGCCAGCGGCCTGAGCAATTCGGACATCAAAAAGATCGAGGAAATCGACGGCGTCGAGTCCGTGGATCCCATGTACATGGTCTCCCCCACATACCTGGAAGCACCCAACGACAAGCGCTTCCAGCTCAGCCTGGGGATGCCTTCCGACGCTGAGGGTGTTCAGCTCGAAGCCGGGGAAATCCCTGCCCGCGAAGATGACGAGATGATCGTCCCCGCGTCCTGGGTCGAAGACCTGGGTTTCGATTCGAACGAAGATGCCGTGGGCAAGACCGTTGACGTGGTCATGACCAACATGGCCGGCGATGACGAAACCTTCGAAGTCACCATTTCCGGTGTCTCGCAAGCCTCCTTGGCCGGTGCGTCCTTGACCCCCATGCCGTCCTCGAGCCTCAACGAGAAGCTCTACGACTACCAGACCTCCGGGTCTCAGCGCGACGTTCCGGACAGCTACTTCATGGCCGTGGCCAACATCGAGAACATCGACGACGCCGGTCAGATCAAGTCCCAGCTCGCGGACGAGAACATGTTGGGTATGACCGTGGAGGACCAGCTCGGCATGTTCCGCGCGGTCATCAACGGCATCGTCTGGATCTTGAACTCCTTCGCGATCATCGCCCTGCTCGCAGCGGGCTTCGGCATCGTGAACACGCTGTTGATGTCCGTGCAGGAGCGCACCCGTGAGATCGGCCTGATGAAGGCCCTGGGTATGAGCGGCGGCAAGGTCTTCGGCCTGTTCTCTCTCGAGGCCATCTTCATCGGCTTCCTCGGTTCCGCCATCGGCGCCGCCGTGGGCGTGGCCACCGGATCGATCATCAGTTCCGTACTGTCCAACGGGCTGTTGGAAGGCCTACCGGGCTTGAGCCTGTTCCTGTTCGACCCGATCCAGACTGCACTGATCATCTTGTCCGTGATGGTCATCGCGTTCCTGGCCGGCACCATTCCCGCCATGCGCGCAGCACGGCAGGATCCCATCAATGCACTGCGCTACGAGTAATTCACTTTCACCACTCGCACCAATGAGAAGAAGGGACCTTCCCCATGAGCACGACTCCCAATGAACCCCGAAACCCCGACTACGGCAACCAGCCCGGCGCCGGTCAGCCGAATCCCGGCCAGCCCAACCCTGTTGGCCAGCCGGGCCCCGGCCAGGATCCGCAGGGTGCGCCTCAGCACGGCTACGGCCAGCAGGGCGGCAAATACGGCACGTCCGAGTACAACCCGAACCAGTACACCGGCATGGTGGAGCGCCCGGGTCTGCTCGATAAGCTGCTCAAGCTGACGCTGTTGTCCGCGGCGCTGTACATCCTGTGGTCAGTCGTCAGCCTCATCGCTAATTCCGTCACTGATCTTGCTGCTTTCTACCGCGAGCAGGGTCTGAGCAGTGAACAAGCAGAGGCATTTGCTAGTAGCGGTGGGGTCGGAAGCACGATTATTGGTCTGGTCATCGGACTGCTGCTCTACTTCCTGGTCTACCGCGGCTTGGCCAAGGGCAAGAACTGGGCTCGCATCCTGGGTACTGTCTTCGCCGCTCTGTCGATCCTGTCCTACCTGTTCGGGATCTTCGGCGCGCTCATGTACGGCGGGCTGGGCATCGTATTGATCGTGATCTCGATCATCGCGGTCGTCGTGAACATCATGTGGATCGTGACCGCGTTCAAGACTCCCAACTCCGCGTACTTCGCGCAGAACAGCCGCCGGTAAGTCACACATGGCGTTACCGCCCACTGCCAGGTCCATCCAGCACGAACGCTGGATGGACCTGGCTTTATTAGAAGCACAGCAGACCGTGGCGAGCGGGGACGTCCCGATCGGTGCGGTGGTCGTCAACTCCCAGGGCGACGTCGTCGGGCGTGGCTATAACCGTCGCGAAGCGTGCGGCGACCCCACCGCGCATGCGGAGGTCCTGGCACTCCGCGACGCCGCAGCCCGCACCGGATCGTGGCGGCTCCAGGACTGCACCCTGGTGGTCACCCTGGAACCGTGCGCCATGTGTGCCGGGGCCATCGTGCTGTCTCGTGTACCGCGGCTAGTTCTCGGAGCTTGGGATCCAAAGGCTGGCGCCTGCGGATCGGTGTTCGACGTGGTCCGCGAACCTCGCCTGAATCACTGGGTCGAGGTCACCGGTGGGGTCCGTGAAGCCGAGTGCGCCGGGCTGCTGCGGGAGTTCTTCGAGGCCCACCGCAAGTAGTCACGGCTGGCACAGTTTGGTTCCGGGTGGAACCTGACGGTAAAGTACTTCGAGCTGGTGACGTGTCCGAGCGGCCGAAGGTGCATCACTCGAAATGATGTTTGGTGTTAAAGCCAACGAGGGTTCAAATCCCTCCGTCACCGCCAATCGAAATCGCCCGTT
>JAFAAV010000043.1 GCA_023426375.1 Actinomycetes bacterium | reverse complement strand
CGCGTGCGTTCGGCGGCCAGGACGACGTCGCACGGGGACGTTCCCGGCGAGCCCGCGCCCGGCTCGGTGGTCGCATTCGACCTGGCCGGACCCGAGAAGGGATTCCCCGCGTCGGGTCACCGGCAAGCACTGGACCTGCTGGCCGAAAACGTCGTGCCCGTGACATTACACGCCGGTGAGGCGGACGGTCCGGAGTCCATTCAGGACGCTCTGGTCTCCGGCCGCGCCCTGCGCATCGGCCACGGTGTGCGCCTGCTCGAGAACGACCCGGAGGCCACCGGGCCGTTGTCCCGGTGGGTGCGGGACCGTCGCATCGCCCTGGAAGTGTGCCCGTGCTCCAACCTGCAGACCGGTGCAATCAGTCACTGGGGTGAGTCCATCAAGGAACACCCGATCACGCAGTTGCACCGGGCGGGCTTCACGGTCACGCTGTCCCCGGACAACCGGCTGATGAGCGCAACGTCCGTGTCCCACGAAATGTCTCTCTTGCTCTCGGAGGCCGGCTGGTCCAACCGCGAGTTGGCGGAGATCCAGCACAATGCGGCGCGTGCGGCATTCGTGCCTCGTGCTTACCAGGACTGGCTGGCAGGGCGTATTGAGGAGGCTTCCGCGTGAGTCCTCGAGACGTCACACCGGCCGTCCCGGAAGGTACGGGGGAGCGGTTCGAAGAACTCGTGAGCGTGATGAATCGCCTTCGCTCGCCGGGCGGTTGCGAATGGGACGGCGCCCAGACCCACCAATCGTTGCTGCGCTATCTGGTCGAGGAAGCCTACGAAGTGGTCGAGGCGGTCGAGTCCCCGAGCGACGATGGGGAGGGCGCGACGAAAGCCCGGGCCGAACTCGTCGAAGAACTCGGCGACATCCTGTTGCAGGTCGTCTTCCACGCCCGCATCGGCCAGGAACACGACGACAACGAAGCCTTCGACGTCACCGACATCATCACCTCCGTGACCGACAAACTCGTGCGCAGGCACCCGTTGGTGTTCCGCGAACGGGATGCGGACGGAGCGATCCCCGCCACGACGGACGATCGACCCGGCGCCAGCAACGAAGAACTCTCCGCCCGGTGGGACGCCGTCAAGCGCTCGGAGAAGCCGCACCGCACCAACGTGTTCGACGGTATTCCGCCCGCACTCCCGGCGCTCGCGCTCGCGGAGAAGGCCTTGTCGAAGGCTCGCAGGCACGGCGTCGAAAGTACGCCGGAACCGTCGGAGACCGAGGACACCGCGGCCCTGGAACGCGCCGAAGCCGAATTCGGTGACCGGCTGCTGGAACAGGTACGGGCGGCGTCGGCGGAGGGCCTGGACGCGGAACGTGCCCTGCGCGGGGCCGTGCGACGTTACATCCACACGAATAATCGGCCTATTTAGCCCGGAACCGACCGAGATCGGTAGGCTGAAGACAGGGCACCGCCCGATAGGTCAACGACCAGCAAGGAGATTATCCATGGCAATGATCATTGCTTTGCAAGCCCGTCAGATTCTGGACTCACGTGGCAACCCCACCGTAGAGGTCGAGGCACTGCTCGAAGACGGCAGCTTTGGCCGCGCGGCAGTTCCCTCGGGAGCATCCACGGGCGAATTCGAAGCAGCCGAGCGCCGTGACGGGGACAAGAAGGTCTACCTGGGTAAGGGCGTTCTGGACGCCGTCAACGCCGTGGACGAGGACCTGGAACAGGCCATCGTGGGCCTGGACGCCTCCGACCAGCGCGCTGTGGACCAGGCAATGCTCGACCTGGATGGCACCGACAACAAGTCCAAGCTGGGCGCCAACGCCATTCTGGGCGCCTCGATGGCCGTGGCCCGCGCCGCCGCCAGCTCAGCGGACCTGCCGCTCTACAAATACCTGGGTGGCCCCAACGCGCACGTGCTGCCGGTGCCCATGATGAACATCCTCAACGGTGGCTCCCACGCTGATTCCAACGTGGACATCCAGGAGTTCATGATCGCTCCGATCGGCGCTCCCACGTTCGCAGAAGCCCTGCGCTGGGGCGTTGAGGTCTACCACTCGCTTAAGTCCGTGCTCAAGGACCGCGGCCTGTCCACCGGCCTGGGTGACGAGGGCGGTTTCGCACCGAACCTCAAGTCCAACGCCGAGGCACTGGACCTGATCCTCGAGGCCATCAAGAAGGCCGGTTACAAGGCGGGCTCGGACATCGCCCTGGCCCTGGACGTTGCCTCCTCCGAGTTCTTCGAGAAGGGCAAGTACTCCTTCGAAGGTAAGAAGCGCTCCGCCAAGGACATGTCCGACTATTACGCGGACCTGGTCAAGAAGTACCCGCTGGTCTCCATCGAGGACCCGCTGGACGAGGACGACTGGGAAGGCTGGACCACCCTGACCCGCGCCATCGGCGACAAGGTACAGCTGGTCGGTGACGACCTGTTCGTGACCAACCCGGAGCGACTGGCTCGCGGTATCGAGGGTGACGTGGCCAACGCGCTGCTCGTGAAGGTCAACCAGATCGGCACGCTCACCGAAACCTTCGACGCCATGGAACTCGCACAGCGCAACGGTTACCGCTGCATGGTGTCGCACCGCTCCGGTGAAACCGAGGACACCACCATCGCGGACATTTCCGTGGCGGTGAACGCCGGCCAGATCAAGACCGGTGCTCCGGCTCGCTCCGAGCGCGTGGCCAAGTACAACCAGTTGCTGCGCATCGAGGAGGAACTCGGCGACGCCGCTCGCTACGCCGGCGCTTCCGCGTTCCCGCGCTTCTCGGCCAAGTAATCTCCATCGCCCATTCGTGGGTGAGCATTCCGCCCGGTTCTCCTCGCGAGGAGAACCGGGCGGTTGTGTGTGCGGAGGACCGGGACGGTGTGTGCGGGAACTGCCATGATCGGGTCGCTAGAATGACCCGCAGGATTGTCTAGTGAGTGTCTCAGGTTGAGACCACTGTTGAGCGCGGGAGGTGTGCATGGTTGGCCCCAGGCCCAGGATTCCTCGGTTCGCCGGGAAGAAACAGGGCGCGGAACGGAAGCCTGCGGCGACCGATGGCCGATCGAGCGAGTCCGGTCAGCCCAGGCCTACTCCTGGGGTGGGTCACTCCGGCGGCGGCTCCTCCACGGTCACCGCACCTACTCCAGCACACTCGTTCAATGGCCGCCTGATTGCCCTGATCGTGGTCGCCACCCTGATTCTGTTCCTGGCTGCTCCGACCGCAAAGATCTTCTTCGACCAGCGTGCCCAGATCACCGCTCTCGAGGAGTCCATCGCGGCCAAGGAGCGGGAACAGCAACAACTCAAGTTGCAGGAAGAGCGCTGGGGTGACGACGCGTACGTGGAACAACAGGCTCGTGAGCGCATGTTCTACGTAATGCCCGGCGAACGGGCCTACCTGGTACTCGGGGCCGATCAAACAGGTCGCCAGGCCCCGGAATCCTCCGCCGAACAGGTCGAGGCCGGCAAACCCGCGTGGGCGGACGGGCTGTGGCAGTCCGTGGTGGATTCAGCCTTCCCCCGGAGCGAACCTGAGATCGCCCCGGTGGAGCCGGAGCAGTAACTTCCCATCTCCGCAAGGACTCAGCCATCCTCAATTTTTCTCCATCGACCAACTGGCCCAGCAGAGCGCCGGAAAGTAGTACGCAAGTGACTGAAGCACAGCCGACCCACGACCCCGCAGTGACCCAGCAGGATCTCGCGGTGGTTGGGCACCAGCTCGGACGCCCCGCGCGTGACGTGGTGGAAATTGCCGCCCGTTGCGTGTGCGGCAACCCGCTGGTGGTTGCGACCGCCCCCCGGCTGGCCAACGGCACCCCGTTCCCCACGGTGTTCTACCTGACGCACCCGGTCATCACGTCCGCGGTGTCCCGTCTGGAGGCCGAAGGCAGCATGTACGGCATGTCGGACCGGATCAAGGAAGATGAGCAGCTGGCGGAGCAGTACCAGGCGGCGCACGAGCATTACCTGGGGGAGCGGCGTCGGATTGGTGAGAAGGCCGGAATCGGCGAGGTCGCCGAAATTGAAGGGATCTCCGCTGGCGGCATGCCCACGCGCGTGAAGTGTCTGCACGTCCTGGTGGGCCACAGCCTGGCCGCCGGCCCCGGGGTTAACTCGCTGGGTGACGAAACCCTGGAGCTCATTGCGGACACGTGGACCGCTGACCGCTGCGCGTGCGATCCGGAGTGGCGCACGGCGGACTGATAGCGCCAACCGCACACGACTTGCGTGCACCGCAGACAACGACGCCCGCCTCACGGATCATCCGTGAGGCGGGCGTCGTACTGTCAGGACGGGCTGCCGCAGGGCCGCCAAAACCGGACCGCTAGCGCTGCGCCGACCTGGGCGCGCCGCGACCACCGCGGTTCTGCACCGCCTTGATCAATTCCACGAGCAGGAAGATCACCACGCCGTTGAGCAGCGCGAAGCCCCACTCCGCCCAGCCCAAGGGTGCGGAACCGAACCAGGTGTTCATGAACGGCGCGTAGGTGAAGACCATCTGGACTGCCAGGAGGATGCCCGTGGAGATCCACGTGGCCTTGTTCCCCGTGATGGCGCGGGGGTGCAGGCTGGACAGGTGCAGGAAGCGCGAGTTGAACAGCACGAATATCTGGCCCAGCACCAGCACGGACACCGCAGTGGTGCTGGCCACGGCGTCCGAAGCGCCCGAGTCACTCATGACGCGGTAGGACAGCAGCGCAGCCGCACCGATGAAGAACGCCACCCACACCACGCGCAGCCACAAGGACACGGGTAGCAGGTTGGCGTCGCGGTCGCGCGGCCTGCGTTCCATGATGCCCGGTTCGGCAGGTTCGTAGGCCAACGTGATGGACAGCGTGATCGCGGTGACCAGGTTGACCCAGAGGATCTGCGTGGGCCGCAGGGGCGGTTCTGCACCGAGAAGTACTGAGGCCAGAACGACCAGGCCCATGCCGATGCTCGTGGGCAGCAGGAACACCACGGACTTACGGATGTTGTCGTAGATCCGTCGACCCTCGTGGACCGCGCCTTCGATTGTGGCGAAGTTGTCGTCCGCGAGCACGATGTCCGCGGCTTCCTTGGTGGCTTCCGTGCCCTTGATGCCCATGGCAATACCCACGTTGGCGCGGGTCAGGGCCGGGGCGTCGTTCACGCCGTCTCCGGTCATGGCTACCACCTCGCGGCGCGCCTGGAGGGCGTCCACGATGCGGATCTTGTGTTCGGGACTCGTGCGGGCGAACACGTCCACGTCCGTGACGCGCTCGACCAGTTCCTCCTTGGTCATGGCCTCGACCTCGGCACCGGTCACCACCACGGGGTCGTCATTGGTGGACAGGCCCAGCTCGCGGCTGATCGCACGAGCGGTTTCCGCGTGGTCACCGGTGATCATCTTCACATTGATCCCGGCACCGTGACAGGAAGCCACCGCTGTGATGGCCTCCTCACGCGGCGGATCCACCAGACCCACGAGCCCCACGAATTCGAGCCCGCCGTCGAGGTCTTCGTGAGCAAGGGAAGCGGTGCCCGCGGCCACGGTCTTGCGCGCGGCGGCCAGCACACGCAGCCCCTGCGACGCCAGTTCCGTGTTGGCGCGTTCCCACTCGTCCGGGTCGAAGTTGGTGGCGCCGTGGGCGTCGGGTAGCTGGCTCGAGCAACGCTGCAGCAACCGGTCCGGCGCGCCCTTGACCAGGATCTCGCGCTCGCCGCCGGGAGCCTCGCTCAGCACCGCCATGTACTTATTGGCCGAATCGAAGGGGAGCGCGCCCACGCGACGGTACGGAGCGGCGTCGAACCCGGCCTTTCGTCCGAAGATCGCGAGCGCCGCCTCGGTCGGCTCGCCCACGATCTGGATGCGTTCGCCGGTCCCGCGCAAGGTGGCGTCGTTGCAGAGGACGACGGCGCGCGCGAGCGTCCGCGCGTTACGGGAGGCTTCCTCGGCGGCCTCACCGGAAGCCACAACTGTGCCCTGATCCGTGTACCCCTCTCCGGTGATCGCGAAGCGGCCGCCGGGTACGGAGGCCACGCGGGCGGTCATTTCGTTGCGGGTCAGCGTTCCGGTCTTGTCGGAGCAGATGGTGGTCACGGCACCCAGTGTTTCCACCGCCGTCATGGTGCGGGTGATGGCCTTGTGCCGCGCCATTTGCTGGACGCCCAGCGCCAGGGTGATGGTCACGAGCGCGGGCAGGCCTTCGGGGACCGTGGCCACGGCAAAGCTGATGAACGAGCTCAGCACCGTTTGCGTGGGCATCGAATAGATGAACCACGCGACCAGCATCATCACGGCGCTCACGATCAGGATGCCCAGCGCGAACTGTTTGCCCAGGCGGTCCATCTGTTCGGTCAGGGGAGTGGCCAGCTGATCGATGTCGTCCACGAGGGACTGGATGCGGCCGATCTCTGTATTGGAGCCGGTGGCGACCACCACGCCCAGGGCCGTGCCACGAGTGACCACGGTGCCGGAGTGCGCGATGCTGGTGCGATCACCGATGCCCGCGTCCTCCGCGACGGCCTCGACATGCTTGTCGCTGGGTTCGGATTCGCCCGTGAGCGCGGATTCGTCGATGGCCAGGCGGTTGGCGTCCAGGAGGCGCAGATCAGCCGGGACCTTGTCCCCGGGCCCCAGGCGAACGACGTCGCCGGGCACCAGATCTTCGCCGTCCACCTGCTGCCACTCACCGTCGCGCAGCACCGAAGCGTGCACGGAGAGCATGCTGCGGATCCCGGCCAGGGCCTTCTCCGCCTGCCCTTCCTGGACGAAACCGATCACCGCGTTGCCGACGGCTACGGCGATGATCACCCAGAAGTCGACCCATTCCCGGTAGAAAGCCGTGATGACCGCGGAAACCAGCAAGATGTAGATAAGCACGTTCTTGAAGTGCGCCAGGAACCTCAGAATCGCAGGTTTCCGCCGGGCAGGTGGCAAGCGGTTGGGGCCAACCCGGTCCCGAATTACCCCGGCCTGGGCGTTGCTCAGGCCGGACTCCTGCGAATCCCACTCTCGCAAGGCTTCCGCCGGGGTGAGCGCATGGAAGGCGCGGGTGGACACTGTGTCGCCGATTTCTGAGGTCATCGTTGGTCTCGTTCGTGTTGTCGCGTGGCAGGCAGGGAAATCGTTAGCTGACTTCAGTTTTTCACACGTTGATCGGACCCAGCCGTCCGAGACAACCACGTAACGCGGGTAAAGTGGGACCGCGCTGCTGAATGGGCGCACTCCCCACCGAACCGAGGATCCACCACCCATGCGCGTTGCTGCCATTGACTGCGGTACCAACTCCATCCGCTTGCTGATCGCGGATGTGAAGGACGACAACGGACATCCCGAACTCATCGACATCGTGCGTGAGATGCGCGTGGTCCGGTTGGGGCAGGGTGTGGACGCGACCGGTTGGCTGGCCGAAGCCGCACTGGAACGCACGTTCGCCGCGACCGAGGAGTACGCCCGCCTGATCAAGAAGCACAAGGTGGACAAGATCCGCTTCGTCGCCACATCCGCCACCCGCGACGCCGGTAACCGCCAGGTATTCGTGGACGGCATCAAGGAACGACTGGGCGTGATGCCCGAGGTCGTCACCGGAGACGAAGAAGCAGCCCTGTCCTTCCGCGGCGCCGCCAACGCTACCGGCCCCCTCAGCCCGCAGGACCGTGTGCTCGTGGTCGACCTGGGCGGTGGCTCCACCGAGTGCGTGCTGGGCACCGTGGACGGCGTGACCGCAGCCAAGAGTGTGGACGTGGGATGCGTACGCATGACCGAACGTCATCTGGGCTCCAACCCTCCCACGGACGAACAACAGCGCCAGGTACTCCAGGACGTGGACGAGGCCATGGATTCCGTATCCCGCATGGTCCCGCTGTCCCAGACCACTCATCTGGTCGGTGTCGCGGGAACGATCACCACGGTGACGGCCCACGCGTTGGGTCTGAAGAGCTACGACCCGGACAAGATCCACGGGTCAACCATGTCCGTGGATTCGATTGCCAAAGCCTGCAAGGACCTCACGGCCATGACCAAGAAGGAACGGGCACAGTTGGGGTTCATGCACGAGGGTCGTGTCGACGTGATCGGCGGCGGTGCTCTCGTGTGGCGGCGCGTGATCGAACGTGTTGTCTACGCGACACAAGGCCGTGTGCAGTCGGTCACAGCCAGCGAACACGATATTTTGGACGGCATCGGTCTATCCCTGGTTCGTTGACCCCGCGAGTGTCCTGAACATCCAACGGCCACGGGCGTCCCCACCGGTGCGTTCCTAGTCGAGTTGAGGTTGGAAATGTCGGTTCACACCAAGCGCCGCCGCGCACTCTCGGGTGCGGCCGCTGCCGCCATGGTCTTGTCCTTCACAGCAGCCCCCGCGGTGGCCATGCCCGACAACCAGCAGCCACCGGGAGCCCCCGCACCAGCACCGTCGATCCCCGTGGAAACACCCGTGGCGCCGCCGCTCCCGGACGGCAAGGTGCCCGTGCCCGTGGACTCCATCCGTGACCGCGAGTACTGGCTCGACGAATACGGTGTGCGGGATGCGTGGAAAGAATCCACCGGCAAAGGCGTGAAGATCGCCGTGATCGACACCGGTGTGGACGCTAACCATCAAGATTTGAAGGACTCCGTCAAGGACGGCACGGACGTTTCCGGCAAGGGCGATGGCAAGGGCCATCGTGGTCTGGGTTCGGAACCGGAACACGGCACACTCGTCTCATCCTTGGCAGCCGGAACCGGTCACGGTGAGGACAATCCGGACGGCCCCGGCAAGCAGAGCGGCGTAGTGGGTGTAGCTCCGGAAGCCGAGATCCTGCCGGTGTCCCTGTGGCTCGGTAACGAGGAACCGGGCGTCAAGGACGTCAACGAACAGATCCCGAATGCCGTGCGCTGGGCCGTGGACAACGGAGCCGACGTGATCAACATGTCGGTGGGTTCGGACTCCACCGAGTGGCCGCAGTCCTGGGATTCGGCGTTCGTCTACGCGGAAGAGAAGGACGTGCTGGTGGTGGCGGCCTCGGGCAATCGCGGATCCGGGCTCAACCAGGTCGGTGCGCCGGCCACGATACCCGGTGTGCTCACGGTCGGTGGTGTGGACAGGGCGGGCCAGGCAAGTTGGGACTCGTCCTCTCAAGGAATCTCGATCGCGGTGGCCGGACCCAGCGAAGACATGGTGGGGGCCATGCCGAATGACGGCTATGCCGAATGGTCCGGAAGCTCGGCCACCGTTCCCCTGGTCTCCGGGACCGCGGCATTGATCAAGGCCAAAAATCCGGACCTGAGCGCGGCGCAGATCGCCAATCAGATCATCCGCACCGCTCATGACGCCGGTGAGGAGGGTCAGGACCCGTTCTACGGACACGGGATCCTGGACGTGAAGGCCGCCGTGGAGGAGGACGTCCCCGAGGTGGACGAGAACCCCTTGGGCAGCATGAAGCACTGGATGAGTGTGCACCGGCCGGCAGCCCCTGAAGCCAGCGAAACGGCGTCGTCGCCCGCAGCCACCGAGACCCCCGACACCGAGCAGGTGACCGAGGAAGCAACGCCGCCGGTGGCTCAGGCACCGCTCAATGAGACCGGGGCGCTGCCCGTGGTGATCCTGGCAGGCTTTGGATTGGTGGTTGCGGGACTGACGATCGGCGCAGTCCTCCACATCCGATCCATGAATCGCTGACGCGAACATTTCACGATCAGCGCAGTCCGGCCCCCGCCGTTCAAAGCGGAAATTGGGTCGGTGATGAGTAGACTTTCAGACATGGCTTTCAATCAATTGGCTAAAGACCGTCCGCGTCTTCTGATCGTCGGCGGCGGATACGTTGGTTTCACGCTCGCACAACGGCTACAAACCCGCATCAAGGAATCGGGTGGTGTTGTTACGGTTGTCGATCCCAATCCGTACATGACCTACTTGCCGTTCCTGCCCGAGGTTGCCGCCGGCAATATCGAGGCACGTAGCGCTATCGTTCCGCACCGTCAGCACCTCAAGGACTGTGAACTCATCGGTGGCCGCGTGGAGAGCATCGACCACGCCAACCGCAAGGTCAGCATCCGCGGCATCGATCAGGGACCCAACTTCGACCTGCCCTATGACGAGATCGTCATTGCCGGTGGCTCCATGACTCGCACGTTCCCCATCGAGGGACTCGCGGAGAACGCCATTGGTTTGAAGACCATTGAAGAGGCCGTCTCCCTCCGTAACTGGGTCCTGGAACGCATCGAAATCGCATCGCTGACCGATGACGACGCCGAGAAGCGCAAGGCCCTCACGTTCATGGTTGTCGGTGGCGGCTTCGCCGGTATCGAAGCCATTGGCGAGCTCGAAGACATGGCGCGCACCGCCGTCGAACGTAATGACCGACTCAAGGTGTCCGATCTGCGTTTCGTGCTGGTCGAGGCCATGGGCCGCATCATGCCCGAGGTCACGGAGGAACGCGCCGAGAAGGTCGTGGCCGAGATGCGCTCGCGCGGCATCGAAGTCCTGCTCAACACCTCGCTGGATTCGGCCAAGGACCAGCTGGTCAAGTTGATCAACATGAAGGACAAGTCCCCGGCGGGCGAGATGTACACCGACACCCTGGTGTGGACCGCCGGTGTTCAGGCCTCCCCGTTCGTCAAGAACAGTGATCTTCCCGTTGACGAGCGCGGTCGAGTGCGCGCCGGTGCTGATCTGCGCGTGACCGGCGACGACGGCCCCATCGAGGGTGCTTGGGCCGCCGGCGACATCGCTGCAGTTCCGGACCTCACCGGTGCCGGTCCGGGTGGCTTCTGCGTGCCCAACGCTCAGCACGCAGTGCGCCAGGCCAAGACCATGGCCAAGAACATCATGGCCGCCCGCGAGGGCAAGCCGCTCGAGGACTACTACCACGAGAACCTCGGTGCCGTGGCGGGTCTGGGCCTGTACAAGGGTGCCGCCACCATTCGCGGTGTGGACTTCGGCGGTCTGCCCGCATGGGCCGCGCACCGTTTCTACCACGGCTACGCGATCCCCACGATCGAACGCAAGGTCCGCGTGTTCAGCGAGTGGGGCATCAACTTGCTTTTCGGTCGCGACACCACCGGCATGCGCCACGTGCGTGACCCGCGCCGTTCGTTCAAGATCGCCGCAGGTGACGAAGTGGATAAGGCCAAGGCAAGGCTGTAACCTACGTTTACTCGCGAAGCTACCGGTTCAGCTCCCTTCACGGGTGGTGAACCGGTAGCTTTTGCACTGGCCCCCATAGCCCAATTGGCAGAGGCAGCGGACTTAAAATCCGCGCAGTGTGGGTTCGAGTCCCACTGGGGGCACCATTTTCTTCCTTGTACGAACCGCGTTCCGGCCTGTCGGACCACCGGGCCCGCGCGCGTGCCCTGTTGCTAGTTCAGCGCAGAACGCGCGAAAAACGTGGCAAATCGTGCCGCCGTTCTCGCTCGCCGGGCACGGGTGAAACCGATACCGCGAATGCTGCCGAGTAATTTCACGAGCTCCCACGCATTAATGCGCAGCGTAATTCGAGTGGAGTCAGCCGGGTCATCCACGGGGTGAGCGATCGCGCGGAGCCGTGTCAGATCTTGCGTGAGTCGCCAAGGCGATCTGCCGCGGATGGTCTTCGTCCCGGTCAGCACCCATGACCGCCCGGTGTCGTCGGGGAAGTGAAGTTCGTAGCGCATCGCCTCGTGAGCCAAGGTAGGAAACAGGGAAAGTGTTCCGGAGACGGGGGCGGCTTGTGCGACGTCGGCGATGTCGAGTGTGCCGTGTACCGGGAGACTGTGCGCGGGATCGGAGAGGAATCGATCAATGCTGGGATGCTCGGCGGTGAGCCGGAGCGTGACACACGGTTGATGATTGGGCGAGGAAGCCATCCGTTCGCGAAAGGTAATGCCGCCGCCGTGGGTGGCAGCGCGGAGTTCTGCGGAGAAGGCCGAGGCGGAGTCCTCTGGTGCGGGTCGTGAGGTCATGGTGCTCCATTCAGGGGCGCGCCATCGGGGCTGGCCATCACGCCGGATGATCATCTCAATGGATCTTTCGGCGACAGCGAGGATAGTTGCGGATGGGTTCACGCCAGTAGCCGCGGGCAACGTCGAACCGTCAATGACGAACAGTCCGGGGTGGCCGTGTACTTCGCCAATATCGTCGACCACGCCAATGGTGGGGTCAGGGTCGGGGCGAACTCCACCCAACGGGTGAACGGTGGTTGTCCGTCGAAGGACGGACCACGTGATCGGGTTGTACAGGCGGGCGTTCAGTCGCCGTGCCAATAGTGGACCAACGCGGCGCTGCGAACGGTACAAATGTGATTGCCAGCGGTTATGCCATGACAGGACCAACCTGCCCGAACGGTTCAGTCTCAGTGTTCCTTCCCCCGAGTCGTAACCCATGGCGAGCACCGTGAACATGCGTTGGGCGTCAATGCCAGGGAACCAACGGCGCCACCAGGTTCGAATGCGTTTCCCTGGCACCACGGCATCGAAGAGTTCGTGCAGTACGAGTGGGAACGCGCCGTCCTGTACCTGGTACCAGACCGAGCCGCGCCCTTCAGGAACGTCCAGCACAGTGTTGGTGGTGATGGTGGGACCGGTGGTCATGTCGCCAGTCGGTTCACGTAATTCGGCCAGCGTGAGGAAGTCTCCGTTTCCGGAGAATCCCTTCCCGAGTTGCGGTGAGAGGCGGGGGAGGGTGGCGTCCACATCGCGGGCCCTCAATAGGAGTTCCGTGGTGCCGACCGTACCCGCGGCGAGGACCAAGCGAGGAGCTCTCCATACGCGTTGTTCGAGGGCCGTGTCACTCGGAGACCTGGAGGTGACCGCGTAGCCGCCATTGTGGGTGCTGATACGCGTGACTTCGGCGTCCGTGATCGCGCGGGCTCCGTTGTTCTCGGCAACGGCCAAGTAGGTTGCATCGAGTGAGTTCTTGGCACCGTGATTGCAACCGATCACGCATTCGCCAACGAAATTGCAACCTCGCCGAAGGACTCCGTGCCGATTGGGACGCCAGACGTCCGGGTCGCCGAATGTGACGGCCAGGTTGGGGCGTATGGTCCCGTCCGGGCGAGTACCTTGCCTCATGAGCTGTTCGACCATGGTCGTGCGATCGGGAGGACGGCCGGATCGGGGATCGTTGCCGACGGGTGCGACGTCCAACATGTGGGCCGCGAGATCGTAGTAAGGATCGAGTTCGGAGCGATGCAGATGCGCGGGCCACGTTTCACTCAGAGCAGCGTCGAAAGGGCGGGCGAACACGTTGGCGTAGGCGAGCGAGCCGCCTCCCCACCCGGCGGCCTGTACGACGAGCATCCCTCGAAGCCAGCGCACGTCGTACAAACCCTGGTCCCGGCCCCAGAACCATCGTCCGTTTAGACACGGAGCACGAGGGAAATCTCCCGGCTCCCAACGGCGGCCGCGTTCAAGAACAATCACGGAGTAGCCGGCCTGTGCGAGGCGGGCCGCGGCGACTGCGCCGCCGAAGCCACTTCCAACGACGATCGCATCGGCGTCGAAGCCGCTCGAAGTGCTGGAGTCGGACATGGCGGTTTTCCTATCGTGGGATAATCATGCTCTGCGCACGTCCGCCGTGGTGAATGGCCGCGGACGTCCGCGGGTACTCCTGAAACTTTCCCTCCGGAATGCGACGATCATGTCTGGGTGAAGGCGAGGGCGTGATCCCGGGCGAAATCGGTGACGTCACGAGGTCGACGTTTGATCAAATCTTCGACCGTTGTGGTGACCTCGGTGGCTTCGCCACGCTTGTAGTGAGCATAGTCCTCAAGCAAGCCATGGAGTTGCCACGCGGGAAGGAAGTTCTCAAGGGCAGACGCAAACTCCTCCTCGGTCACGTCCCGGAACACCACGGGTGAGTTGGTGGCTGTCGCAATGGCTAGTGCGATGTCCGCATGCGTGATTGCTCGCGGACCCGTGAGTGTGTAGGTGCGGTTCTCATGCCCCGGGGTGGAGAGGACTGTCGCAGCGACCTCGGCCAGGTCGCGGGTGTCGATGGCACTGACCGTGGCATGGCCGATCGGGGCCGTCAGCGTGCCGCGTGCAATGGTGCTCGAGAACGTAAGCAGGGACTGCAAGTAGAGGTTGGGGCGCAGTACGGTGCCGGTTAGCTCGAGACCGTGCAGGTGATTCTCCACCTCCGCATGCCATCGAAGGAAACGCACGGACGAATCGAGTCGCGCGCCGAACTGGGAGAGCAGCACGATACGCGGTACGCCCAGACTTTCGGCGAGTTCTGCGCAACGTATTTGCAGTTCCGAGGCGTGCTCGGTGGAAGGTGAGTTGAGAAATAACGCATCGATACCGTCGAGCGCGGCAACGAGGGTTTCTGGTTTGTTGAAGTCAGCGAGGACGATCTCGTACCCGGTCGCGGATTGACCGGGGTTTCGTGTCATGGCTCGGACCCGTACTCCGCGTGCGAGGAGCTGCGGGATCAATGCGGAGCCGACTGTTCCCGTGGCGCCGGTGACGAGGATGGTTGGGGAGGTCATTGGATTCTCTTCCGTGGTGGATGTGGTGATCACTGTGCAGTCCTTGGGGCTCGCAACGTGGAGCGAGCCGCGATGATGGACAAGACGATGGCCAGGGTGATCAGTCCGGCACCGCCGAGGAAGGCGGCAATGAAGCTGATATCACCACCGACATCGGCCGAGCCGAGTGCGATACCTGCCAGAACGGCAAGACCGATCGCACCGCCCAGCGATTGGGCCGCGTTGATAAGACCGCTAAGTAGCCCGGACTCGCCTTCGCCGCTGTCTCTCAGCGCCATCGTTGTGCTGTTCACGAGGCTGAGTCCCAGACCCGTCCCGGTGAGAACGAACGCAATAATGTGCTGCCAAGTGAACGCAGTGGCAGGATTCAGCGCGATCCACAGGACACCCGACAGCAGCACGAGGAGTGAGAGGGGAAGTGCGAGCGCCAAGCCGAGCACTTTAGTGAGCAGAGGTGCCATGATGCTGCCCACGATGATCATGATGGCGATCGGAATTTGAGTCAGCCCGGTGGCCAGCGCACTCAAGCCGAGGACATCCTGCTGATAAAGCGGTAGAAAGAAGAAGAGGCTGGTCAGGGTGCCACCGACAAGAATCATGACCACGGTCGAAGTGGCAATGGGGATCCTATGGAACAGACCGAGGGGAACCAGAGGGTGCGTCGATCGACGTTCCGCCACTACGAACGACACCATGGCCAGTGCGGCAATCGCGAACGCCAGGAGGGTGACAGGGGCGGTCCAACCGGATTCCGGTGCAGTCACCATTCCAAGGGTCAGAGCCGAGATGCCCAAGGTGATGCTGACGGCTCCGGTGAGGTCAAACCGACCGGGATGGCCCATGACCGCAGGCACTGTCCGCCACACGACCAGGGCAGCTGCCATTCCTAACGGGACGGGAGCCCAGAAAACGGATTGCCAGCCGAATAGTTGTGTCAGGGTGCCACCGGCAAAGACTCCCATCAGGCTCCCGGTGCCGGCCACAGCACCCCAGATACCGATCGCGCGAGTGCGTTCCGTGGCAGAGGTGTACATCAGCATGACGAGTGCCAGAGCGGCCGGGATCGTAATGGCTGCGCCGACACCCTGTCCGATGCGCCCGACGATCAGCGTGGGTCCGTTCACTGCCAGGGCGCAGACCGTGGACGCGGCCACATAGGTCGACATGCCGACAAGGAACATCCGGCGGCCACCGAAAATGTCGGCGAGTCGCCCACCGAGTAGTACGAGCCCGGCAATCGCCGTGAGGTAGCCGTTGGCCACGATCGCCAGTTCGGCTGCGCTCAAGTTCAATCCGTCGCGGATGGTCGACGCGGCGATGTTGACCATGGCGCCGTCGAGAAGGATGAGGAACATTGAGGTTGCGAGCACACCCAGGGTTGCGCCACGAGAAAAACGTAACCCGCTGACAAGGGGAGAGGCGGTGATAGTCATGATTTCCTTAGTGAGTGATCACTACATAATGGTTAAAAAAGACACCCGCTCGCAGGTCATTCATGATCCGGTATCCAGAAATCGTTTGGCCCACTCGTCGCTCTCTGAGCGGGCGGGTAGGTCCATGGCTGCGGCGACCATGTAGAACATCCCAGCGGCGAAGAAATCATGGGCGCGATCCTCGCCGACTCCCGGGAGCGTTTCCATCCGCTCAAAGATGCGTTGGGACCAGTTCCGCATGAGCTCTTGGATGGCAGGATCCTCAGATGCGGAATAGCCCTGAAGGAGCATGAGCATGTTCTCCCGGTCCTCCATCAAGGTCCCCCAGGCTTCGGACATGGTTGCCAGGGGTTGCTGAATGTCGCGCTCGCCCGCTGCAAGCATGGTTGCTTCGACCCGTGAGAAGACTCGTTCCAGAGCTGCAACGAACAGTTGATGCTTGGTGGGGTAGATGCGGAAGATGTTGGGTTGAGAAATCCCGACCTGGGCTGCGATCGCCATGGTCGAACCACCGTGCAGGCCCTTGTGGCTGAACTCAGTGAGAGCAGCTTCAAGAACCTGTTCGCGGCGCTGCTCGATGGGTACGCGAGTCCGCTTCTTCTGGTCCGACACATTTATAGTGAACGCTCACTATCAAGGGTTGTCAAGGGCAAGACCGGAGGCGAGGGCCTAACCGCGCTTCTTCCCCACGAACCGATCCACGCGCTGCACGGTCTCCGGATGCCCGGACAGCTCCGCGATGCTCGCGGACTCGTTGCGCAGGTGCTCCTCGTATCCGGCCAGCGCGGCAGCGCGCAGTAACTTCTTGGTGGGCCCGTACGTCTGCACCGCCCCGGCCAGGAAGCGGTCCTCCACTTCGGCGAGTCGCTCCGCGAACGACGCCGCTGCCGTCACCTCGTTCGCGATACCCCAGTCCACGGCCTCGGAGCCGTTCAGGACCCGCCCGTTCAACGCCAGTTCGGTTGCGCGTTGGTGACCCACGGTGCGGGGGAGTAGGTAAGCGACTCCGGTGTCCGGAGAGAGCCCCATCCTCGAATATGCCGCCAGCAAGCTCGACTGGTCGGAGGCCAGTACCCAGTCAGAGTTCAGCACCAATCCGAACCCCGCCCCGGCCGCTGTGCCGTTGACGCCCGCAATGATCAACAGACGTGAACGCATCATGGCCAGCGCGACGTCGTGGGCGGCGTCGGCGAGGTCGCGTAGGAAAGCGGGACGATTCGCGGGCTCGTAAGAGGCCATGCTCGCGACGTCACCGCCCGCACAGAAGAAGCGGCCCTCGCCCGTGAGGGTGAGCACGTGGGTGTCCGGATCGGACTCGGCGTCGTGTAAGGCGGCAAGCGCCTCACGTGCCATGTCGAGGGTGAAGGCATTCCCGTCCGCGGGACGGTTCATGATGAGCCGAACCACGCCCGGGCGGCGTTCGATGCGGACGGCTGAGGGGGTATCGCTCGAGGTCACGGTGCTCCTGTCGGTTGTGGTGAGGTGGTCATGCGAAGGCGCTGACGCCGGTGAGGTCACGGCCCAGGATCAGGGCCTGGACCGATTCGGTGCCCTCATAAGTGTGCAGAGCCTCTACATCGGTCATGTGTCGGATGACATGGTTTTCCAGCAGGATTCCGTTGCCGCCCAGCATGTCTCGGGCCACAGAGGCGATCCGGCGGGCCGCGCGCGTGTTGTGGTACTTGAGCATGGACGCCTGCGCCGGCCGCATGGTTCCCGCGACCTGCAGTTTTGTGACGGCTACGCACTGCAACTGCATGTTGGTCAGCTCCGCGAGCATCTGGGCCAGGCGCTCCTGCACCATTTGATGACCGGCCAGCGGTTTGCCGAACTGCGTGCGTTGCTTCGCGTAAGACAGCGCCGCCTCGAACATGGACGTCGCATGGCCCAGCGCGGACCAGCCCACGTTCACGCGCGTTTCCACGAGGGCTCGGGAGACGTCCTTGAACGAGCTCACGTTGGGTAGCTGCGCATCGGTGGGTACGCGCACGTTGTCCAGGGTGATTTCCGCCTGGTGGATAGCCCGCAACGCGCCCTTCCCTTGGATCACCTCGGCTGAGTACCCGGGCGTGGATTGTTCCACGATGAAGCCCTTCACTTGACCGTCCGCCTCGTCGCGTGCCCAGACAATCGTGATCCCGCCGGCGGCGCCATTGCCGATCCACTTCTTGTGACCGTTCAGGATCCACCCGGCCCCCTCCCGCCGCGCCGAAGTTTCCAAGGACACCGAATCCGAACCGTGATTGGGTTCCGTCAACGCGAAACCACCCAACAGCTCACCGCTGGCCACGGGCTCGAGGTACCGCTCCTTCTGCTCCTCGCTGGCGAACAGCACCAGGCTGCGCAGCACCAGTCCGCCCTGCACCGCGGCGGCAGCGGCCAAGGACCCGTCCGCGTGAGAGATTTCCATGGTGACCAGTCCGGCCGCCATGGGTGACATTGGATGGTGCCCTGGGACCTCCAGACCGTCGGTCAGCAGATCCAGTCCACCCGCCCGTCGCACCAGTTCCGTGGGGTACTCACCGCGGTCCCAGTACTCGTTGATCAGGGGCAGGATCTCCGCACCGTATTCTCGGGCACGGTTCCAGTGCGCACGGTCGTCCGCGTCGATCCCCTCCAGAATCGATAAATAGTCGGTGCCCAGCGCGACGGCCAGCTCGTACTGCTGCGAGGGTCCCGCGCTCATGCGCGATCCTTCGCAGTTGCAGTTCCGGCCGCGCCCGTAGCAGGCGGTGACGACGCCGCTCCGCCACCCTCCGTGCCCGCGGCACCCTGTCCGGACGGGGCCCCGCCCGCATCCCGAGAACGCTCCGCCCGCAGCTCCCGTTTGAGCAGCTTGCCGGACTGGTTGCGCGGCAGCTCCGCCACGAAGTCCACCCGCTTGGGCACCTTGTAGTCGGCGATCCGTGACTTCACGTGCGCCCGCACGGTTTCCGGAGTCAGCGTGGTGCCCTCTTTGAGGACGATCACCGCGGTGATGGCCTCGATCCAGCGCTCGTCGGGCAAGCCGACCACGGCGACTTCGGCGACCTCATCCAGCTCGTAAATGCAGTCCTCGACCTCGCGCGGCGCCACGAGTACACCGCCGGTGTTGATGACGTCCTTGATGCGGTCCACCACCTGAATGAACCCCTGGGCATCTTGGGTGACCTGATCGCCGGAGCGGAACCAGCCGTCCACGAACGCTTGCTCGGTGGCCTCGGGCTTGTTCCAGTACCCCGTCAGTAGCTGCGGGGAGCGGTACTGGATCTCGCCAGGTTCACCGGGCGCGGCCAGCGAACCCTCGGAGGTGACCACGCGGGCCTCCACATAGAACACGGGCCGCCCGCACGAGGCAGGCCGCGCATCATGTTCCTCCGGGCGCAGCACGGTGCACAACGGGCCCAGCTCGGACTGACCGAAACAGTTGTAGAACCCGATCTTCGGATACCGCGAGCGCAACCGTTGCAGCACGGTCACCGGCATGATGGACGCCCCGTACTGGGCCTTGGTCAGCGAAGACAGATCGCGGGTGTCCAGTTCGGGCGAATTGGCCAGCGGGACCCACACAGTGGGCGCCAGGAACAGCGACCCGATGTGTTCTTTCTCCACGAGCTCGAGGATCTGAGCGACGTCGGGCTTGGCAATCACGCGCGCGGTGGCACCCAGCGTGAGGTAGGGGACCAGGAACACGTGCATCGCCGCCGAATGGTAGAGCGGCATAGCGATCAGCGGGCGGTCCTCGGCGGTGAAATCCAGGGCGATGATCGAGGAGACGTACTCGGCGATCAGGGCGGCGTGCGTCATCATCGCACCCTTGGGTGCGGACGTGGTGCCCGAGGTGTACAGCAGCTGCAGCAGGTCACTTTCGTCCACGGGCACGTCCAGGGGTTCCGACGACGCCGCCCGGTCCAGCGCCGTTTCCAGCAGCGAGACCTCCTCGGGCCGGGTATCGGGGTCTGGCTCTGCATCGGGGAACATCGACCACACCTGGCCAACGTCTGTAGCGCGTCCGGAGCCGCGCACGTCATTGACCATCGGGAGCAGCGCATTGTCGGCCACCAGCAGGCTCGCGCCCGAGTCTTCCAGGATGTAGGCCAGCTCGTCACCCTTGAGGGCGAAGTTTACCGGAACGTGCACCAAACCGGCCTCGGCACAGGCCAGGTACAGCAGTAGGTAGGCGTCCGAGTTGGCGCCGTAGGCCGCGACCCTGGCACCGGAGGGCAGCCCTGCGTCCAGTAAGCGACGTGCCACGCGATGCACGGCTTCGCCCAGCTCGGTGTAGGTCCAACGCCGGTCCTCGAACAGGAGCGCGGTGGCGGGGCCGTTGCGGGTCACGGTGCGCCGGAGCAGAGCACCGACCGTGTTGGACTGTGCCGTGGCTACCGCGGACTCGGTCTCGTGGCTGTCAGGTGCTGCGTTCATGGTGGTCGTGTCCTTCTGTAAGGGAGCGTTGCCGGTGGAGAGAGTCCGCTCAGAGCCGTTCGATGATGGTCACGTTGGCCTGGCCGCCGCCCTCGCACATGGTCTGCAGCCCCCAGCGGGCTTCCCTGCGTTCGAGTTCGTGCAGCAGCGAGGTCATGAGCCGGGCACCGGTCGCACCGATGGGATGCCCCAGAGCGATCGCACCGCCGTTCACATTGACCTTGGCCATGTCCGCACCGGTTTCGCGCTGCCACGCGAGAACCACCGCCGCGAAGGCTTCGTTGATTTCGACCAGGTCCATGTCGTCCAAGCTCATGCCCGTGCGCTCCAGAGCGTGACGCGTCGCGGCAATCGGGGCGGACAGCATCATGACCGGATCATCACCGCGGGCCGAAACATGGTGGATCCGCGCTCGCGGTGCGAGCCCGTATCTCTCAACGGCGCGTTCAGAGGCGATCAGCAGCGCCGCAGCGCCGTCGGACATCTGGGACGCGCTGCCGGCGGTGTGCAGGCCACCCTCCACGATGGGGTTCAGCGACCGGAGCTTGTCGAGATCGGGTTCGCGCGGACCCTCGTCCGCAGACAGCCCGGCCAGCGGCAGGATTTCGCGATCGAAGCGGCCCTCACGCTGGGCGGCCAGTGCACGCTCGTGGGATTCCACAGCGAACGCCTCCAACTCATGGCGGGTGAAACCCCAGCGATGCGCCATCAGTTCCGCACCCCGGAACTGGGAGATTTCCTGATCGCCGTAGCGCTCGTACCACCCGGTGGAACCGGTGAACGGATCCGGGAAACCGAACTTCTCGGCGGCCACGTTGGAGTACGTGAGCGGAATGCTGGACATGGACTGCACGCCACCGGCGACTACCAGGTCACTCGTTCCGCTCATCACGGCCTGCGCCGCGTAGCTGATGGCCTGCTGACCAGAACCGCACTGCCGCTCGATGGTGCTGCCCGGAACCGCTTGGGACAGCCCGGCCGCAAGCCAAGCATTGCGCGCAATGTCCATGGACTGCGGGCCCAGTTGATCAATGCACCCCAGGATCACCTCGTCGTAGTCCTGGGAATCGATCCCCTGCCGGTTCACCAGCTCACCCAGGGGTGCAGCTGCGAGGTCGAGGGGGTGAACCTCCGCGAGCCCCTTACCCCGGCGCCCCACGGGGGTGCGGACAGCATCGACGATGTAGGCCTCAGTCATGAATGGATCTCCGAACGGTCAGTCGAGCGTGGTGAGAAGGAAAGCGTCGGATCAGCGCGGGGCCATGCGCAGGGCGCCGTCCATGCGCAGCGTGGTGCCGTTGAGGTAGTCGTTGTCCACGAACGTGGTCACGATCTGCGCGTACTCCGATGGCCGACCCAAGCGGTGGGGGAAGGGCACACCGGCGGCCAAACCTGCGCGGTACTCCTCACTCACCGTGGCCAGCATGGGTGTCTCCACAATGCCGGGGGCCACGGTGTTCACACGGATACCCAGGCTCGCCAGGTCACGAGCGGCAGTGATGGTCAGGCTGTGCACGCCGCCCTTGGACGCCGCGTACGCCGCCTGGCCCACTTGTCCCTCGAACGCCGCCACGGATGCCGTGTTGACGATCAACCCCCGCTGACCGTCCTCGTCCACGGGGTCGGTGGCCGCCATGGCCTCGGCGGCCAGGGTCAAAACGTTGAACGTGCCGAGCAGATTCACCCGGATCACGGTCTCGAACAGCCCCAGGTCGTGCGGTCCTTTCTTACCCAGGATGCGGGCCGAGGGTGCGATGCCCGCGCAGTTCACCACGGTGCGCAAGGGACCGACTTCTGCGGCCGCGGCGACGGCGGCGCGCACGTCGTCGGGCTGTGTGACGTCAGCGGTGTGATAGGTCACGCCCGCGACCTTCGGGGCCTTCTCGATACCGGCGGGGAGGTCCACGCCGATCACGCGTACGCCGCGATCCGCCAGCGCCGCGGCAGTTGCCGCGCCCAGACCCGACGCCGCTCCGGTCACCAGGGCAGAAGTGTTGGAGACATCCATGAAGTTTTCCTCTCGATGGGGTGCTTTAGTAGGATGCCCAACTATTTAACTGTTGTCCAGATCACACTGTTGATGATCCACATAACGCGCTCGGACCGAGTCGCGCGGACTCGCGAACGGGCACGGGAATTCACTGTTCGCTGTACACAAACTCCCAGCTCCGGGTGACGCGTCACTGCTACCCTTGACGGACAGCCCGTATACGTCATGAAAGGACGCACACATGGCCGGTGGAAACCCGCTCCTGCGCGACTTCAACAAGAAAAACGCGCAACAAGGCGCGCCCGGTTCCTACCAGGATCCGCGTTACTCGCCCGAACAACTCGAGCAGATGTACAACGCCCCGGCAGCTGGCCCTGCCCAGACCGGGCGCATGAGCTACGACGACGTCGTGATGCGCACTGGCATCCTGCTGGTCTGCATCGTCGTGACCGGCGTGCTCGGCTGGATGATGCCGATCCTCGCCCTGCCCGGTGCCCTGATCGGCTTGGTCCTGGGTCTGGTCAACGCGTTCAAGCGCGAGCCCAGCCCGGTGCTGATCATTGCTTACGCCCTGGCCGAGGGTCTCTTCCTGGGTGGCATCTCCGGCATGTTCGAGGCCATGTACCCGGGCATCGTGATCCAGGCCGTCATGGGTACCGTCGCGGTCTTCGTGTCCGTGCTGGTCCTCTACAAGGTGGGCGTGCTGCGTTCCTCGCCGCGCGTGACCAAGATCTTCATGGTCGCCATCATGGCCTACGCCTTGTTCGCGCTGATCAACCTGGGCACCTCGCTGCTCGGTGGCTTCAACATGCGCTACGACGTCACCCTGTTCGGCATCCCGCTGGGCCTGATCGTGGGCGCCCTGGCCATCCTGCTGGCCGCCTACAGCTTTGTGCTGGACTTCGAGAACATCACCAACGGCGTCCGCCGCGGTATCCCGGAGAAGGCCGCATGGTCCGCCGCTTTCGGCTTGACCGTCACCCTGATCTGGGCCTACGTGGAGATCCTGCGCGTTATCGCGATCATCCGGAGTATGTCCGAGTAATCATTCGCTGAGCTCTCCAAAGGAGCTATCGACGACGCCGCGGGCCATTCGGTGTGAACGCAAGGCCCCCGGCGTCGTCGTATGGTGTGG
>JAFAAV010000121.1 GCA_023426375.1 Actinomycetes bacterium | reverse complement strand
CGGTCGAGTTCTGGAACGTGCGTGGGCGTGAACTGGGCGACGGAAGAGTCCACCTGACCGATGGGCTTGGCCGGTTGAGCCACGGATCGGGCGGCCTGGGTGCGGCCGTGTTCCTGAGCGGCACCGGCCTCTTCCACTGTTCCCCAGGACTGGCATTCCCCGCAGCGACCCACCCACTTGGCCGTGGTCCAACCGCATTCGGTGCAGCGGTACGACACTGAGGGTTTTCGAGTCTTGGTGCTCATGGGCTCACAGTATCCAGCGAGTCAGACACGCATAGGCGGCCGGGGCTCAGTCCGCTTGCAGCGGCGGTAAATGATCGATGGCCACCTGATGGCTGATGCCGGTGGCCTCGATCAGGTCCACCACCATGGGGCGGATCATCAGCACGAGCGCTTCACCCTCCATGGTGCGTACTCCCATCTCGTGGGGTTCCAGGCGTGCCGCTACCGAGAACAGCTCATTACGAGCCTGACGCAGATAGCTCTCACGCGACTGGGCATGGCTCACCGCCAGCGCGTTGCCCAGGCTCAGCACGGCGTCGGAAAGATCGGCGAGCACCTCGGAAAGGGACGTGACGGCGTCGTCGGCGAGCGAAACGTGGTCCAGTACGGACGCGAGCCTGCGCGTGAGAACCCGCGAGTTCCTCACGGCCAGGTCCAAGTAGTGGATGCAATGGTCCAGGCCGTCGATCTCCTGCCGGTGTCTTCGATGCAGGGGAGATGCGTACGAGATCTCCTTGGACGTTTTCAGCCCCGTGCGGACGGAATCGATCAGGGGTTGCGTCTGGCGGCCGCGCACCAGCGCGTGCCACGCGAGGCGTGAGTCGTAGTCCGAGACGGCACGAGAGGATTCGGCCAGCAACTCGGAGTACTCGGTGATGAGTTTCCGGACGTCGTCGCGAGGCTCGCGGCGGGGATCTTCCGGGATGAAATAGGCCAGCAGCAGGGCACACAGGCAACCGACCACGGCATCGAGCGAGCGGGCGAACACGCCGTCCTGAGAAGGCGGCAACAGCACGACCAGGACGGATTGCAAACCCATCTGCGTGGTGAAGATCGCGCCGTTGTCGAGGAACCGGGCGAGCATCAGGGAGATCAGTAGGACCACGGCGGCTTGCCATTCTCCGTGTCCCAGTACGTGGATCAGAAGATCTCCCACCACGATGCCCAGGGTGCAACCGATGGACACTTCGAGGACGCGCCGGTATCGCAACCCGCCCTTTGCATAACCCAGTGAAACGAGGGCGGCGGTCGCGGCAAAAATTGGTCCGTGGTGGCCGAACAGGCGTTCTGCGATCATGTACGCACCCACCGCGGCCACGGTCATCTGAACGGCTTGGAAGAGGCCCCTGAGCATGCGGTTCCACCCGGTTTTCGAACGTTTACTCACCGCGGAGGGGACGTGAGCAAGCCGGGACCTGGGTTTCTTCGCCTCGCTCGATGCCATGTCACCATCTTAGGCAGCACGGCACGAATCCGGATCTGATCGGCCCTGCCCGAACAGGCCGAGTATCTGAGGTGTGCAATAACTCACATCGACCGTCGATCACGCACGTGGCAGGCCAAAAACCTGCACTGACGCGTCATCTGTTAACCCGCAGTTCACCCACTCGGATAACTCTGTCCATATCCACTGCCTACCGTCACGGGTGTACCACCACGGATGTGAATTATTCGTAGTCGAGTACTCGGCCGATGACGGCCGCTTTGCGATCCACCGGCATCGCCGGTTCATTCCATGAAGGGGTAACACAGTGAAGGCTTCCTACTTCGGCCGTTCAGCCGCAGTTCTCGCCATCGGCGCTCTCGCACTTACCGCGTGCGGCTCGGACAACCCGACCGGCAACGAAGGCGGAGACTCCAACGGCGGCGGCGAGTCCAGCGTTTCCGGCACCCTGACCGGTATCGGCGCGTCGTCGCAGCAGGCTGCCATGACCGCATGGCAGAACGGTTTCCAGTCCGCCAACAGCGGTGCCACCGTTCAGTACTCCCCGGACGGCTCCGGTGCAGGCCGCACCGCGTTCCTGGCCGGCGGCGCCCAGTTCGCCGGTTCGGACGCTTACATGAGCGAGGAAGAGAACGAGGAAGCCAAGGAACAGTGCGGGCCCGACGGCGCCCTGAACCTGCCGGTGTACATCTCCCCGATCGCCGTGGCCTTCAACCTGCCCGGTGTGGACACCCTCAAGTTGGATGCCCCCACCATCGCCAAGATTTTCAAGGGCGAGATCAAGACCTGGAACGCTCCCGAGATCGCCGAGCAGAACCCGGATGCAGATCTTCCAGACACCCGCATCACCGTGGTGCACCGTAACGATGACTCCGGCACCACCGAGAACTTCACCGAGTACCTGAACGCTGCCGCTCCGGAGGAGTGGACCGATGAGGCCAACGAGGCATGGCCTTCCAAGTACTCCGCCGAGAACAACAAGGGAACCTCCGGCGTGGTCTCCACCACCCAGGGCACCGAGGGCGCCATCACCTACGCGGACGCCTCCGCAGTGGGCGAGCTGGGCACCGTGGACGTCAAGGTCGGCGAAGAGTACGTGGGACACTCCCCGGAAGCTGCCGCCAAGGCCGTTGAGGTCTCCTCCCCGGTCGAGGGTCGCGGTGAACACGACATGGCCATGGACCTCGAGCGTGACACCGCCGAGTCCGGCGCCTACCCGATCGTGCTGATCTCCTACCACGTGGTGTGCTCGCAGTACGACTCCCAGGAATCGGCTGACATGGTGAAGGCCTTCGAGTCCTACGTGATCTCCGAGGACGGCCAGAAGGCGGCCGCTGATTCTGCGGGCTCCGCTCCGCTGTCCGAGTCGCTGCGTGAGCAGGCACAGGCTGCTGTGGATTCCATCAAGGCTCAGGGCTGACCTGAACAGCTAGTGCGCACAAGCGGCGTCGGCGCGTGGAACGCGTCGACGCCGTCTGTGCGCCGACCGCATGGGCCCGACCGTCCTGACCAGGATGGTAGGTTGCCCAGGCACGAGAAATGACCATGATCTGAAGGGACTCTGTACATGTCCACCACAGCGAGCGCACAGAAGCCGGGGACCAAGAACTCCTCGGCCGGTCGCGCCGGCGACTCGATTTTCTCCGGATTGAGTCTCGCAGCGGGCATCTTGATTTTCGCGGTGCTCGCGGCCGTGGCGCTGTTCCTGCTGTTGCAGGCGCTGCCCACCTTCGCGGCCCCGGCTGACGAGATCACCGGCGGAGAAGGTTTCTTCTCGTACATCTGGCCCCTCGTCCTGGGCACATTGATCGCAGCCATTATCGCGCTGCTGATCGCCACGCCCATCGGCATCCTGGTGGCTCTCTACATCTCGCACTATGCGCCGGCCCGGATCTCCAAGTCCGTCGGTTACGTGATCGACCTGTTGGCCGCGATCCCCTCCGTGATCTACGGTGCGTGGGGCGCCACGGTGTTGGCCCCGGCGCTGGTGCCTTTCTACAACTGGTTGGCGAACAACCTGGGGTTCATTCCGATCTTCGAGGGACCCGCATCCCAGACCGGTAAGACCATGATGACCGCAGGCGTGGTGCTGGCCATCATGATCCTGCCCATCATCACGTCGATGTCCCGTGAGATCTTCACCCAGACGCCCAAGCTGCACGAAGAAGCAGCCCTGGCCCTGGGCGCGACACGGTGGGAAATGATCCGCATGTCGGTGCTGCCCTTCGCACGACCGGGCATCATTTCCTCCGTGATGTTGGCACTGGGCCGTGCCCTGGGTGAAACCATGGCGGTGGCTCTGGTGCTGTCCTCCGGCCCCATGATCGCTTCGCTGATCAAGTCCGGTAACCAGACGATCGCCGCGGAAATCGCCTTGAACTTCCCCGAGGCCTATGGCCTGCGGTTGTCCGAGCTGATCGCTGCCGGTCTGGTGCTGTTCCTGATCACCCTGGTGGTGAACATGATCGCTCGCGCCATCATTGCCCGCTACAAGGAATTCTCGGGAGCTAACTGATGTCAACGAC
>JAFAAV010000069.1 GCA_023426375.1 Actinomycetes bacterium | reverse complement strand
TCGTCCAACGCGATCGGAACCACGTTGGTGCCGACCCAGCAGGCGCCCACGAGTTCCTGGGCGGGGTTCATCACGCCCACCACGGGCGGTGGGCGGCGACGTCGAGCGGTGCGCACCGTCTCGACGTGCGCTCCCACGAACACCGAGGACACCGCGTGACGCGCCAAAAGCTGGTCCAATTGGGACTGGGGCACTGCCCCGGGAACCAGCAAACGCGTCACCCGGTATCGAATCATCCGGCCGTCACGACCGGTGCGCCCTCCACGGGCTGACCGTTCTCGTCGAGTTCCATATCCTCGGCCATGAGATTCGCCTGCTCGAGCAGGGTCTCCACGATCTGGTCCTCGGGGACAGTCTTGATGACCTCGCCCTTAACGAAGATCTGGCCCTTACCGTTGCCAGACGCCACACCCAGATCCGCTTCACGAGCTTCACCGGGGCCATTCACCACGCAGCCCATGACGGCCACGCGCAACGGTACGGTCAAGTGCTCAAGGCCCTTGGTGACGTCGTCGGCGAGCTTGTAGACGTCCACCTGGGCGCGGCCGCAGGAGGGGCACGAAACGATCTCCAGCTTGCGCGGGCGCAGGCCCAGCGACTGCAGGATCTGGTTGCCCACCTTGACCTCTTCAACCGGGGGTGCGGACAGCGAGACGCGAATAGTGTCTCCGATGCCCTGTCCCAGCAGAATGCCAAAGGCTGTCGCGGACTTCACGGTGCCCTGCAGTGCAGGCCCGGCTTCGGTCACGCCCAGGTGCAACGGCCAGTCGCCGCGCTCGGCGAGCAACTGGTAGGCGCGCACCATGGTCACGGGGTCGTTGTGCTTGACGGAAATCTTGAAGTCGTGGAAGTCGTGTTCCTCGAATAAGGAAGCCTCCCACACGGCGGATTCCATGAGCGCCTCGGGAGTGGCCTTGCCGTACTTCTCAAGCAGTCGCTTGTCCAGGGAACCCGCATTCACGCCGATCCGGATGGAGACACCGGCGGCTTCTGCCGCGCGGGAAATGCCCTCGATCTGATCGTCGAACTTCCGAATGTTGCCCGGATTCACACGGACCGCCGCGCAGCCGGCGTCGATGGCTGCGTACACGTACTTGGGCTGGAAGTGAATATCCGCGATCACCGGAATGGGTGATTTCTTGGCGATGATGGGGAGCGCATCAGCATCGTCCTGAGACGGGCAGGCAACTCGCACGATGTCGCAACCGGCGGCATTGAGCTCCGCGATCTGCTGCAACGTGGCGTTGATGTCCGTGGTGGGCGTGGTGGTCATCGACTGCACGCTGACCGGGAAATCCGATCCGACACCCACGGACCCCACCTGGATCTGACGGGTCTTCCGTCGAGGTGAAAGGACCGGCTGGGGTGCAGCGGGCATACCGAGACTGACCGAACTCACGAATTGCCTCCAGAAGCTTGTTGGCCGGGGGTACTCAAGCGCACTCCCCGATTTATTCACCTTCCATTGTGCCACCTTGTCGAGAGCCTGCAGCCGGACGTGAGCAAACGAACGCCCCAACGACGCCGCCCCGGGCCTTCCGTGGGAAGGTCCGGGGCGGGGTTCGTAACGGTTTCCTCCGCTAGCGACGCATGATCTTGCGCGCCAACCAGTTACCGAAGAACTGGACCATCTGCACGAGGATGATGATCACAATCACAGCGGCCCAGGTGACCTCGTCGTTGAAGCGCTGGTACCCCAGACGCAACGCGAAGTCGCCCAAACCGCCGGCGCCGATGGCACCGGCCATGGCGGACATGTCCGTAATGCCGATGACCAAGAAGGTGTAACCGAGCACCAGCGGACCGAGAGCCTCGGGCAGGATCACCGTGGTGATGATCTTGAACCGAGACACGCCCATGGAACGTGCCGCTTCCACGACACCCGGATCCACGCTCATCAGGTTCTGCTCCACGATGCGCGCCACCGCGAACGTTGCGCCAATGGTCATGGCGAAGATCGCGGCGTTGGGGCCCAGTCGGGTACCCACAACGGCCTCCGTGGCCTGGCCCAGTGCGGCCAGCAGGATGATGAACGGGATAGGGCGGATGAAGTTCACCAGGAGGTTCAGCGCGGTGAAGACCGCGGTGTTCTCCAAAATGTTGCCCCGACGGGTGACGTAAAGCCCCACGCCCACCACGAGTCCGATGAGCCCCGCCAACACCAGGGTGACGGCCACCATGTAGAGGGTCTCGCCGGTGGCGGAGAGCAATTGGGGTCCTAGTACTGACCAATCCATTAGCGGGCCACCTCCTCTACCTTGGTGATTTCACGCAGTCTGACAATGGTGTTCTCCACCGCGGTGTCCGGCCCGTTCAGCGACAGTGTGAGGGTGCCGAACGACCGCGACTGCAGCATGGAGATACCGCCGAACGCGATCTCGAACGTCACTCCGTCCCGGGCACACTCCGAGAGCACCGAACCGATGCGGTTCTGATCCGTGACGTCCACCAGGATCAGACGACCCGGGTGCTCCTCACGAACCTTGGCGATCTCATCCTCGCGGGGCACGGTGCGCATCACGGAGGAGACGAACTTCCGGGTGGTCTCGGCCTGCGGGTAGGCGAAGACATCCGACGTCGTGCCCACCTCGACCACGCGACCGGTGTCCATCACGGCCACACGGTCCGCGATGGAACGAACCACGTCCATCTCGTGGGTGATCAGCACAATGGTGATCCCCAGCTCCCGATTGACCCGCTTGAGCAGTCCGAGGACTTCCTGGGTCGTCTCCGGATCCAGGGCGGACGTTGACTCGTCCGCGAGCAACAGTTCCGGATTGGACGCCAGCGCGCGAGCGATACCCACGCGCTGCTTCTGCCCACCGGACAGCTGCTCAGGATAGTTCTTGGCACGGTCAGTCAGTCCCACGAAGTCCAACAGTTCGCTTACGCGACGCTTACGTTCCTCGGGCTTCCACCCTGCGCGCTTGAGCGGGTACTCGATGTTGCCCGCCACGGTGCGTGACGTGAACAGGTTGAACTGCTGGAAAATCATGCCGATCTTCTGGCGGATCGGGGCCAACTGGGTCTCGGACTTGCCGTCCACCCGGTTCCCCGCAACCTCCAACGATCCGGAGCTGATCGGCTCCAGGCCGTTGATCAATCGCACGAGTGTGGACTTGCCGGCACCGGAGTACCCGATCACGGCAAAGATCTCGCCCTTGGTGATGTCCAGGGTGACGTTGTCCACGGCGTTGACCACGCGGGGTTCCCGCTTGGATCCGCCTGTGTAGACCTTGCTGACATCCCGGAAGCGCACCAGGGTGCGCTCACTGGATACTTCGGTCACTGGGTCTGTTCCTTCAAGTCTTCCTGGTACCGCTTCAGCAGGTCCTTCAGTTCCTGCTGATCCACCTCTGTCGGAACAGCGGTACCCTTGCTCTCCTCATCCTCAGCCTTCAAGACCTTGGGGTCGTAGTAGAAGCTCGCGACCTTCTTCAGCGTCTCGTTGTCCGCGTTGGCCTCGGTGGCCGCGAACAGATTGTTGAATACCTTTGCGCTGTCCTGCTTGGGATCATCCGAGGCGAGCGCGGACTTCGGATCGATGTTCGCTCGGCCCAGGAAGTCGTTGTTGATCACGGAAGCAGCCACGGAATCCATCGACAAGACGGTCTGTTCAGCGGATACGGGGCGGACAGAAACCTTGGACTTTTCGGTGTCAATGTCACCTTCAGTCGGGGCAATGGTGTCCTTGGTGAACTCCACCAGCCCCTCCTGCTTGAGCAGGTTCAGGGCTCGACCCAGGTTGATCGAGTCATTGGGGATGGCGATCTCATCGCCGTCCTTGATCTGGTCCAGGGAGTCGTATTTGCTGGAGTACATACCCAACGGGTAGATCGCGGTGGAACCGACCGGCGTAATGGTGTCACCAGAGTTGTTGTTGTAATCAGCAAGGTACGCCGTGTGCTGGAACCAGTTCATGTCCACGTCGCCGCTCTTGGTGGCGGGGTTCGGCTGGTTGTAGTCGCTGAAGTCGACGTACTCGACCGAGATGTCATTCTCGGCAGCAACTTCCTTGAGCGCGTCGTGAGCAGGCTCCGAACCAACGATGCCGATAGTGATGACGCCGTCGGCAGCGGGATCGGAGGATTCAGAGTCTCCGCCGCCGCACGCGGTCAGGGTGAGGCCGATGGTGGTGGCCAGCGCAAGGGGGATCAAACGGTGAGATCGCACGATGTGCCTTTCCGAGGTGTGGAATGTTCTGGGCGATTAACAACGAAATGCGGTGCGTCGAGGACACACCGCAGTCGTAGGGCTCGTGCTAGTTGATTCGGGAAACCGCACTTGCCGGGAGCTACGTTAACCGCGGCCGGATGGTCATCTGGGGCACCCCGCTACGGGAGAGGGTTGCCGTCCGGCCAGCCAGAGCTTCGCGCCGGATCTCGTCATCCGGCGCCAATCCTAACACGGGGTAGGTCGTGCTCAGCGTGTCCTGAAACGCTGCGCTATCAGCCGATCCGCGCGATCCCTGGCCCATTCCTCCGCGCCGAGAACATCCTCGAGCCGAGGGGATCTCTCGCCCTCGTGTTCGTCCACAACTGCAGCCACGGTGTCCACGATGTCCGTGAACTTCACCTCACCCCGGTGGAAGGCATACACGGCCTGCTCATTGGCGGCATTGAAGACGGCGGGCCATGTGCCACCCAGGTTTCCGGCGTGCTTCATCAGATCGATCGCGGGGAATGCCTCGGAATCCAGCGGCTCGAAGGTCCACTGCGCGGCTTGTGTCCAATCGCAGGGTGCCGCTGCACCGGTAATTCTGTGCGGCCACCCGATACCCAGGGCGATGGGCAAGCGCATGTCGGGCGGTGAGGCCTGGGCCAGCGTGGAACCGTCCACGAACTGCACCATGGAGTGCACCACGGACTGCGGGTGCACGGTCACGTCGATCCGATCCAGCTCGATGTCGAAGAGCAAGGAGGCTTCCAGAACTTCGAGGGCTTTGTTGACCATGGTTGCCGAGTTCGTCGTCACCATGACCCCCATATCCCATGTGGGGTGCTTGAGGGCCTGCTCGGGAGTCACCGCCTGCAGATCCTCCCGCTTCATCCCGCGGAACGGACCACCGGACGCCGTGAGGATCAGCCGGTCCACCTCATTAGAACGCCCTCCCCGCAGTGCCTGCGCCAGAGCCGAATGCTCGGAATCCACCGGGATCAACGGGGATTCCAAGCCGGTAGCGGCTGCCGCCTGTTTGACGAGGGGGCCACCAGCGATCAGGGATTCCTTGTTGGCCAGGGCCACGGGTTTCCCAGCGTGCAGGGCGGCAAGAGTCGGCGCCAATCCGATCGATCCTGTGATGCCATTGAGAACAACATCACAGTCGGCCCATTCTGCAACGCGTGTCGAGGCCTCCGGCCCGTGGAAAATTTCCGGGCTGAAGCCCGTCAATCCTTTCTCACTGGCGCGCTGGGAGATGAGATCCTTCAGTTCCGCCGCATGCTCGGCCGTGCCGCTGGTACCGACCGCCGCCACTCGTTCGCGGACAGCCTGCTCGGCCAACAGGGCAAGATTTGACGTTCCCGCGGCCAAGGCCGTGACCGATAGCGGCGGGTGCCCTGCGGCGGTGTCGTCCTCCCCCGGCCGCCTCAACTTCCGCGCGGAGGCGACTACGTCGAGCGCTTGCGTGCCGATGGAACCCGTGGACCCGAGAATGACCACGCGCCGGGGATGCTCGCGCGTGGCTCGGTGAAATTCGGGGGTCATGGTCAGGGGAACGTCAGACATGGTCACCAGTATCTCCTGGATCGGAAGTGGTCAGGGCACAAAACAGGGGCGCCACCCGAAGGTGACGCCCCTGCTCAGTGAAGCCGTGGATCAGCGACGAGCGCCCTTGCGGCCGGTCACTGCACCGTAGATGAAGAGCACGATGAGTGCGCCCACCACAGCGGTGATGATGGTTCCGATGTCGAACACGGAGTCCAAGGATCCGATACCGATCAGGCTGCCCAAGAAGCCGCCCAAGATAGCACCGATGATGCCCAGGATGATGGTGACGATGATGCCGCCACCCTGACGGCCGGGCATGATGAGCTTGGCGAGTGCGCCAGCGATCAGGCCCAGGACGATCCAGCTAATGATGCCCATGATTCCTCCAGTTAACTGTTTGCTGTTACACGAAACGGTCGCGTTCGTATGCCTTGGTCAGCGTACTGACTGCCAGCCTACTACCAGGTTACAGCAGAAACTGTCAGAACGCTGAATTAGTGATTGACCGCCTTCTCCGCACCGACCCCCGTGAGCGAGCGAACTTCCATCTCGGCCTGCTTCTTGGGATCTTCCAAACGTCGCTCGGTCATGGAACCGACGAAGCCGAGCAGGAAGGACAGCGGGATGGAGATGATACCCGGGTTGGACAGCGGGTAGATGGCGAAGTCTGCGCTCGGGATCATTGAGGTCTCCGCGCCGGACATCACCGGCGAGAAGATGATCAGGACAACGGAGCTGATCAGACCGCCGTACATGGACAACACCGCTCCGCGAGTGGTGAAGCGCTTCCAGTACAGCGAGTACAGGATGGTCGGCAGGTTGGCCGAAGCCGCAACAGCGAAGGCCAGCGCCACGAGGAACGCAATGTTCTGTCCCTGCGCACCGATACCGCCGGCAATCGACACCAAACCGATGACCACCACGGTGGTCTTGGCGACGCGCAGTTCCTGCTTGGGGTCCGAGTTGCCGTTCTTGATCACCGATGTGTAGATGTCGTGAGCGAAGGACGCCGACGCCGTAATGGCCAGACCCGCAACCACCGCGAGGATGGTGGCGAACGCCACAGCGGCAATCAGACCCATCAGGATGGAACCACCCAGCTCGTAGGCGAGCAACGGTGCCGCAGAGTTCACGCCGCCCGGGGCGTTCATGATCCGGTCAGACCCGATCAGCGCAGCCGCTCCGAAGCCCAGCACCAGGGTGAACAGGTAGAACAGGCCAATCAGGGTGATCGCCCAGACCACGGATTTACGAGCTTCCTTGGCCGTGGGAACAGTGTAGAAACGCATGAGCACGTGCGGCAGGCCCGCAGCGCCGAGCACCAAGGCCAGGCCCAGCGAGATGAAGTCGATCTTGGTGATTTCACTCAGACCGTACTTCAGTCCCGGATCGAGCATCGCGGGATTGTTGTTGGTTTCAACAGCTGCGCCCAGGATGGCCGAGAAATTGAACCCGAACAGGGCCAAGATCCACACGGTCATGACCGCAACGCCGGTGACCAACAGGCAGGCCTTGATGATCTGCACCCACGTGGTGCCCTTCATGCCGCCCACGAGTACGTACACGATCATGATGACGCCCACGATGACAATGACCAGGGACTGACCGGTCTTGGAACCGATACCCAGCAGCAGAGACACGAGCGCACCCGCGCCGGCCATCTGTGCGAGCAGGTAGAAGAAGGTCACGGCCAGGGTAGAGATGGACGCAGCCACGCGCACGGGGCGCTGACGCAGTCGGAAGGACAGCACATCAGCCATCGTGAACTTGCCGGTGTTACGCAGCGGCTCAGCAATGAGCAGCAGCGCGACGAGCCAGGCCACGAAGAAACCGATGGAGTACAGGAACCCGTCGTAGCCCTGCAGCGCAATAGCTCCCACGATGCCGAGGAACGACGCCGCAGAGAGGTAGTCACCCGCGATGGCCAGGCCGTTCTGGGTACCGGAGAACGAGCGACCACCCGCGTAGTAGTCAGCGGCGGTGGATGTGGACTTGGACGCGCGGATCACCACGACCAATGTGACCACCACGAAAGCCAGGAACACGCTGATGTTGATCCAGGGAGTACCAACGGTTTCGGTGTCCGCCTCGGTGGCGGCGTGGAGCGCGGGAAGTGCCGCGGAAGTGATGTTCATCATGATTTACGCTTCCCCTCGTCCCGCACCGGAGGCCTCGAGGTGCTCACGCAGAGCAGTGGCCTGGGGATCAAGTTTCCGGTTGGCAAAGGACACGTACGCTGCGGTGATGCCGAAGGTGGTGACGAATTGCAGGAGCCCCAGAAGCAGTCCGAGGTTCACGTTCCCGAAAATGCGCTGGGACATGAACTCGGGAGCGTAAATGGCCAGCACCACGTAGAGCAAGTACCAGACCAGGAACGCTACAGCCATGGGGAAGACGAAAGAACGGTGAGTTTTGCGCAGTTGTTGGAACTGGTCCGAACGCTGCGCGTCTGTGAAGTCGTAGGCCGCGGAGTGGGCCGAGTCGACAGGGGGCGTAGACGCCATGAGAGCCTCCTTGTGTGATGAGCACCACAGTAGGCTCTTTGTATCCACAAACACAACAGCCACGCGAAAAAAGTTGAAAAAACGGGCCTAACTGCGACTTCACATCGCTAGTTAGGCCCGCTTTGTATACATACGTGCTGAAGTCTGGGAATCAGCGCAATGCCAGGATGAGCTCCACCACGCGGTCCAGAAAGGCGTCCACCTGTTGCTCCTCATAACAGCGCTGACCTTGTGCCTGACGGAAGACCGCCTTGCGCACCAGCGTTGGGTCGAGGGCCTCATCCGAACGGAAGTGCTCCGTGATCCGGTCACACAACACGTCCACATCCGCCACGGAATACCCCAGCTGCTTGCGCTGCGAGGGTTGACGGAACCGTTCCCCGTGGGGTCGGTTCAAACGGCCGAGCAGAGTCTGCCCGAGGAGCTCGAGATGCTCCTCCCAACGCTCCGGCCCGTGCTCGTGGATGAAGGCATCCCGTTCACGCTCCGCCAGCTCGTCCTCGAGCTCATCCAGCCGAGCATCAACGGGAGCGGGGTCGTAGCCACCCTGTACACGGTCGAACACACGCTCACGCACCTGCCTGCTTCCGACACCCGGTGCGGAACGGGGATCGCCGGCCGTGGTGGCCAGCACGGCGTCGACACGCTCCAGAAAATCGTCCACCTCGACGGGATCGTATCCCCAGCGCTCATCGTCCACGCGCATGAATGCTCGGCCGACATTCGCAGGACCGGGCACGTCGCTATCGCCCTGACCTGTCGTCCCGCCGGGCCCGGACTGGACCTCGTGGGCCTTGGTACGGGTGTCGAGCCCTTCGATGGCCTGGGTCGGCTGGTCCGCTGCGGATGATCCGGACGTGTTCTCAGTCATTTTCGGTGTGCCTTTCCAACTGCCGGAGCGGTTGTGCTCCGAGCCCCGTGTCACCGGGGACGATACCTATGCCAGGACGGCGAAGAGCTCGAAGATCACATAACCGGTGATCACCGCGAAGAGAATCGAATCGATCCGATCCATGACTCCCCCGTGTCCGGGGAGCAACGTGCCCATGTCCTTGATGCCCAGCTCTCGCTTGATCATCGACTCGGAGAAATCGCCCAGCGTGGATACGGCCACGATGGCTATGGCCAGGACGGCCCCTTGCCACCAGGTGTCCCCCAGCAGGAACACGGAGGAGAGCACGCCCACGATCACCGCGCCACCCAAAGACCCTGCGAAACCCTCCCAGGACTTCTTGGGGGAGATCTTGGGCGCCATGGGGTGTTTGCCCCACACCACGCCCACTGCGTATCCGAACGTATCGGAGCTCACAGCCAACAGGATGACGGTCAGGATCTTGAATGCACCGTTGTCCGAGTGGTAGAGCAGCAGGGCCCCACTCAGCAGGAAAGACGCCCAGACCAAGGCGAAGACCGACCCCATGATGGAGAGCACCATGCCCTCCTTGGGTCCGAACGCCCGCCACACCACCACGATCGTCACGGACAGCACCATGGCGAACGACAGGTACTGGGCACCACCCTGATACGCCGCCAGTGGCATCAGCAATGCTGCGATGACCGCCGGTACCCGGGGAATTTGAATCCCCCGATAGCTCAGAGAACGGGCAATTTCCCACACTCCGATACCCGCGGCCGTACCGGCCAACAGGGCCAGCACGAGCGGGAAGAGGAACAGGCCCACCAGCAGGGTGGCAATCAGAACCAGTGCAACCGCAATTGCGGCAGGCAAATTGCGGCCGGCCTTGGACGGCGCGCGGTGTTCCTCGCTGCGGGCCCAAGGCCGTTTGATGATTTCCTTCAGCGTGCCCGTGTTGAGCAGCTCGACCCGGGACGTTCTTTCCGCCAGGTCATGCCGTTCATCCGCCTGTCCATGAGGAGAGGCGGATGAACGGTTATCAGGTCCCTTGGGGGTGTGAGCTGCCGCCATCAGGCACCGAGCAGTTCGGATTCCTTGTTCTTGAACAGCTCGTCGATCTGATCAATGTGCTTCTTGGTGGCGGCGTCCAGATCCTTCTCGCCGCGCTTGCCCTCGTCCTCGCCCACGTCGCCATCCTTGATGGCCTTTTCCATGGCTTCCTTGGCGCTGCGGCGGATGTTGCGCACCGACACTCGGCCTTCCTCAGCCTTGGTCGAGACGATCTTCACGTACTCCTTGCGGCGCTCCTCGGTGAGCTCCGGCATGACCACGCGGATCACGTTGCCGTCATTGGCGGGGTTGGCTCCGATGTCCGAATCGCGCAGTGCCTTCTCGATGTCGTTAAGGGCGGAACGATCGTACGGAGTGATCAGCAGGGTGCGAGCCTCGGGCGTCTGGAAGGACGCCAGCTGCTGCAGCGGGGTGGGCGTGCCGTAGTACTCGACCGTGAGGCTCGAGAACAGCGCCGGGTTCGCACGACCGGTACGAACCGTGGAGAAATCGGTCTTGGCCGCATCCACCGCTTTGGCCATCCGAGTGGTGGCGTCGGACAGGATGTCAGAAATCACGGGTATTGCTCCTTATGCATGGAATAGCCAGGGGTGCTGGCGGACTGCGGTACTAAGTTCCACTCTAGTCGTGGACGCAAGTACGAACGATTTACGGAGTGACCAGCGTGCCGATCTGCTCGCCGAGCACCGCGCGGGTGACGTTGCCTTCACCCTCCATACCGAACACGCGCATCGTCACGTTGTTGTCGCGGCACAGGCTGAACGCGGTCTGGTCCATCACGCGAATGTCGCGAGCCAGCGCTTCGTCGTAGGTCAAGGCGCTCAGACGCTCGGCAGTCGGGTCCTTACGCGGATCAGCCGTGTACACACCATCCACGCCGTTTTTGGCCATCAGAACCTCGGTGGCGTGCACTTCCAGGGCGCGCTGAGCGGCCACGGTATCGGTGGAGAAGTACGGCAGGCCGGCGCCGGCGCCGAAAATGACCACGCGGTCCTTCTCCATGTGCCGGATGGCGCGGCGAGGAATGTAGGTCTCGGCGACCTGTTCCATCTTGATGGCCGACTGCACACGGGTGTCCACACCGCACTGTTCCAGGAAGTCTTGCAGCGCCAGGCAGTTCATCACCGTGCCCAGCATGCCCATGTAGTCCGCACGCGAGCGATCCATCCCGGCCTGGGAGAGCTCGGCTCCGCGGAAGAAATTGCCGCCACCCACCACGATCGAGGTTTCCACCTGGCCAACGGTTGCCGCGATTTGCTCAGCGATCCTCCGGACCACGGCGGTGTCCAGACCCACCTGTCCTCCGCCGAAGACCTCACCCGAGAGCTTCAGGAGCACCCTGCGGCGCTGAGGTTCCACGCGGGGATCCCGGCTCAACCGCACGGCCTCGTCGTGCAGTTCGGATTCATTGGTAGTGGGCATAGATCCTCCCGAAAAAATACGTGGTCGAGGTGCGGGCCCGAATGTCGCAGACCGCTCCCCAGCATACAGAAACGGCGGGGGGTG
>JAFAAV010000065.1 GCA_023426375.1 Actinomycetes bacterium | reverse complement strand
GCTCGATCTTCGCCAACGCGCGCGAACATGCCGCCCGCGGGGTGCCCGTGGTCGTGTTCTTCGACGAGATGGACTCGCTGTTCCGCGTGCGCGGCTCGGGTCTGTCCTCGGACGTGGAAACCACCATCGTGCCGCAGCTGCTCACCGAGATCGACGGCGTGGAGAAACTCGACAACGTGATCGTGATCGGTGCGACCAACCGCGAGGACATGATCGACCCCGCCGTGCTGCGCCCCGGCCGCTTGGATGTCAAGATCCGCATCGATCGTCCGGATCGCGACGGCGCTCGCGAGATCTTCAAGCTCTACGTCACCCCGGAATTACCGTTGCGCGAGGCCGACGTCGCCGCGGCGGGTTCCCGAGAGGCCGCCGCCGACCAGCTGATCGACGCCGCGATCGACCACATGTACGACCGCACCTCCGCCACAGAGTTCCTGACCATCACGTACCGGGACGGTGGTCAGGAAACCCTGTACTTCGCCGATTACGCCTCCGGTGCTGTGATCCGCAACGTGGTGGACCGCGCCAAGAAGCAGGCGATCAAGACCCTGCTGACCACGGGGGAGCGCGGATTGACCCGCGAGCACCTGGTCAACGCCGTGGACGAAGAGTTCTATGAACAGCAGGATCTGCCCAACACCGCGGACCCTGAGGACTGGGCGCGGCTGACCGGCCGCCGGGCCAATACGATCCAGGATGTGCGGATCGCCGTACACCGCGGGACCGGAGCGCCGGCCGAAGGGGAGCGGTCATGAGCGTTCGCAGGGTCATGGGCAGCGAGACCGAATTCGGGGTGTTGGCCGTGGGGGAGCCCCACGCCAACGCCACCGTGCTGTCCACGCGGGTCGTGACCGGTTACGCGTTGCGGGTGGCACGGGAACTGTCCCGGGAGGGGTCCAGTGCGAACGGCACGGACGGGCAAGCGAGCGTGGGCACCGGCTGGGACTACGGTTCCGAGGCCCCACTGTCCGATGCTCGCGGATACACGATGAGCCGCGAGCAGGCACACCCGTCACAGCTGACCGATGAGGCACCGGTGCTCACCGCGGAGGAAATCGCGGCGGAGGCCATCACCGAGTCCGCAATGTACACCGAGGACATGGACTGGCGGAAGGTCATCATGAACACCGTGATCCCCAACGGGGCGCGCGTGTACGTGGATCACTCACACCCGGAGTACTCCTCACCGGAGGTCACTACTCCGTTGGCCGCCCTTACGTGGGATGCCGCCGGTGACGTGGTGGCCGCGCGCGCCGTCGAGGATCTCGCACGGGGTGCAGAGAAAACCGGGACCCCGGCCGTCAACCTGTACAAGAACAACACGGATAACAAGTCGGTGTCTTACGGCGCCCACGAGAATTACGTGGTGGACCGTGCGGTGCCGTTCGATCGGATCACCTCGGCACTGCTGCCGTTCTTCGCTACCCGCCAAATCATGTGCGGTGCCGGCCGCGTGGGCCTGGGCGTGGACGGCTCCGAACCAGGTTTCCAACTGAGCCAGCGGGCGGACTTCTTCGAACGCACCGTGGGCCTGGAAACCACCATCCACCGGCCCATTGTCAATACCCGCGACGAACCGCACGCGGATGACACCAAGTACCGCCGGCTGCACGTGATCATTGGTGACGCCAACCTGTCCCACACGGCCACGCTGTTGAAGTTCGGCACCACCTCACTCGTGCTCAACCTGATCGAACACGATCGGGTACCTCACGTGGACCTTGCGGATCCCGTGGCCGCGCTCCAAACGGTCAGTCACGACCCGAGCGTGACCGCGACCGTGCCCTTGCGTGACGGCCGCGAGCTGAGCGCCGTCGACATCCAGCGCGAGTACTACCGTGCAACGCTCGAGTTGGAAGAAGAACTGGCCCCGAACGGGCTGGACCGGGACACCCGGCAGGTGTTGGAGCTGTGGGACGAGATACTGACCGACCTCGCGGAAGACCCCTCTCGCCTGGCCGACCGGCTCGACTGGGCCGCTAAGTACGCGCTGCTCAACGCGTACCGGCAGCGCGACGGCATGGCTTGGAATGATCCACGGTTGATCGCCATCGACCTGCAGTACGCAGACGTGCGCCCCGAGAAGGGGCTCTATCACCGGCTGGCCGCCGCCGGCAGGATTCGCACGCTGGTCGATCCCGAAAGCATCGAACGCGCCGCAGACCAACCGCCCGAGGACACCCGCGCGTGGTTCCGCGGCACCGCCGTACGGCGTTACCCGTCGGCCATGGTGAGCGTGGGCTGGGACAGTGTGAACGTGGAATTCCCCGGCATCCGCAGGGGCGCGCGCATCGGTATGCCCGAACCGCTGGACCTGACCCGCGACATCACTCGGGAATGGTTCGAGGCTCCGGATGTTGAACAGTGGGTACACCGGGTGGCCCACCACCGCCCCGGCACGGTCACCGGAACCGGCGTGAACTGAGTACCCGACACTTGAACCACTGAGAGATCAGGAGACACACATGGCACAGGAACGTATTTTTGGTCAGGGCTCGCGCCGCGAGGAAGAAACCGACCTGCCCGACAATGGCACCCCGGTGCCGTCGCAGGGCGCGGGGCAAGCCCAGCGCGACACCCAGGGCACCGATGACCTGCTCGCCGAGATCGACGGCGTGCTCGAAACCAACGCCGAGGCCTTCGTGAAGGGCTTCGTCCAGAAGGGCGGCCAGTAAGCTCGTGGACCGCAGAATCTACGGCATCGAAACAGAGTTCGGCGTCACCCACAGCGTGTCCCAGGGACACAGCCTGGGTGCCGACGAGACCGCGCGGCGACTGTTCGCCCCAGTGCTCGCGTGGGGGAGAGCCTCCAACGTGTTCCTCCCCAACGGCGGTCGGCTCTACCTCGACGTGGGTTCGCACCCGGAATACGCCAGCGCCGAAACCGCTTCGCTGGAAGACGTCGTGGCCCAGGACGTGGCCGGTGAGCTGATCGTGGACGACCTGCGACAGCAACTGCAGCAGGAGCTCGACAAGGACGGCACCGGCGGTACGGTGCACCTTTTCAAGAACAACGTGGACTCCGCCGGGAACTCCTACGGCTCCCACGAGAACTACATGATCTCCCGCCGCACCGAGTACGCGCGCCTGGTGCAGGTGCTCATCCCGTTCCTGGTCACCCGCCAGATCCTGGTGGGCGCAGGCCGCGTGCACCCCAACGGCCCCGCGGAATTCGGCGGTCTGACCCTGGGCGACGGTTCCCACGGGCCCAGCTACTCCTTCTCCCAGCGTGCCGACCACATCTGGGAAGGCTCATCGTCCGCGACCACGCGCTCGCGGCCCATGATCAACACGCGCGACGAGCCCCACGCGGATGCCGAGCACTACCGCCGGTTGCACGTGATCAACGGCGACTCGTCCATGTCCCAGACCACCACGGCGCTGAAGATGGGCACCACGGACCTCATGCTGCGGATGATCGAGGCCGGCAAGATCCTGCCGGACCGCACGCTTGCGGATCCCGCCGCTGCGCTGCGCATCATTTCCCACGACCTCACGGGTCGCGCCGAGGTTGAGCTTGCCTCGGGCGAGAGGATGTCGGCCGTGGACCTGCAACAAGAGTATCTGCAGGCCGTCACGCACTTCGTGGATCGTCACGGTGCGCACCACGATCACGTGGATTGGGTGTTGGAGCTGTGGGAACGCGGTCTGCGCGCTGTCGCGGAGCAGCGGTTCGACCTCGTGGACACCGAGCTGGACTGGGCCATCAAGAAGAAGCTGCTGGATTCCTATGCCACGGCGCACGGCATGGACTACGCCAATCCGCGGTTGCTGCAATTGGACCTCGCCTACCACGACACCTCACCCACGCACGGGCTGTTCCGCATGCTCAGTCGCCGGGGTGCGGTGGCTTCGTTCATTTCCGACGACGCCGCCCGAGCTGCGGTCACGCAACCTCCGGCCACGAGGGCGAGCCTGCGCGGCAAGTTCATCCAGGCTGTCCTCGACGCGGGCGAGAACTACACGGTGGACTGGGTGCACCTCAAGCTCAATGGTTCCCAAGATCAGCGCACCGTGATGTGCAAAGATCCGTTCGCCACGTCCCAGCCGGATGCGGACGAACTCATCGCGCAGATCCAGGCATCGACCGAACGATGATTTTCACGGGGAACCCCCACGGGGGAGCCCTTCGAGTATCAGCGGATGCTCAAGCGCGTCCTTTAGATTGGTGGGCGACTTCTCTCAGTGCCCATTCGTGTTGAAAGGTGAATCCACTTTTGCGAAAGATTGTTCCGGCCGCGGGTACTGCCCTGGCCCTGTCCCTGATGTTGACCGCGTGTGGCGGCGCCGAAATGGATTCGGTGGAACTGACCAAGGATCCGTCCGAGGGCACGGCGCCGTCGGTCTCCTTCGAAACTCCCCTGCAGGTGAGCGAGGCGGAGACCAAGGTGCTGCGCGACGGCGAGGGCGAAGATCTCGACGAGGGAGACAACATTCTCCTGCAGGCCGCACTGTTCAAGGGTTCGGACGGCTCATCCCTGGGCGACACGTACAGCCAGGGCGCCGGTCAGGTGCTCAAGCTTGACGATCAGCTCAAGGAAGCCATTCCGGAGATGCACGATGCCTTGGTTGACGCCAAGGAGGGCGCGATCATTGCCTACAGCTCCCCGGACACCAGTGGCGCCGCCGGTGACGAGTCCACCTCGGTGGAGGTGTACCAGGTGGCCAAGAAGATTCTGGCGCCCCTCAACGAGGACATGAAGGACACCTCGGAGAAGATGCCCAACGTCACCCAGGACGATCAGGGCACCCCGACCATCGAGAAGCCCTCCGGCAAGGAGCCCAAGGATCTCCACACGGAGGTGCTCATCGAAGGTGACGGCGAGGAAGTGTCGGACACAGACACCGTGGTCGCCAACTACGTGGGCGTGCGCTGGGAGGACGGTAAGGTCTTCGATTCCTCCTATGACAAGAACGCCCCGGCGTCCTTCCCGCTCAACAACGTGATCGAGGGTTGGAAGGAAGGCCTCAAGGGTCAGAAGGTGGGCTCCCGCGTGCTGCTCGCCGTACCCACCGATCAGGCCTACGGCACCGAGAAGCAGCTGGGCAAGGACTCGCAGTACCCGTCCGGTTCACTCGTGTTCGTGGTGGACATCCTGGGCGCAGTGCCGACTCCCGAGCCCGCTCCGAGCGAATCCGGTGCACCTTCCGAGGGCGCGGCTCCTCAGCCCTCGGAGGAAGCCGAGGGTTCTGAAGCCCCTAAGCCCACGCCGTCCGAATCGGAACAGTAAACTAGTCGATCGGACAGGTCCCGTTCTCGGGACGGATTCTACGAAAGGCCATGATCGTGTCATTTGGACAGCGCAACTTGGATCGCTCCAAGCCGGAGATCGATTTCCCGCAGGATCCCGTTCCTACGGAACTGCGCATCACCGACCTGATCGCGGGCACCGGCCGCGAGGCCAAGGCGGGCGACAGCATTTCGTGCCACTACGTGGGTGTGACCTACTCGAGCGGTGAAGAATTCGACGCCTCCTGGAACCGTAATCAGCCCCTGGACTTCACCGTGGGCATCGGCCAGGTCATCCAGGGCTGGGACCAAGGTCTGCTGGGCATGAAGGTGGGCGGCCGCCGTCGTCTGGAGATTCCTTCTGAGATGGCTTACGGCAAGCGAGGCGCTCCCGGCGCCATCGGCCCTGACGAGGCTCTGATCTTCGTGGTCGATCTGCTCGACGTCCGCTAAATGCCCCCATCCTCAGGTTCGGTGTCGGGCCGCTCCACTGCAGCGTCGGCGGAGCGGCTCCTCAACCTGCTCATAGCGCTGTTGGACCGCGAGAGCGGATACACGCGCGATCAATTGCGGGAGATCGTTCCCGGGTACCACAAGGCCGGAAGCCACGACGCGTTCGAGCGGATGTTCGAGCGCGACAAATCGCACCTGCGGTCCCTGGGGTATCCGGTCGAGGAAATCCCGGACGATGATCCCTGGGCCTCGGACGCGCAATTGGCCCCGCGCTATCGCGTGTCCCGCGGCTCCTACCGGCTGCCCCAGGTTCAGTTCAGCGCGGAGGAATCAGCGGTTCTCGCTGTCGCAGCCGACGCTTGGAACGACGCCGCCCAGGATCGTCTGGCACGCCGGGCCCTGGACAAGCTCGAGCCGGCCCTTTCCCACGAGGCCGCTCCGGGCCGTGACGTCCAGCCCACCGTGGCCGTGGCCGACCCCGCGTTCGAACCGTTGCTGTCCGCGGTTCTGAGCCACCGCACGGTGCGTTTCGACTACGTGGATCGCACCGGCGCGTACAGCCGACGCACGGTCCAACCCTGGGGCGTGGGTTCTCGGTTCGGTGCGTGGTACCTGGCAGGTTGGGACGAGGATCGGCAAGCCGAACGCACCTTCCGACTCTCCAGGATCATCTCCGAGGTGGCCATCACCCGGGACAGTTTCCAGCCGCCCGAAGATTTCTCCATGGGCGGCCAGCTCGCCCGCATGGTCCACCCGCCCACGCGCGTGCACGTCACGGTGTACGTGCGCCAGGGGGCGGCTCAACTCCTGCGCCAGATCGCCACGCCACTCACCGATGAGGACCCGCACCTACCCGACGGTTTCGACGCCGTGCTGCTGGCCGTTCCGGACACCGAAGGAGCCGCCGAGCACGTGTGTGCCGCTGGCCCCGACGCTCGCGTCGCCACCGCGGCCGGAGCCGATTTGAGCACTCAGCGAGCCGTGGCTCGCGCCGTGGAACGTCGCTTGGCAGAGGCACGGAAATTCCAGGACCGGGTCGGTGGGGTGCAGGTTACCTGGGGCAAACAGCGTCGTAACGGCGCCGCCAAGGCCAGCACCGAGCAACACCTGGCCAGACTCCTGCACATCGTGCGGCACGTGTATTCCCACCAGGGCGCACAGCTTGAGGAGACGGCGCGACACTTCGGCATCACCGACCAGGAACTGATTGCGGATCTGCAGACGTTGTTCGTGTGCGGGCGGCCCGGTCACATGCCCGATCAACTGATCGATGCCTCCTGGGACGACGGCCACATCTATTTGGGCAACGCCCAAGAACTCTCCGAACCCGTACGGCTCACGGTGCCGGAGGCCAGCGCTTTGCTCATGGGGCTGCAAACCCTCCAGGCGCTACCGGGCGGCAACAGCGACGTCGTCCGTTCCACCATGCGCAAAGTGGCGACCGCAGCTGATGCCCTTCCCCTCGCGGACGCGCTGGCCGCCCCGGACCAACCCACCGAGCCCGTTCCCGAGGACACGGAGTTAGTGGGACGGGTGCGTGAGGCGATCGCGAACAACCGGCGAGTGAAGATCCGGTACGTGGTGGCTTCACGGGACGAGGTCACCGAACGGCTCGTGGACCCCGTGCGCATCGTTTCCTCGGACGGCCACCAGTACGTGCGCGGCTGGTGCCTCAACGCCAAGGGGCCCCGAACGTTCCGCGCGGACTGCATTCTCAGCTGCGAGGACATGGGGGAGGCCCAAGCGCATCCGCGCATGGAAACCGAAACCCGCACCAGTTTGTATCCGGAGAAGCGCCGTCCCGTGCAAGCGGTGCTCGTGACCGATCGTCGTGGCCGGTGGATTGTGGAGCACTACCATGCCAAGCGCGCCGCGACCGTTGAACTGCCACCCAGCGACGAACCACCCATCACGGTGACCACGGGCAACACCGGATCTCGGGGCCCAAAGCAACTGCCCGAATACGTGGCGGCCGAAGTCGATTTCCCCACGGTGGAGGCACTGAGCTCGCTCGTGACCCGACATGCGGGGCACGTGGCCGTGGCTTCCCCACCCGAGGTGGTTCACGCAGTTGAACAGTGGATAAATAACAGCCTCTTCACGGACGGAACTCAAGGTTAGGGTGCCGACTCGGCCCTATACTGGGGTCCATGCTGTGGTGGATGTGGATTGTGCTGTGGACCGTTCTGGTCCTGGTCAGTCTCGCGTTCATCGTGGGAGCGGTGTGGGGACTGGTCACCAAGAAGGCCTTACCCGCATTGCGTGAGGTCGAGGCCTTCGCCGAAGACTTCACGGTGCGGTGGAACGCCGCAGCCCAGGGAACGTCACAACCGCTGCGCACACCCGCTGAACCTGCCGTGTTCACCCCGGTGAACTCGGCCCGCGCCGCCTATTCGAGCGGTCGCGATCAACGACAAACAGCCCGGCTCATCCGCCGCATGAACCGCAAGGAAGCCAAGGGCCAGCCCCAACGGCTGTCCGACCTTCGCCGGGCTGAACGGAAAGGACTCCACCATGGGCCGCTTGTTTGACAGCCCCCTCACCATCATTCTCATCCTCGTGGTGATCCTGCTGCTGTTCGGTGCCCCCAAGCTTCCGGGCATGGCGCGCAGCCTGGGCCAGTCCATGCGAATCTTCAAGTCCGAGGTCAAGGAGATGAAGAAGGACGGCGAGGACGACAACGTCACCGTCAACGGCCAGCCGGTTTCGGATGGCCAGAACATCTCGCAGCCGCAGAACCCCACCACGCCCAATACCGTGAACAACGGGCCGGTCGCTCCTGGCCAATCAGCCGGGCAGACTACTGCTCAGCCGAACAACCAGGTTGATCCCAACCAGCGACCCAGCGCGTAGTCCGCGGGGAACTTCCAGTACACAATGCCCGGGCCGAGCCGTTTGGTTCGGCCCGGTTGTGCACCTCGGTGTGGTCCAACTCAACGCATAGGTTCGTATGTCTGCCACTGATTCCAAGTCGCTGCGGGATCCTTCGCGCCGTAAAGAGCGCCGGTCCCGCAAGAAGAACTCGTCGCGCAGGAACAATCCTCAGGCCCAGATGGCGCTGAAGGAACACCTGCGCGAAATGCGCAACCGGCTGATCAAGTCGGCCATTGCGGCCGTGCTGGGTGCGGTCGCGGGGTTCATGGTTTACAACCCGTTCATGCAGTACATCACCGAACCGCTGCAGCGACTCGCGGACTCGGGCCGGACCGCGACCATCAACTACTCGTCGGTGGGCGGCTCCTTCAACATCATGGTCGAGGTGGCCCTGGTGCTGGGTGTGATCTTCGCCTCGCCCGTGTGGCTGTACCAATTGTGGGCGTTCATCACCCCTGCTCTCCACAAACACGAGCGCCGCTATGCCATGGGGTTCCTGGCGGCGGCCATTCCACTGTTCGTCGGCGGTTGTGCATTGGCCATCACCGCATTGCCCGCGGCGGTGTACGCCCTGACCGCGTTCACCCCCGAGGGCGGCGCGAACTTCGTGGAAGCCAACCAGTACCTGCGGTTCTTCCTCCAGTTGATTCTCACCTTCGGTGTGGCCTGCGTGATTCCGGTGTTCCTGGTGGGGCTCAACATGCTGGGCCTGCTCTCCGGGCGCACGGTCCTGAAATCCTGGCGCGTGGTGGTGGTCATCGTGCTGGTCATCTCGGCCATGGCGGCGCCCGGTCCGGACCCGGTCACCATGCTGTACCTGGCCATCCCGTTGCTCGTGTTGTTCTTCGTTGCCGTGGGACTCTGTCTCTTCCTGGATCGCAGGCGCGCCAAGAAGGCGGCCAAGCGTGAAGCCGCAACGGGATTGACCGCGGACAGTGCCACCTCCGCGGAGGACCTCCGCAAGATGGGCTAGCAGCGGAACCACACCCCGCTGATTTATGGGTGTCCGCGCTACGCCGTAGGCTGGACTCATGTCTTCACACGCCGACCGTTTCTTGGCCGCCAAGGCTCGTGCAGCCCACGCGAACACCGAACTCGCGGCGTTTGAACAGCTGCTGGATTTCGAACTCGACCCGTTCCAGACCGAGGGTTGTAGAGCACTCGAACAGGGGCACGGGGTTCTGGTTGCTGCGCCCACGGGTGCCGGTAAGACCGTGGTGGGGGAGTTCGCCATTCACCTGGCCCTCGCCCAGGGGCGCAAGGCGTTTTACACCACGCCCATCAAAGCTCTGAGCAACCAGAAATTCCATGAGTTCTCCCGCCGGTGGGGTAGCCATCGCGTGGGACTGCTGACCGGGGACACTTCGGTCAATTCCGAGGCCGAGATCGTGGTCATGACCACGGAAGTCCTGCGGAACATGCTGTATGCGGATTCCTCGACCCTGACCAACTTGGGATTCGTGGTCATGGACGAGGTGCACTATTTGGCCGATCGTTTCCGCGGTGCTGTGTGGGAAGAAGTCATCATCCACTTGCCGGAGCACGTTCAGTTGGCGTCGCTGTCGGCCACCGTGTCCAACGCGGAAGAATTCGGGGCGTGGCTGCATCAGGTACGCGGCCACACGGACGTGGTGGTTTCCGAGCACCGCCCGGTCCCGTTGTGGCAGCACGTGCAGGTAGGCCCTCAGCTGCTGGACCTGTTCGTGGACGACACCGTGGAAGAAGCCGCCGAACGCCAGGCCGAGCCCGGTGCCGACGAACCAGCGGTCAATCCCGAATTGTTGCGGCTGTTCCGCGCTCAACACCCTCGCGGTGGTCGCGGGGGAGGTCGCGGTCCCAATCACCGCGGCCGACGCCGCCGTGGGCAGCACCATTCCGAACCGCGAGTGGCGCGCCAGGACCGTATCTCCCGTCCGCACCTACTCCGACGCTTGGACGCGGAAGCTCTGCTGCCGGCGATCACCTTCATCTTCTCTCGCGCCGGGTGCGACGCCGCCGTGGCCCAGTGCGTCGCCGCGGACCTGTGGTTGACCACGCCCGAGGAACAGAAGACGATTCGCGCCTACGTGGCCGAGGCAACCTCACACATGACTACCGCGGACCTGGCTGCGTTGAACTACCACGACTGGTACGACGGCCTGGTGCGCGGCATCTCCGCTCACCACGCAGGCATGCTCCCGGTGTTCAAGGAAGTGGTCGAACAGCTGTTCGCCCAGGGACTCGTGAAAGCCGTGTTCGCCACCGAGACGCTGGCCCTTGGCATCAACATGCCCGCCCGTTCCGTGGTGTTGGAACGACTGGATAAGTTCAACGGTGAATCGAGGGTTGATATCACCCCCGGTGAGTACACCCAGCTCACGGGACGCGCGGGACGTCGAGGAATCGACGTAGAAGGTCACGCGGTGGTGCTGTGGCGTGACGGGATGAATCCGCAGGCCGTGGCCGGCCTCGCATCGAAACGGACCTATCCGCTGAACTCCAGTTTCAGCCCCACGTACAACATGTCCACCAACCTGATCGCCCGCTACGGCGCCAAGCGATCGAGGTCCATCCTGGAAACCTCGTTCGCGCAGTTCCAGGCGGACCGATCCGTGGTGGGCATCGCTAAGCGCGTGCGATCCCAGGAGAAGACTCTTGAGGCGTACCGGGAGGCCATGGCATGCCACCTCGGGGATTTCACGGAGTACGCAAGGCTGCGGCGCGAACTCAACGGTCTCGAGAAATCGGCGACCAAGTCCCGTTCCGCACGGCAACGCAACGACGCCGCGGTGTCCCTCCAGGATCTGCTACCCGGTGACGTCATCGACATTCCCCAGGGCCGCAACGCGGGCTACGCCGTGGTCGTCAAGGCGGACGAGCACCCGTTTGATCCGCGTCCCCACATCCTCACCCTGGACGGCAAATTGCGCCGCGTGGGAGTCAACGATCTGGACGGTTCCCTGGAACCCGAGTCCAAGGTCAAGATCCCCAAGCGGTTCTCAGGACGGTCGCCTCAGGAGCGCAAGGATCTCGCCTCCACGGTGCGAGCCGCACTGCGAGAACACCGTCCGGCACGTGAACGCAGCGGCGGACACACCATTCGCTTCGACCGGGGAACCTCTGCCAGGGACCGCAAGATCGAAGATCTTCGCCGCGCCCTACGCTCTCACCCGTGTCACGGGTGTTCGGACCGCGAGCACCACGCACGGTGGGCAGAGCGTGCGTGGAAACT
>JAFAAV010000063.1 GCA_023426375.1 Actinomycetes bacterium | reverse complement strand
GGCATCCTCAAGTGACACTCGATGGGTTGCAAAATGATCCAGCCCCAGGGTGTCATCGGGGTCGGAAACGATTGCCAGTAGATCGTCGGTCCACTGCTTCACATGGCACTGGCCCATTCGCATGGTGATGCCCTTGTCGAACATCGTCATCATGGGCATCGGGTCGGCCATGCCCCCGTAGACGCCCGAGAGCGACACCGTGCCACCGCGGCACACTGCGTTAATTGCGGTGTGCAACACCTCGAGCCGGTCAATGCCAACATTTTCGATTGCCGCACGACCCAGTGGCTTGGGGAGTCTTGCAGCCCCGGCGATGATTTTCTCGGAGATGGGGTTACCGTGCGCTTCCATGCCCACGGCATCGACGACGCCGTCCGGTCCCCTACCGTCCGTCATCTCTTGGAGTGTTGCGGCAATGTCCTTGACGGTGCGCCGGTCCACGGTTTCAACACCCCATGACCGAGCCAGTTCAAGGCGCTCGTCCACCAGATCCACGCCAATGATCCGCTCCACGCCCATGTGCCTGGCGGAGCGAACGGCCATTTGCCCCACAGGCCCCAGACCAATGACGGCCAAGGTGTCACCGGGGCCCACATTGGCCCACTTAACGCCCTGCCACGCGGTGGGCAGGATGTCGCTGAGGTAGAGGAACCGCTCATCGGAGTACGTCTCGGGAAGCTTGACCGGCCCGAAGTCTGCGTGGGGAACACGCACCATTTCGGCCTGGCCACCGGGTACGGAACCGTAGAGGGACGAGAAGCCGAACAGCATGGCGCCCTTGTTCTTGGACTTCACCTGAGTGGTCTCGCACTGAGCGTAAAGCCCACGATCACACATCCAGCATTCGCCGCACCCAATGGTGAACGGCACAACCACACGGTCACCTGGTTTGAGGTTGGTGACCTGGTCCCCCACCTCCTCCACGATGCCCATGAATTCGTGACCAAGCACATCGCCGGGAGAGAGATACGGGCCCAGCACTCCGTAGAGATGCAGATCCGAGCCGCAGATCGCAGTAGAGGTGACCCGGACAATTGCATCCTTGGGATGTTTGATGACGGGGTCGGGAACTGATTCGACCCGGACGTCACCGAGTCCTTGCCATGTAAGTGCACGCATGCAGATCAGTTAACTGACCATCAGCCCCCTTTGCAACTGCAGGTGACAATTTCAGGCATTCGAGCTATCCCGTGACAATCTGGTTCACGTAAACTGGCGCAATGGTAAGCACACTGAAGATTGCGTTAGTGCCAGGCGGTTCGCGCGGATTAGGGTTGCTCGTCAGCCGAGAACTACTGGACCGCGGTTACTCCGTAGCCATCGCGGCACGAGACCAGAGTGAACTCTCTCGAGCCAAGGAACAACTGTCACCCCACGGAAATGTCAGGGACTACGTATGTGATGTCCGCGACCCGGAGGCAGTCCAGGGTCTGGTGCACAACGTTGAACAAGATTTAGGCCCGGTGGACGTGCTGATTACCGTGGCCGGCATCATTCAGACCGGCCCACTGCACGCGGTGACGCTGGATCATTTCCGCGATGCAATCGACACCATGACGTATGGACCCATCCATTGTGCTCTGTCCGTATTGCCGCGGATGCGTGAACGGAAGTCAGGTCGGATCGGAACCGTTGCTTCCGTGGGCGGGCTCGTCTCCCCGCCCCACCTGCTGCCCTATGCGACTGCCAAGTTCGGCGCGGTAGGTTTCAGCGAAGGCCTGTCCGTGGCACTCGCGGGTTCCGGGGTCACGGCCACGACGATCGCACCGGGTTTGATGCGCACCGGTTCCCACGAGCGAGCCTTCTTCACCGGCCAATCCGAGAAGGAGTTCGCGTGGTTCGGCCCCGCGGCGTCCCTGCCCGTACTGTCCATGAATGCAGACCGTGCGGCGAAGAACATCGTGGACGGCGTCTTGACCGGCAAACCATGGGTGCTCGTTGGATGGCTGCCCAAGATCGCACAACGGGTTCACGGGCTCACACCGGGACTGACCACTCGGGCCATGGGCCTTGCGAACCGATTCTTGCCCGGCGCCCGCTCAGATCAGTCCGGGCTTCGTGAAGGCCGCGATGCGGCTTCGGGGTTGAATTCGAAGGTTGTCCGGGTCCTGACCACTTTGGGAACCAAAGCTGCTCGGAAGAACAACGAACGGTCCTAGCGTTTGAGGTACGCACGACGAAACCCGGTGCCCTGCAGAATCCGCAAGGCACCGGGTTTCTTGGTCCGTCAGTGAGTAGCCGAGGAACCAGCGGACTCGGTCTCCGCTGCCCTTCCCGGTTTACTCGGCACCAGTTTCAGACCAACTACAGCGGCGATGATGCCCGAGATGAAGATGATCTTTCCCAGGGACACGCTTTCGGTTCCGGTGGCCATCGCGTAGATCACGGTCAAGGCCGCACCCACACCGGTCCACACGGCGTAGGCCGTCCCAATGGGGATGTGTTTCGCGGCCCACCCCAGGCCCGCCATGCTGACCACGAGTCCCGCGAAGAACACGATGGTCGGTGTGAGCTCACTCAGACCGTTGGATTCACCGAGCGCGGTGGCCCAGACAGCTTCAAAGACGGCACTGATCAGAAGTACGATCCACGGCATGTCAGCTCACCACCTTCAAACCGATCACGGAGCTGACCAGCAGCACGAGCAAGAGCACGCGCGCGGTGGTCGGACGTTCGTAGCCCCTCACGAAGCCCCAGATCACGGTGAGCGTGGCACCGATACCGACCCACACTGCGTAGGCCGTACCGGTCGGTAGCGACACCATCGCCCATGCGAGTCCAGCCATACTGAGAGTGAGACTGACTAGAAAAATAATGGTGGGGATTTTACGTTTGAATCCGTTCGATGCTCCCAAAGCGGCCGCCCAGACCGCTTCGAGCATGCCGGACAGAACAAGAATGAACCACGCCATGACGTGCGTCTTTCTGAGTCAGTCTTGTCGTGGTGCGGGTACTGCTCCCTCGTCCGCGAGCCCTGATGCCGGGCTCCGACCATCAAGTTAGCAAAATGGAGTCCTGATTTCGACCCTGTGCGCGGTGACGTGCACCTCCGTCACCGATGAGTTTCCGCACCACGCTTCCGCACCAGCACCACCCGGTACAAGACCCCCACGGCGACCAGAACGATTCCACCGACAATCGACTCGATCGGCAGAGTAACCACCAGCACCAGGCACAGCAGCGCACCGAGGATCTGCACCACCGTGGGGTACATCCGCGCCTCACGCCCCTGCGTATACGCGGAGATGTTCGCCACGAAGTAGTACAACAGCACCCCGAAGGACGAGAACCCGATCGCCCCGCGCAGGTCCATGGTCAACACCAGAACGATCACCACCGCGCCAAGGGCAAGTTCCGCACGGTACGGGACGCTGTGAACGGGATGAACTGCGGACAGCCACGAAGGCAGGTCACGGTTGCGGGCCATAGCCAGGCTCGTCCGGCCAATTCCGGCGATCAATGCCAGCAACGCCCCCAGGGCCGCGGCAGCAGCACCAATACGGACGACGACGTTCGTCCACTCCCAGCCGCCGGCCGCCGCAACGTCTGCGAGCGGCGTCGTCGTGGCTGCGAGGTGCGAGGCGCCCAGGGTCGACAACGAAACCAACGCGATGACGGCATAGACCGCGAGCGCGCCGAACAAGGCGATGAGGATGGCGCGGGGAATGGTGCGGGAGGGATCTCGCACCTCCTCCCCCATGGTCGCGATCCGTGCGTAGCCGGCGAACGCGAAGAACAGCAGTCCGGCCGACTGAAGAATGCCGTAGAACCCGGAGGGGGCACCATCCCCTGTCAATCGGGACGTGTCCGCTTCCCCGGACACCAATCCCGCGACCACCACGAGGGCCAGCACCACGAGCACGACCGAGACGATGATCTTGGTGAGGCCCGCCGTGCGCGTGACACCGAAGTAATTGACCGCAACTAGGGCCGCCACCGCGAGCGCTGCGACGGGACGCTCCCACCCGGCAGGGGCCGCGTAGGCGGCGAACGTGAGGGCCATGGCCGCACAACTGGCGGTCTTACCGATCACGAAACACCACCCGGCCAGGAAACCCGACCACGGCCCGAGCTGCTCGCGCCCGTAAACGTAGGTCCCGCCGGAGGTCGGGTACTGTGCAGCGAGCTGCGCGGACGAGGTGGCGTTGCAGTAGGCCACCACCGCAGCAATTGCCAGACCGATGAGTAAACCCGAACCCGCTGCCGCAGCGGCCGGGGCGAAAGCCGCGAACACGCCAGCACCGATCATGGATCCCAGACCGATGGCAACCGCGTCGCCCAGTCCAAGTCGTCGTTGCAGGGCACCTGTGTCGGTCATCGGTCGCGTTACTCCCGTCCATGAAAATGCGATCACGGCCACCCTTGAGAGACGGCCGTGATCGCACGGTAAAGCGTGAAAGTGTCCGCGGGGTGAACGACGGATCGGATGGGCCCGTGGTTAGAAGACCGGCTTGCCTCCGGTGACACCGATCACGGTGCCGGACACGTACGAGGCCTCGGCCGGGCTGGCCAGGAACACGAACGCGCCGGCCAGTTCGGACGGCTGACCCGCACGCCCCAGAGCGGTGTCTCCGCCGAAAGCGGGCATCGACTCGCCGGCCTTGGTGGCGGGCTGCAACGGGGTCCAGATGGGACCGGGTGCCACTGCGTTGACGCGAATGCCCTTCTCGCCGATCTCGTTGGCCAGGTTCACCGTGAAGTTGTTGATCGCGGCCTTGGTCGAGGCGTAGTCAATCAAATTCTCGGACGGGTCGTAGGCCTGGATGGAACTGACGTTGATAATGCTCGATCCGTCACCCAGGTACTTCAGCGCCTGCTGCGACACCCAGAACAGGGCGTACAGGTTGGTCTTGAACACGCGGTCCATTTCTTCGGTCTTCAGACCCTGCAGACCACCGTCGCGGCGGGCCCACTGGAAACCGGCGTTGTTGACCACGATATCCAGTCCACCCAGTTGGGCTGCGGCGTCGTCGACGACCCCGCGAGCTGCCTGCTCGTCACGCAGATCGGCGGGCAAGAGGACGGCTTTACGACCGGCCTTTTCGATCCACTGCTTGGTGTCCTCCGCGTCCGACTGTTCTTCTGCGAGGTAGTTGATGGCCACGTCGGCACCTTCGCGGGCGTAGGCAATGGCCACGGCGCGGCCGATACCGGAATCTCCGCCGGTGATCAGGGCTTTCATACCCTCAAGGCGACCACGGCCGACCCAGCTTTCTTCACCGTGGTCCGGCAACGGGGTCATGTCGGTGGTCAGGCCGGGAGGGGCTTGTTCCTGCGTGGGGAAGCCACCTTCTTCCCCAGCGAGTTCGCGGGCGGCCTTGTCTGCGGCAAATTGATCAGTCATATGACTATTCTGCCCGGTCAAACTGAGTGCTTCCACCACCTAAGGGGTGGAATCAGGTGCGTGAAACCCTGGGTTCCATTCCGTTCTGGACGCCCCACAGCACCGCTTGGCTGCGTCGTTCCACGCCCATCTTGCGATAGGCGGAACGGATATAGGACTTGACGGAATTGATGCTCAGGTAGCACGTGCGGGCGATTTGGTCGTTGGTCGCACCCTGGGTGATGAGCGCTACAACTTCTGATTCGCGTGGTGACAACCCGGCGTGTCGACCTGGCCAGTCCGCCATCTTGCCGTCTTCGCTCACGGGTTCGGGCAGGACTACACGTTCACCCTCGTGGATTCTGATCAGTGCGTCCGCCAGCTGATCGGCCGTGAGTTCCTTCGACAAGAAGCCGTGGAGGCCCAGATCGAGCGCCTTTTGCACCAGGTCTTCAGCCACATTCCAGGTGTAGATGACCAGTTTCCGGTTCTGCGTTTCTTCGAGCAAACGCGTCACGTCGTACTCGCCGCGGTCTTTCGCCGCGAAGGCGTCGTACAAAACGAGGTCCACAGAATGACTGGGATTCTTTCCCGAGGACAGATCTTCGACCACGAGTCTTTCGTGGTTTTCGAACATTCTTGCCAGTCCCTCGATGACCACCGGGTAGTCATTGACGAGAGCGAGTGTAACGGGGGCATGCTGATCATTCACGGGAATGACTTTAGTAGCAGATGATCCCATGAGGCTATCGCCGCTGATCGGTCGCACGCCACTGGCCGCCTTCCCGCTCGAGATGTCCGGTCCCGAGCATCTGCTCCAGCCAGCCTTCCATCGGGTCGAAACCCCACTTCCCACGAAAAAGATTGGCGTTGCGCGCAATGGACACCGCGTGCTGAACCGGCGGCGTCACGGTCGGGTGGTACTGGTGATACGCGCAGGCCCGCCCGCTCCACCGCATGCTCCCCCCGGCCGCGGAGAGCCGCTGACCGAAGTCGGTGTCCTCTCCCCCGTACCCCACGTACGCTTCGTCGAATCCACCGATTCGGTTCCAGCTCTCCACGGTCGAGGCGATGTTGAGTGACCACAACATGCGGGGGTTCGCTTCCACTAGCTCCGAGCCCTGCGGGACGATCCGCGCTGCGTGGTCCCGTCCCAGCTCTGCCACTCGCGCCGGGGTGTAGTCGGCCTCGGTCATACCGTCGGGCAGGTACTTGACCCGGCCGCTGATCACAGCCGGCTCGGATTCGAGATGCTTCAGCGCCCGTTCATAGTCACCCAGCAGGTCACGGTCGGGCAGACAGTCCACGTCCAGCAGCACCACGGCCTCAGCACCCAGCTCACTGGCCGTGGCAACACCCTGGTTGCGCGCAGCTGCAAGGGGCAGTTCATCGGTGAGATCCATCATGACGACGACGCCGCGTCCGGTTCCGTGCGCGGCCACCAGGTCCGGAATGTGAGGGTCGCCCATGCTGACCACCACGTGCACGTGCGGCTCGGGATCCAACCGGGAGACCCAATCCAACTGCCGACGGAGATGTTCGTGTCGTCCACTGACGATCGTGATCAGCGCGGTTCGCACGTCAACGCCACATCATGGAGCCGTTCGATGGCCTGAGCCGCTCTGCGAGCGCCGTTCCCGTACCGCCAGCGAGACCACCCGGACCCGCCCCGCGCCAATGCCGTGTCCAACACGGAAGGCCAGTCGCTCGGTTCCGGCCAATGCTCCAGCGCGGTGCAGACCCCGGCGTTGCGGAGGGCTCGAGCCATCGCGTGTTGTTCGTCGAACGGTCGCGGCTGGGCAATGACCACCGCAGGACGTGCTGCGGCGGACAGTTCGGCCACCGCGTTGTTCCCGGCGTGCGTCACCACCACGTCCGCGTCCTGAAGATCGGCCCATAGGTCGGGGGAAGGATTCCGTGGACTTCGAACGGTCCACTCCCATTCCGGGGTGGCCAGCTGTGCCCGTTGGATGTCCTGATCGGTGACTTCGGTACCGCCGCCTCCCCAAACGACCAGGACCTTGCGTGAGGAACGCGACCGAGCGACGTCGGCGGCTTCGGCGGGCGAGATCGCGAGCTGATCGAAACGAGAAATGGCGCCCGCGAAAACCGTCTTGTCGGTCCATTCGCGCGGCCAGTACTCCTCGGCCGACTCAGCAGTCCAGGGAGCGACGATCATGGATGCTGAATCATAGGCGTCACTGTGTGTCCGATCCGTGCGATTACCGCGCATGGCCATGACCACCGTCCGAACGCCGAACAAACGGGCGAAAAGCGTCACTTCGGCAGACGTGTCCGTGACCATGACCGACAACCGCGATCCCAGGTACTCGGCCATCAGCCGCATGCGCTCGCGGTAACCAGCATGATCGATGGGTGCCCAGTGCAACACACCGTTGGCCGTGGGATCCACGGGGTGGCGCGGCACGTCCAGAGGCAGCCTGTGCCAATCACCGGGCCAGCCGGCAGGGGCCTCCAGCGAGCTGAATCCCACCACGGGAACATCTAGTTCGCGCGCGATACCCAGGGCCCGAGTGCGGTGGCCGAGACCCTGATGGTGGATGTAGTACCCGATCATCGGGCGACCAGCTCTCGGTACAAATCCACGTACTGATCCACCGTTGCGTCCAGAGAGCAGCAGGCACGCGCGTGCTCGCGCACTGTGACGCGGTCCATGGCTACGACGCCGCTCAACGCCCGCGCCGCCGCTGTCACCGTCAGTTCGTCAGTGGCCTCAGGGGACACCGAAAGCCCACCCGGGGCCCGTACCACTTCCGCCAGACCACCGCGGGCGATGGCCAGCACGGGAGTCCCGCACGCCATGCTCTCTGCCGCGACCAAGCCGTACGGTTCTTCCCACTGAGGGGTCACGAGGCACGCGGCACTGTGGGAGACCAGGTGGTGCAGTTCGTCCGGTTCCAAGTGGCCGACATAGGTGATGTCGTCGGACAACAACGGTTTCAGCTGAGTCTCGTAATACTCCTGGTTGGACAGCGGACCGGCAATGTGCAACTTCCACCCCGCCTCCCGCGCGATGAGTGCGGCCAGGTGAGGTGCCTTCTCCGGAACGATCCGACCGGACCACACCAAGGAATCCCCTCCGGGGCCCAAGGACCAGTGGTCCAGATCCACACCGTTGGGGATCACGCGCGCGGACGTAACATCTCGCCACATGTGGGCAATCGATGAACTCACCGCGGCGGTTTTCACCCCCGGGCTCAACCGCAGTGCGGGCTCCATCCACGGAGTGTTGGGAGTGTGAAGTGTGGTGATGACGGGCTGTTTGAGTGACTGCGCCATGGCAATGGGCAAGTAGTGGAGCGAGTTGTTGTGCACGATGTCGATGTCATCGCGTTGAGCCAGGGAGGTCATCACCTGCAGATAAGAGATCGTCTCCCGCACTTGGCCTTCCGGCGGCATGGAGACATCGTTGCGGGCCTGCTCACTGAGTGAGACCGGTTCCACGGCGAGTTCCTCGACGTCCAGTTCCGGGTCGCTTCCGGGCGCGGCGAAGACCACCACTTCGATCCCGCGTTCGCGCAACCCTTTGGCCAGGTACCACGTGAAAGATTCGAGCCCACCGGCAAACGGTGCCGCGATCGGGAAACGATCGTGGGCGAGCAAAGCGATTTTCATGAAGGCCTCCCCGCCAGTGCTGTCCGATAGATCTCTGCATGTGCGCTCGCGATCCTCCGCCGCTGCGCGATACGTTCCTCACGAGTTGCCCGCCACGGGCCCAGGCTCTCCAGCTCATCCAACGCCGAGGTGATCTGTTCCGCGACCGGCTGGCCGTCGTGGTCCCAGTCGAAGCTCAGAACTCCTGGGTGCTGCTGATGGTAGAACCCCACCGACGGCGCAAGGACGCGGGTGCCCAGATCGTGGCAGGCCTCGAGCCACCCCGAATGCGTTCCGAACCGGTACGCCAGCACGGACAGGTCCAGGCCCGCGATGTAGTCCCACAGTTCGTTGTCCGTGTAAAAGTCGTGAACGTGGATCCGCACATCTTCTCGGTCTCGCACACTATTTAAAAGCTCGGAAACTTCCCGGTTGTAGTGGGTCATCCCGGGCGTGACCACGTCCGTGTGAACGTCCACGAGCAGATTCATCCGGCGGTCACGGATCTCATTCAACAGGGTGCGCAGCACCGGCAGCGGATTCATGTTGGTGCGCATGCTCTTGAGGTGCATACCTACCGTCACAGTGTCATGGTCCGGGCGCGCGCGATCCAGAACATCGAGGGGAACCACGTGCGGGTGCGGGATCACGGTGACCTCACGACCCCAACGACGCTGGATCTCGTTCGCCGCCCCCGGGGTGAGGGTGATGAGCTGGTCCGCTGCCGGAATCAGGACGTCGAGGGCCGCGTCGTGAATGGAGGGATCCGTCTGGTGCGGGTTGCGCAGATCGTGCACCGTATATACCAGCGGCTTGCCATTGGCGTGCAGTGCGGCCGCGATGCGTTGAAGTTCGTCCGGGGCCACGGCGTCGAAGCCGAAATGCAGGTGGAAGACATCGAAGTCCTGGGCATGGTCATTGATCCAGTCCACGTCCAACATCACCAGCGGCCACCAGGGTGCGCCGGGAACGGATCGTTCCGGGGTGGGGTCGGGTAACCGAACTACGCTGTCAGAGTTATCTGGGTCCGCCAGGTGTTGGATATACACGTGACCGTGCGGTGCTGACGCAACCCTCACTCGGACATGCCTCCTTGTAGTAGATAATTTTGGCCCGTCGGACAGTTCATAACGGCTGCTGAACAATGCACCACACCCCTGCGGGGGAGATATTCAGCAGGCTTAATGTTAGCCGCAGGTATGGGGACCTTTCGACGCAACCCCGCACGCGATATATTTACCTGCGGACCGACCACCCCAACAGCATCGCGTGAGGAACTTCACCATGGCCATTCGCCCCATCGTTATTACCGGGAACCCGGTGCTGCACCGTCCCGCGGCGAAGGTCACCGAGTTCAACGATGAACTGCGCGAACTGATCGCGGACATGTACGAGACCATGGATGCGGCCCACGGTGTGGGACTAGCCGCGCCACAGATCGGCGTGGGGCTACGGATCTTCACCTACGTGTTCGACAACGATGACGATGTGGCGCCGCGCGGCGTCCTGGTCAACCCGGTGCTGACCCCCGGCAAGATCTCAGAGATCGCCCCCGATCCTGACGAAGAATCCGAGGGCTGCCTCTCCGTCCCCGGCTACTCGTGGCCGCTCAAGCGTGCCGATTGGGTCCGCATTGCCGGCCAGGATGAGAACGGCGACCCCGTTGCTTTCGAGGCCAACGGCTGGTTCGCACGCGTCATGCAGCACGAATACGACCACCTGGACGGCAAACTCTACGTGGACCGGCTCAACACCAAGTGGGGCAAGAAGGCCAAGAAAGCCATCAAGAACGAAGAGTGGTCCGGCGATTCCATCTGGATGCCGGGCGAGGACGAAGACCCCTTCGGTCACTGACGTTCAAAACCCGCTCCTGGTGGGTTTCCTCGACAGCTCCACAGTTCTGAACCACGCCCCCGCCGGTCAGCGGGTCGGTGGATCGAGTACCACGGTCAGGGTTCCAGCCTTGCGGGCCGTGGGTTCGGTCAATTCAACGGTCCAGCGCGTGCTCAGCGCATCCCGGACGGCGTCAACCGTCTCGATCGGACCGTGTTCAGCCTCGAATTCACACAAGAACCGGGCCACCAAGCCTCGCGTGAGCTTCGCGTTGTGCGACACCACAGAACGCTGACCCGCCTCATTGAGTTGCTCCACTCGCACCGCAATCGTGTGAGGGGCAGGGGCTTTCCACGCCGCCGCGTACGCGGCCGACCTGCAATCCACGATCACCTGCTCGGCTGCCACCTGGTCCAGCACCGGTGCCAGGCGAGGCTTCCACCACGTGTTGAGCTTCCCGTGGCGCGGTAGATCCGTGCCCATCGACAGTCGATACGCGGGAATGTGATCGGTGGGTCGAACGGCTCCCCACAATGCAGAGATCACGACTAGCGAACGATCTGCGACCTCATGAGCGACCCCTGTCAGGGAATCAGCGTCGAGAGCGTCGTAGAGAACGCCGGTGTAGACGGACAGCGCCGGGCCGGAAGGTGCGGTCAGAAGCTCACGGTTGCGAGCGACGTCGGCGCCCAAGGACTCCCCCACCCCCAGAACGGACAACGCGTTCTTCTGGCCGCTCACGCGAGCCAGTGTGGTCGCCAAATGCTCACGGTACTTTGTGAGGCCCGGGAAGCTCAGTGTCTCGAAGGACACGGGTTCGTCTGAGGCGGGAACGGTCTTGGACTCGGACGGGGGTAGCAAAATCAGCACCCCAGAAGTCTAGTGGAGGGACAGGCGGGCCTATGAGCCGGGTTCTGTGCCGCGGCCGGTTACCCGAACCGCGGTGGTGACCATCCATCTAGGCCGTACGTTGCCGCACGACTCAAGCAGCCTACCCGGGCACTCGGGCGAGCAGCCCTCGAACGTACCCTGCATGGCCTTGCTCCGGATGGGGTTTACCAAGCCGCACCGGTCACCCGGCACGCTGGTGGTCTCTTACACCACCTTTTCACCCTGACCCGCTCGAAGCGGGCGGTCTATTTTCTGTGGCACTGTCCTGCGGGTTTCCCCGAGTGGGCGTTACCCACCATCCAGCTCTGCGGAGCCCGGACTTTCCTCGAGACGCGCCAAAAGGCACACCGCGCGGTCACCCGGCCCGCCTGTCCAGCGTCGATCCTATCGCGCCGGGCACGTCCCCGTTTTCACGCGGGTCCAAACGGGCTCAGCGGACCAGCAGCGCCGAGCACTCGATGCACGTGGGAATGCTTCCCCCGGGGGTATTGACGATGGTTTCGGCATCCCCCGGGCTCATGTGCGTGCCGCACGCCCCGCACGTGTCCCGTTCGAAACGGGCCACGGCAATGCGCCCGCCGCCGCGTGCGTTGCGTAGCGAGTCGTAGCGTTTGATCAGCACCTCGTCTCCGACCGCGCTCACCAGCCCGGGGCGTTGTGAGGTGAGCTCCTGGTGACGCTCTTTCAACGCGGCGAGGTCCTGGTCCCGCTGGGCCACGGCCTCCCTGGCCTGGGCGTCGGCCGCTCGCAGCAGCGGCAGCTTCTGCTCACGGTCCGCGGCCACCGCCTCTGCATGTTCCATGGCCTGGTACTGGGCCTCCTCGGCCTCGCCGCGCTGCTTGGTGAGCGTGTCGATCTCGTGCTGGATCCCCATCAGGTCCTTGGCCGTACCGCCGTGATTGAGACGCTCGGTGTCCCTGTCGATCTTGGCCTGGATGTCCCGCACCTTGCGTTCCGCGGTGTCGACGGCGCTCGTGGCCTCCTTGCCTTGCGCGTCCAGTTTCTTGGCCGCCTCAATGGACCGGGACCGGCGGGCCAGCAACGCTTTCACGTGCTCGGATTCCTGCAAGGACTTGGCCTTGACCATGATCCCGTGCACTTCGGAATCCACCGCCTGCAGGTCCAGGAGCGCGGTCAGGGCGTATTGCTCGGTCATGAGGTCTCTCCTGAAGTGTGGTTCGGCGCGGAATCGGAGTTGGGCGAAGCCACACGGAAATCCCACGGGTCGGTCCGCAGATCGCTGACGTACACCTCAACGTCGAATCCCTGGGCGGTGAGCGCACGCTGCAGGTCTTCCGCTCCCCACGGAAGCCACAGGGCCTCGCTTGCCGAATGCGCGGCGTCGATCAGAGCGGGCGTTCCGTGTGCCCCGGGTCCCAGAGCGTGTTCGCGGGCCTCGGATGCCGGGTGATGCCGCAGGTCTGCGGTGATGTACACGTCCGCACCGGTGGCCCGAACCTGTTCGAACAGCGAGTCGCCGGAACCGCCACACACCGCGATGGTGGTGACCTTGCGGTCCGGGTCACCCGCGATGCGCAGCCCCTGCGCAGTTCCCGGGATATTGGTGGCCAGGCGCTCGGCCAGCTCTCGGAGAGTCACGCTTTCAGCCAGCGTGCCCACTCGCCCTAGTCCCACGCCCGGGTCCGTGGCGTCCGGGACGAGCGGAGCGGCGTCGTCGGAATTGACCCCCGCCGCAGCGATCAAGGCGTCTGATACGCCTCGACGGGCGGAGTCCGCGTTGGTGTGGCAGGCCAGGAGTGCACACCGGTTCTCGATCAGGTCGTGGATGACCTTGCCCTTGAAACCCTCGGCTGCAACGGAGGTGACCCCGCGGATGAGCAGGGGGTGATGGGTGATCAGCAGATCGGCGTCGAGGTCGATGGCCTCTTCCACAACTGCGGCGACCGGATCCACGGCGAAGTGGATGCGCTGCACGGGTTGATCGGGTCGGCCCGTCACCAAGCCGGAAGCGTCCCATTCCTCCTGGAGCCGGAATGGCCACAGCGAGTCCGCCGCGGCCACCACCTGTTCAAGCGTGGGAATCGAACGGTGCTGCGATTGAGCCTCAGACGTCATAGAACCATCCTAGGAGCGACCGCAACCCAACCGCCGGGAATTGTGCGGCGGTTTGCGCGTTATACGGAATATGAGTTCTTCCTCGACAGAAACCTTTGTGCTCGCCGGCGGTTGCTTCTGGTGTCTGGATGCCGTCTACCGCCGTGTCCGCGGTGTGCAGGACGTCCGCAGTGTGTACACCGGGGGCCACACCGATCACCCCGACTACGAGTCCGTGTGTTCCGGCACCACCGGCCACGCGGAAGCCGTGGTGGTCACCTTCGACCCCATGGTCGTCCCCGCCGATGTCATTCTGGACCTCTTCTTCACCGGCCACGATCCGACCACGTTGAACCGCCAGGGCTACGACGTGGGCACCCAGTACCGCTCTGCGATGTTCCCCGCCAACGAGCAGCAGCGCACGCTGTTCGAGCAGGCCATCAAGAAGGCCCAGCGGTTGTTCCAGGACCCGATCGTCACGACCATCGAGGAACCCCAGAAACTGTGGGAGGCCGAGGATTTCCACCAGGACTTCTACGGCAACCAACCGTTCAACGGCTACTGCCAGGTGATCATCAACCCCAAGTTGGCCAAGGTCCGCAAAGATTACGCTGTGTGGCTAACTCACTGAGATCCACCCGACACCGGCACTAGGCTGAAAACCAGTTCTGTGCTGACACACCTCCCAGCACGATCCCACGACAGGAGAGAACATCCATGGGCAAGATTTACGAGAACGTCACCGAAATCGTCGGCGGCACTCCCCTGGTCCGCTTGAACCAGCTGGACAAGGACCTTCCCGGCAACGTCGCCGTCAAGCTCGAGTTCTACAACCCGGCCAACTCGGTCAAGGACCGTATCGGTAAGGCCATCATCGACGCCGCTGAGGCCTCCGGTGAGCTCAAGCCCGGCGGCACCGTGGTGGAAGGCACCTCCGGTAACACCGGTATTGCCCTGGCCATGGTGGGTGCAGCTCGCGGTTACAAGGTCATCCTGACCATGCCCGAGACCATGTCCACCGAGCGTCGTGTCATGCTGCGCGCCTTCGGTGCGGAGATCGTGCTGACCCCGGGTGCTGAGGGCATGCGCGGTGCCGTGGAGAAGGCTCAGGAGATCGTGCAGTCCACCGACAACGCCGTACTCGCTCGCCAGTTCTCCAACCCGGCCAACGCCGAGATCCACTACAACACCACCGGCCCCGAGGTCTGGGAAGACACTGACGGTCAGATCGACATCTTCGTGGCCGGAATCGGCACCGGCGGCACCATCACCGGCGCCGGCAAGTACCTGCGCGAGAAGAAGTCCGACATCCGTTTGGTGGCTGTCGAGCCCGCCGATTCCCCGCTGCTCACCGAGGGCAAGGCCGGACCCCACAAGATCCAGGGTCTGGGCGCCAACTTCGTTCCGGACGTGCTGGACCGCGAGATCTACGACGACGTCTACGACGTCACCGTGGAGGACTCCGTGGCCACCTCTCGCGAGCTGGGCTCCCGCGAGGGCATCCTGGGCGGCATCTCCTCCGGTGCAGCAGTATGGGCTGCGCTTCAGGAAGCCGGTAAGGAAGAGAACCGCGACAAGCTCATCGTCGCGATCGTTCCCGACTTCGGCGAGCGTTACATCTCCACCCTGCTCTACGAAGACATCCGCGGCTGATCCAGCGCCACTTCGCATGAGCTGACAACACGCGCGCGGCGGGTGACCCACGAGGTTCCTGCCGCGCGCGTGTTTTTCGCTGCGTCCCCGCCATGACCTGTGGAAACTCGTGCCCGTCGCGGGGCCGGGAATAGCATGAAGGTTCTGTAGCGTTGGCACGAAAGACGCCCCGGCGTCAGCTACAACACGAGATCAATCGGGCCCTGACACGGGGCGGAGCAGAAGAGGTACGGACACGTGAGCGTTTGGCGCAGACTCAAGGAAGATCTCGAAACTGCCCGCAGCCACGATCCAGCGGCTCGTTCGAACGTGGAGATCGCCCTGAACTACTCCGGGTTGCACGCCATCTGGGCCCACCGACTCTCCCACAAGCTGTGGCAGGACCCCAATAAGCAGCTGCTCGCTCGCACCGTCTCGCAGCTCGCCCGCTGGGTAACCGGCGTGGAGATCCACCCCGGAGCCACCATCGGGCGCCGTTTCTTCATCGACCACGGCATGGGTGTGGTCATTGGTGAGACCGCAGAGATCGGCGAGGACGTCATGATCTACCACGGTGTGACCCTGGGCGGACGCTCGCTGGAGCCCGTCAAGCGCCACCCCACCATTGGTGATCGCGTGACCATCGGTGCCGGCGCCAAGATTCTCGGCCCCCTGGTGGTCGGTTCGGATTCGGCCGTGGGTGCGAACGCCGTGGTCGTCAAGGACGTTCCCGAGGACTCGATCGTCACGGGCATTCCGGGCAAGATCCGCCAGCGCACCCCCGAGAAGCAGGAGCCCCTGGTCGATCCAGCCACGTACATCGATCCCGCCATGTGGATCTGATGCACTGAATTTCTTGCAGGCGGACGACGCCGCGGGCCCCCTTTCGTACGAAAGGGGGCCCGCGGCGTCGTCGGCTGTGTCAGCTACGGATCAGGAGACGACCTCGGAACGGTCGCCGCTCCACAGGACGTGGAACGAGCTCTCGGGATCGTCCACGCGCTTGTAGGTGTGCGCGCCGAAGTAGTCGCGCAGACCCTGGGTCAGGGCGGCGTTGAGGCGCGGACGGCGCAGCGCGTCGTAATAGGCCAGAGCCGAGGAGAACACCGGCGCCGGGATGCCACGCTCGACCGCACGGGCCACCACGCGACGCCATGCGGGCAGGCAGTCTTCCATGGCGGCGACGAACTCGGGAGCGAACAGCAGGTTCAGCGGGTCCTTGTCACCGGCGTAGGCCTCCATGATCACGTTGAGCAGCTCGGCGCGGATGATGCAGCCCTCGCGCCACAGGCTCGCAATGGTCGCGAGGTTCAGATCCCAGCCGTACTCGCGGCCGGCCATGGTCAGCATGTCCAGACCCTGCGCATAGGAAACCAACTTGGACGCGTAGAGCGCCTTGCGAACGTCTTCCACGAACTCCGGATCCTTGACCACGTCCTCGGTGGTGCCGCCGATACCGGCGGGCAGAATGTCCTGGGCCTCACGGCGCATTTCGGGCTCAGAGGATGACAGAGCACGGGCGAACACGGACTCGGCGATGGCCGTGACCGGCGAACCGAGTTCCAGGGCTTCCTGGACGGTCCAGCGACCGGTGCCCTTCTGACCGGCAGCATCAGCAACGATGTCGATGAAGGGCTTGCCCGTTTTGGCGTCCACCTGACGCAGTACGTGCGCGGTGATCTCAATGAGGTAGGAGGAGAGTTCGGTCTTGTTCCACTCGTCGAAGACATCCGCCTGTTCGGCGGGTTCCAGACCGGCCACCGAACGCAGTAGCTCATGTGCCTCGCCGATGACCTGCATGTCCGCGTATTCGATGCCGTTGTGAACCATCTTGACGAAATGCCCGGCGCCGTCCGTGTCGATCCAGGCGCAGCACGGTTTGCCGTCGTTGGCCTTGGCCGAGATGTCCTCAAGCATGGGGCCCAACGACTTGTAGGACTCCTCGGAACCGCCCGGCATGATGGACGGGCCGTTGAGCGCGCCCTCTTCGCCACCGGAGACGCCAATACCCACGAAGTGCAGGCCGTTCTCGGCGCACTCGCGTTCACGCCGGCGCGTGTCCTGGAAATAGGAGTTGCCGCCATCGATGATGATGTCGTCCTTGTCGAGCAGCGGGGTGAGCTGTTCAATCACGGAATCCACGGGGGCGCCCGCCTTGACCATCACCAGGATGCGGCGTGGCTTCTCCAAGGAGTCCACCAGTTCCTGCATGGTTTCCGTGCGGATGAAATCGCCCTCGGAACCGTGTTCCTCGATGAGAGCGTCCGTCTTACCCACGGAACGGTTGTGGAGGGCCACGGTGTAGCCGTGACGAGCGAAGTTACGGGCGAGGTTTGCGCCCATCACCGCGAGACCGGTGACACCAATTTGAGCTTTCTTATCTGCAGCCATGGCATAAGCCTACGCATCGCGTGGGGGTGTGAGCAGGGATTGCCCTTTGTTCCCACGCTCACAATTGGGCAAGAGAAAACCCCGGACCGTTGAGGTCCGGGGTTTCAGCGGTGGAGACCGACGGAATCGAACCGCCGTATCTGTCACGCCCGAAAGCGATCTAGCGCACCAGCGTCCCCTGGCTCGAAAGCACCTTTCGGTGCGTTCGTGACTACAACGTTAACGCATGGTTGCCCCTTTGTGCCACTCGACGAGGTGTTAACCCACTCACATCCACCTGTTGCAGCAGATCAGAGGTCATTAAATGAGTGATCAACGACACATAACCGAACGTTCGGTTGCACTTGTCAGAAACTACCTACGTGCAGGTAAGCTATACCCCAATCGGGTGCTGGCAGCTGTATCAGTTATGTCCACCCGATTATAAAAGGGCCTTTAGCTCAGCTGGTAGAGCGCTACGTTTACACCGTAGATGTCATCGGTTCGATCCCGGTAGGGCCCACCGAAACAACGCAGAAGAGATCACCGTTCGGTGGTCTCTTCTGCATTTCCGGGTCATATGCCTTTGTCCGCCCTTATCGATAGCCGGTCAACGCAGTTCCTTGACGCGCCGGTACCCAAATCATGGCTCAGGACTGGGCCGTCAATCGATCCAGAACGCCGGTTTGGGCCAGCAGGGCGAAGCGGTCCGGAACTCCCCAGTGCTCGACGATCTGTCCGTCAACCACGCGGGCCACGTCGATCACGGTGAAATCCACTTCTCGGCCGGTGGGCGGTCCGAAAAACGGACCGGTATTGGTACCGTGCCCGTGAGCACGGACCCACACGGTGTCACCGTTCGGGCCGGGTGTCGTCGCAAAATCCTCGATGGTGAACTTGATGTCCGGGAAGGCTCCGTGCACGTCAGCCATCGATGCCTTCACATGCTCAATAGCTTCCGCGCCCGTGCCCGCCAAACCGAACTGGTGGTCGATCATGTCCGCGGAACATAGTTCATCCGCCACGGTCCCGTCACCGGTGGCGAAACCTTCGTCGAACATGCGTTGCATGACCCGGACCGGGTCCTTGGTGCCATTCGCATTCATGGCGTTCTCCGTTCATGTGGGCTGTCCCACGCACGGCAAGGCAACCGGTTGCTGATGCCTTGGACACTAGACCTGCGGTGAGGTCACCACTAGGGGTTCCCGCTGCGGGAGTCCTGACCTCGGTTTCACTTGGCACACAACACCGGTCAGAATGGTGGGACATGCGTTGAGCCACACGGTTTCGGTTTCGCGCTCCCACCATTGAAAGGTGTCTTCACCCTTGCGGCTCATCCTCGTTCGACACGGTCAAACCAGCTCCAATGTGGGCCACAACCTGGACACGGCCGCCCCCGGCGCTGACCTCACGGAACTCGGGCGGGAACAGGCCGACGCGCTGGTGGACACATTAGGGCGTGAACCAGTCCGAACGATGTTCGTGTCCAATCTCGTGAGGACGCAGCAGACCGCCGCTCCCCTGGCTCGCCACTTCGGCCTGGAACCTCTGGTGCGCGAAGGTCTCCGCGAGATCTCGGCGGGAGACCTGGAAATGGCCAGCGACGAAGAATCCATTCAGACGTATGTCCGCACCGCCGTGGGCTGGTCCGCGGGTGACTGGAACGCTCGCATCCCGGGCTCCGAAGAAGACGGCCACGACGTGATCCGTCGATTCAGCGCCGTCGTCACGGAAGCCGTCGAGGGCGCCGCGGAGGGAGAGGTTCCCATCCTGGTCTCCCACGGCGCCATCATTCGTGCCTGGACCGCGGCCCGGTGCGAGAACATCGGCGTGGACTTCGTGGCGCACAACGCGCTTTCCAACACCGGTGCCGTGATCATCGAGGGCTCTGACGACCGCTGGGTGGTTACCCACTGGCAGGAGCAGGCCCTGGGCGGCGCACCGCTCGAGGACCCGGCGACCGACGGCGCGGCTGCGGATCCGGTCCGCTGACCGATCAGAGCGTCAGCAACACCTTGGTGGCTCGGCGTTCGTCCATGGCCGTGTAGCCCTCCGCGGCCTGTTCTAGCGGGAGCGTCAGGTCGAAGACATCACCCGGGGTGATCTCACCCTTCATGATCAAGTCGATCAGTTCCGGCAGGAACCGGCGCACCGGCGCGGGGCCGCCGTGCAGGTGCACCTCGGACATGAAGAGCTGACCGCCGTCGATGGACACTCCATGTGAGACACCCACGAAACCCACGTGCCCGCCCGGACGCGTGGACTTGATGGCCTGCTGCATGGCCTCCTGAGTGCCTACAGCCTCGATTACGCAGTGCGCGCCCAGTCCCCCGGTCATTTCCTTGATCTTCTCGACGCCGGCGTCTCCACGCTCTTCCACGATGTCGGTGGCACCGAACTTTGTGGCCAGGGCCTGACGGTCCTTGTGTCGGCTCATCGCAATGATTCTCTCGGCGCCCAGCTGCTTGGCAGCCAGAACCCCGGAAAGTCCCACGGCGCCGTCGCCGACCACCGCAACTGTCTTGCCCGGACCGACCTCGGCCGCCACCGCGGCGAACCAGCCCGTACCCAGGACGTCCGAAGCCGCCAGTAGATGAGGAATTTGCTCGTCGGTCGGCTGGGACGGGGTGGCGACGAGGGTGCCGTCGGCCAGAGGAATACGTGCGTACTCCGACTGTGTGCCAATCCCGCCCATGCCCACGTTGTTCACGCAGCGGCTCTGGTAGCCGTCCTGGCAGATTTCGCACGTGTTGTCCGAGGCGAAGAAAGACCCGATCACGAAATCCCCGACCTTGACGTTCTTGACGTCAGCACCGATTTCCTCAACCACGCCAACGTACTCATGGCCCATGGGCGCGGGTTCGGGGATGTCTCCGTAGCCGCGGTAGGGCCAGAGATCGGAACCGCAGATGCACGTGGCAGCCATGCGAATGATGGCGTCCGTGGGCTCCTCGATAACCGGGTCCGGGCGGTCTTCCACTCGGATATCACCGGGGGCGTGAATCATGACACCGCGCATAATGAGAATCTCCTTGAATTGGTGTGCGCCGTATTCTTACCGGCCAGGCTGCGAACTTCCCGGACGGCACCTACAGGTGTGTGTCGTCGATCCAGCGATTGAACTTCATCCGCAACGCGCGGTCCAGTCCGGCCAGGATGCCAGCGATCTGCAGAGCGGTGTTCAACCAGCCCGGCAGATCGAACGTGGGAACGGTGAAGTCGAGAAGTCGACCGACAACATTCAGAAGTTCGGGAATCTGCGTGACGAGTGCCAGGACCAACACAATCCATGAACACGCAGAGATGATCGTGTCAGCGGTCGGATGGTAGGCCGAGAATTTCGCACGTCGGTCCTCCCCCGTTCCCGCGCTCGGCCGGAAGGATTCGGCGGGGCGGCCGTCCAGATGCACCAGTCGCACGTACTGCATGCCGTACAGCGACAAAGCCGCCTCCACGGTCGCATGATCATCCACGCTTAATCGAGCGGGTGAGCTGTCCACGGCCACGAATTCGCCGTCCCGGTACAACCGGATCTTCTCCGAGAAATCGAAGAAATCCACGTCCGCAACCAGCATCGAACCCCGGTATTCCAACTCGAAGGTCGACCGCCACAGCCAGTCCCACTTCTTGTACGGCGGGAGCTGTTCCGGATTTTTGGCCACGCACGTTCCCTTCGGCACCGGGGTTCAACTGGGAGTTCTGTTGCCCAGAGTAGGCGATGGGGGCTGCCGCTAGAGCAAACGCGGCTGCGTGGCCGACTCTTGCTGCTTCTTGGCAGCCCGCTTCCGGCGTGGCTTGGATTCGTCGCTCTCCCCCGCTTCGTTGGCCGTAGCCGATGACGACGCCGCTGCGGTGCCTTGCGATGGCCTGCGCGCTGGGCGGCGTCGTGCGGCGGGAGCGGTGTTACGCCGGGAGGTATCCGGAACCAAGGTCTGCTGACCGGCCAGCTCGGCCTGCTGGTCCCGCAGCACGTCGATGGCGCGCTCGAAGTCCTCGAGACCCTCGAAGGCCTGGTACACCGAGGCGAATCGCAAGTAGGCCACCACGTCCAGGCGACGCAGCGGGGTGAGGATGGCCAGGCCCACGTCGTGGGCGTCGATCTCAGCCGAACCGGAAGCTCGCACCGATTCTTCGACCTCCTGGGCGAGCATGGCCAGGTCGTCCTCGCTCACTGGCCGACCCTGGCACGCCTTGCGAACTCCGTTGACAATGTTCTGCCGGTTGAACGGCTCCGTAACGCCGGAGCGTTTGATCACCGAGATCGAGGTGGTCTCCAGCGTGGAGAACCTGCGCCCGCACTCCGTGCACTGACGGCGCCGTCGAATGGCCGTGCCGTCATCGGTGGTCCGAGAATCGACCACCTTGGAGTCGTTGTGTCGGCAGAACGGGCAGTGCACGGATCAGCCTTCCCGGCCGGATGCTTCGGAGCGAATGGTCACCGCGCGGCCGTGGGCCGGCAGGTCCTCGCTGTCCGCGAGTGCCACGATGTCGTCCTCGAGCTCGGCCAGAGCATCCTGGCTGTACTCAATGACCTGCACGGCCTTCATGAACGACGCCGCGTGCAGACCTGAGTTGAAGACCGCAGTGCCACCGGTCGGCAGCACGTGGTTCGAGCCTGCCGCGTAATCGCCCAGCGGAACGGGGCTGTAGGAACCGATGAAAATGGCACCGGCATTGCGCACTCGGCCGGCTACCTCACGAGCGTTCTCGGTGTGGATTTCCAAGTGCTCGGCGGCGTACGCATCAGCGACCTCAATGGAACGATCCAAGTTGTCCGTGAGCACCACACCCGATTGAGGGCCGCGCAGGGCGATCCCGATGCGTTCCTGGTGCTTGGCTTCGGCCACCTGAGCGGCCAATTCGGCCTCGACCTGTTGAGCAAGCTCGGCGGAATCAGTGATCAGCACCGAACCGGCGTCCGGATCGTGTTCGGCCTGGGAAATCAGGTCTGCGGCCACAAACCGGGCATCCGCACTCTCGTCGGCAATGATGGCGATTTCGGTAGTGCCGGCCTCTGCATCCACGCCCACGATGGAGCGCAGCTGACGCTTGGCCATGGCCACGAAGATGTTGCCGGGACCGGTCACGGTGTTCACGGGCTCCAGCACGTCCTCACCGTCGGTCAGTCCGTAGGCCATGGCGGCCAACGACTGCGCACCGCCGATCGCCCACACCTCGTCCACCTCGAGCAGTCCGGCTGCGGCCAGAATCACGGGGTGCGGGAGACCACCGAAATCCTTCTGCGGCGGGGTGCACAGCACCACGGACTCCACGCCTGCCGCTTGGGCAGGAACCACGTTCATGATCACAGAGGACGGGTACACAGCCAGTCCGCCAGGAATGTAGAGACCCGCGCGCTTGACCGGGGTCCAGCGGTGATTCAGAACAGCGCCGGGAGCGATCTCCACTTCCACGTCCGCCGGGCGCTGGGCCTTGGCGAAGCGCCGCGTGCGGTCGATGGCGGTTTCCAGGCCCTTGCGGACGGCAGGGTCCAACTCGGCCACGGCTTTCTGAATCTCCGCCGGGTCAACCTTGATCCGCCCTTGATCCACGCCGTCGAACTTATGGGCGTACTCGCGAATAGCTGCGGCACCGTTAGCCTGGACGTTCTCGATGATCGAACGCACGCTGGCTTCAGCCTCCGCGACGGACGACGCCGTCTGGCGGGGTACCGCATGACGCAGCTCGTTCCAGCTCAGGTGCTTTCCGCGCAGGTCGATGACCCGCAGGAAGCCGGAGGGAGTAGTTGCGGTTGCGGAATCCAGAGTTTGTTCAGTCACCCTTCCATTCTACAAGCGTGCGGCACGGCCCCCGGGCATCCCGGGAACCGTGCATTCGAGCCATCGGCGCACCGACCTCTGAGAGTCAAAGCTTTCAGGTACCCCGTCACGCTTCCAGACAGGCCGGGCCCAACAACACCTTGAGGTCGCCGAACAAGGCCGGGGTGGGATTGACCCGGTATTCCGGACCCAGGCGCAGCACCTGCAGGGACCGGTGGGTGTCCAAATGGATGCGGACCTCCGACTCACCGCGGTGGTTGCGCAGCACTTCCCCGATCTGGCGGATGGTGGCTTCCGTGGCGCGGTGTTCGGGCAATGCCACGCACACCGGACCGGCGGAACCGTCCACACTGAGTTCGGGAACCGTGAGTTCTTGGGCCGAGATCGAGATGGAGCCGTCATCCCGGCGCTGCATGCGGCCCTTGATCACGCAGATCAGGTCCTCCGCCAGCACACCGGCGATTGGGGCATAGGCCTTACCGAAGAACATGATCTCGATGGAACCGGAACGGTCCTCCAGCTCGATTCGCGCATACGCGTTACCGGAGGTCTTGGCGATCCGCCGGGACAGGGACGTGATCATGCCACCGACCGTGACAATGGCGCCGTCGGGCCGGTTGTTGTCATCGGACAACAGCGGCTGGATGGCCGTGTCTGTGTACTGGCTCAGGGCGTCGTCGAGCCCGCGCAACGGGTGGTCGGAGACGTACAGACCCAGCATTTCGCGTTCGAAGGCCAACATGTCCTTGCGCTCCCACTCGGGAACGTCCGGCACCTCGACCGAGAACGTCTCTGCCTCGGGATCTTCCGAACCGCCCATGGCGAAGAGATCGAACGTGAACTCGCCGTTGTCCTCCTTCTTCTTCTGGGCGACCACGTCTTCCACGGCCTGTTCGTGGCACATGACCAACCCTCGGCGGGTGTGACCGAGCTGATCGAAGGCGCCTGCCTTGATCATCGACTCGATGGTGCGCTTATTGCAGACCACCGCGGGAACCTTGGCCAGGAAGTCATTGAATGAAGTGAACTTGTCCTTCTCGTTACGAGCGTTGACCATGGCCTGGACTACGTTGGCGCCCACGTTGCGCACCGCGCCCATGCCGAAACGAATGTCCTTGCCGACGGGCGTGAAGTTCAGTTCGGACTCGTTGACGTCCGGCGGGAGCACGGTGATGCCCATGTGGCGGCACTCGGTCAGGTAGAGGGCGAGCTTGTCCTTGTCGTCGCCAACAGAGGTGAGCAGCGCAGCCATGTATTCGGCCGGGTAGTGCGCCTTGAGATACGCGGTCCAGTACGACACCAGACCGTAGGCTGCGGAGTGCGCCTTGTTGAACGCGTAGTCCGAGAACGGGAGCAGGATGTCCCACAGTGACTTGATGGCAGCCTCGGAATAACCGCGGTCGATCATGCCCTGGTGGAAGCCCTTGTACTGCTTGTCCAGCTCCGCTTTCTTCTTCTTACCCATGGCACGGCGCAGAATATCCGCTTGGCCCAGTGAGTAACCGGCCACCTTCTGCGCGATCGCCATCACCTGCTCCTGATACACGATCAGGCCGTAGGTGGTGTCCAGGATCTCCGAGAGCGGTTCTTCCAACTCCGGGTGGATGGGCGTGATTTCCTGTGCACCGTTCTTACGCAGCGCATAGTTGGTGTGGGAGTTGGCACCCATGGGACCCGGACGGTACAGAGCGATGGTCGCGGAGATGTCCTCGAAGTTGTCGGGACGCATGAGTTTGAGCAGCTGGCGCATGGGCCCGCCGTCCAGCTGGAACACGCCCAGCGTCTCACCGCGGGCCAGCAGGTCGTAGGACTCCTTGTCGTCCACGTCCAACTGCTCCAGGTCGAGCACGTACCCGTCACGGTTGAGCGCAATGTTCTCAATGGCGTCAGAAATGATGGTGAGGTTTCGCAGCCCCAGGAAGTCCATCTTGATCAACCCCAGGCCTTCGCACGTGGGGTAATCGAACTGGGTGATCACCTGGCCGTCCTGCTCGCGACGCATCAGCGGGATGATGTCGATGAGCGGATCCGAGGACATGATCACACCGGCCGCGTGCACACCCCACTGACGCTTGAGCCCTTCCAGACCCTGGGCGGTCTCGAACACCTTCATGGATTCCGGATCGTCGGCCAGGGTGTCACGAAGCTCGCCGGCCTCGTCGTAGCGCTTGGCGTCCTGGTCGTAGACGTCCTTGAGCGAGATGCCCTTGCCCATGACGTCCGGCGGCATGGCCTTGGTGAGCTTCTCGCCCATCGAGAACGGGTAGCCGAGCACGCGGGAGGAGTCCTTGAGTGCCTGCTTGGCCTTGATGGTGCCGTAGGTGACGATCATGGCCACGCGCTCGTCGCCGTACTTCTCGGTCACGTAGTGGATGACTTCCGAACGGCGCCGATCATCGAAGTCCACATCGAAGTCAGGCATGGACACGCGGTCCGGGTTGAGGAAGCGCTCGAAGATCAGTCCGTGCTGGAGCGGGTTGAGCTCGGTGATGCGCATGGCATACGCGACCATGGAACCCGCACCGGAACCACGACCGGGACCCACGCGAATGCCATTGTCCTTGGCCCAGTTGATGAAGTCCGCCACGACCAGGAAGTACCCCGGGAAGCCCATCTGGATGATGATGCCCTTCTCGTACTCCGCCTGCTCGCGGACGTCATCGGGGATGCCGTTGGGGAATCGGTAGTGCAGTCCCTTCTCGACCTCTTCGACGAACCAGGATTCCTCCGTCTCACCTTCCGGCACGGGGAACCGAGGCATGTAGTTGGCAGAGGTGTCGAATTCCACGTTGCAGCGCTCGGCGATTTCCAGCGTGTTGTCGCAGGCTTCCGGGAAATCGCGGAACAGCTCGCGCATCTGCTCCGGGGACTTGAGGTAGAACTCGTCCGCGTCGAACTTGAAGCGCTTGGGGTCCTGCAGCGTGGAACCGGACTGCACACACAGCAGCGCCGCGTGGGACTTGGCGTCCTCAGCGTGGGTGTAGTGCAGGTCGTTGGTGGCCACGAGCGGCAGGTTGAGTTCCTTGGCGAGCTTCAACAGGTCCGCCGTGACGCGCTTCTCGATGCCCAGACCGTGGTCCATGAGCTCGCAGTAGAAATTCTCGGCGCCGAAAATATCGCGGTACTCGGCTGCTGCCTGCACGGCCTGGTCGTACTGTCCCAGGCGCAGGCGCGTCTGCACTTCACCGGAGGGACAACCGGTGGTTGCGATCAGGCCCTTGCCGTACTGGTTCAGCAGTTCCCGGTCCATACGCGGCTTGTAGAGCTGCCCTTCCAACGACGCCTTGGTCGAGGCACGGAAGAGGTTCTGCATGCCCTGGCTCGTCTCGGCCAGCAGCGTCATGTGGGTGTAGGCACCACCACCGGACACGTCGTCACGGCCACCGTCAGCGAATTTCACACGGGAGCGGTCCTGGCGCGCGGTTCCCGGGGTCAGATAGGCCTCGACCCCGATGATCGGTTTAATACCGGCATTGCGGGCACGGTTCCAGAAATCGAACGCCCCGAACACGAACCCATGGTCCGTGGTGGCCAGCGAGTCCATGCCCTGACGGTGACATTCCTCGAACAGATCGTCCAGGCGTGCAGCACCGTCGAGCATTGAATACTCGGTGTGTACGTGGAGGTGGGTAAAGCCTTTTTTGCTGGTCGCCGTGGTCACCGGACCAGTCTAGGACGGGTTCACGACAAGCTCACGTTCCGGCGGACGCGATCTATGCCTCACCCCGCACAGATAGCCGACGACGCCGCTCCGCCGTCCGGTTGCCGCCGGTCACGGGCCGTATCGGCCACGGTCCCGGCGCGGTCAGAGTTGTGGCCCGCCGTCCCGCAGGGTTTCCACGGCGAACGAGAGGTCTGCCGGGTAGGCGCTCTCATACTCGACGTACTCCCCCGTCTCCGGGTGGGCGAAGCCGAGTTTCTTGGCGTGCAACCACTGTCGAGTAAGGCCGAGTCCAGCCGACAGGGCAGGATCCGCCCCGTACGTGAGGTCTCCGGCGCACGCGTGCTTGAGCGCCGAGAAGTGCACGCGGATCTGGTGCGTCCGCCCCGTTTCCAGGTGCACCTCCACCAGAGACGCTCGCCCGAAGGCTTCGAGCACCTCGTAGTGAGTAATGGAATCTCGGCCGTCCTCGAGCACGGCGAAGCGCCATTCGTGTCCGGGGTGGCGACCGATCGGGGCATCGATCGTACCCTTGAGGGGATCGGGAATCCCTTGCACCACCGTGTGGTAGACCTTGGTCACCGTGCGCTCCTTGAACGCGCGTTTGAGCACCGTGTACGCGTTCTCATCGCGGGCGACCACCATGAGTCCGGAAGTTCCAACGTCCAGGCGGTGCACGATCCCTTGCCGTTCGGGCGCGCCCGAAGTCGAAATGGACACACCGGCTCCTGCCAGCGCTCCGACCACGGTCGGTCCCTTCCACCCTGGCGACGGGTGAGCCGCCACTCCAGCCGGTTTGTCGACCACAACGTAACTCGGTGTGACATGAACCAGCTGCAGATCCGCCACGTGCTGCGGAGCGATGCGTGTGGGATCTTCCGGTACGGGAACCTCCACCACGTACGTCTCCGACGTCTCCACGCGATGGGATTTGGCCACCGGTCGGCCCTTGAACAGCACCCGGTCCTCGGCACACAATTGGGCCGCCGCGGAACGGGACAGTCCCGTCCACGCCGCCACGGCGGCGTCGGCGCGGGCGCCATCGAGCTCGTCGGACACGGTGAACCGTTCCGGAACAAACTCTGGTTCGGAACCTGTGGGGCGAGTGCGGAAGTCAGTCATTCTTAGGGGCGGGTCCTTCGGTCTCAAGATCGTTCGTGGCGGCTGCCGGGGGCTCGACGCCGCGGCGTCGTGTTGGTTGCGCCAGGTCACGGTCGCCCAGGATCAGAACCATGATCACCGCGATACCCACCACCACGCCGCAGTCGGCCAGGTTGAAAATCGCAAAATTCGGGACCGCGATGAAATCGACCACGTGTCCCTGGCCGAAACTCGGTTCGCGGAACAAGCGGTCCGTGAGGTTCCCCGCGGCTCCACCGAGCACCAGACCGAGACCGACAGCCCACAACGGGTGCTGCACCTTGCGCAGGATGAAGGCAATATAAACCACCACCACGGCCATGACGACCGTGAAGATCCAGGTGTAATCCGATCCCAAGGAGAAGGCCGCGCCGCTGTTACGGATGTGTTGCCACCACAGCAGACCAGGAATCACCGGGAACTGTTGCCCGAGCGGTAACTCGGCCACTACCCACAACTTGGTGATCTGGTCTGCGCCGTAAATCAATGCGGCCACAGCCAGGGACAGAATGAGGCAGCGGCGGCCCCGACCCGAAGGAGTAGGAGCCGCCGCTGTCTCGCGAGCTTGATGCGACACCGAGTGTTACTTGACCACGGTGCGGTTCGACGCGTTACCGGACGGCGCATTGCTGGGCGCCAGGGATCCGGTGGAATCGATGTCACGCAGCTGACCGTTGATGAAGTTCTTGAGGTTGCTGCGGTAGTCGCGCTCGAAGGTGCGCAGTTCGCTGACGGAAGCCTCCAGGCGGGACTTCTCCTTCTCGAGAGTGGAGAGGGTCTCTTCCTTGGTGCGCTTGCCGTCCGACACGAGCTTGTCGGCCTGGGTGCGGCCCTCGGAGATGAGACGTTCGCGCTCGGAACGGCCCTGGGCAACGTACTCGTCGTGCAGCTTCTGAGCCATGGCGAGCACACCGGCGGCAGACTCCGCGGACTCCGTACGGGGCTGGGTGGTCTCCGTAGCAGCGGGAGCAGCCGTAGTGGTGGTCGCAGCCGCCACGGGGGCGGGTGCCTCGCGCGTTTCGGAAGGCGCGGCGGCCAGCTTCGTTTCTTCCGGAGCGACCGGCGCAGACGCTGCGGAATCGCTGCGCTGCTCGGGAGCAACCTGACCGCCAGCAGTCTCGACCTGCTTACGCAGATCCTCATTCTCTTGGTTCAGACGGCGCAGCTCGACCACGATCTCGTCCAGGAAGTCATCGACCTCGTCCTGGTCGTATCCCTCACGGAACTTGGTGGGCTGGAACCGCTTATTAATGACGTCTTCTGGTGTCAAAGTCATGTGAGTGCTTCACTCCTACTTCTAATCAAGCCGCGAATGCCAGGCCTCGGTCAAGATATTTAACGCTAAGGATACAACTACGGCGTAACCAACGCTCGGTTATCGGGGTGTCACCCACCACTTATCCCCGCAACAGCATGCCCCACAGGATCGATTGGATGATGCTGACTGCGAAGACCAGGATCAGGAAACCCAAGTCCAGGGCCACGCCACCGAATCGCAGCGGCGGCACCACCCGTCGCAACAAGTTCATGGGCGGGTCCGTGACCGAGTAGATGACCGACGCCGCAATCAGCATCAGGCCCTTGGGCCGCCAATGACGGGCAAACATCTGTACCCAGTCCAGCACGAGTCGGCCCAGCAGCGCCACATAGACGAGATGGACCAGCAGGTACAGAACGGAGAGGAGAAGATCCACGATCAGCCCTCGGCCTGTTCGTAGGACTCGGTGTCGTCGTCGATGTCACTGGTGTGTCCCTGATCGCGAACCTCCACGTAGGAGGGGGTGAGCAAGAACACCTTAGCGGTGACCCGTTCGATCGAACCGTGCAGGGCGAATACCAGACCGGCTGCGAAGTCCACCAGACGTTTGGCTTCCGCCTCCCCCATGTCGGAGACGTTCATGATCACGGGGGTGCCGTCACGAAATGCCTCGCCGATCGACTTGGCATCGTTGTAGGAGCGGGGGTGCACAGTGGTGATGGTGCGCAATTCGCTGTCGTCCTCTCGGGAACTGGGGGCCCTTCTGATGGGCGTCACGGGGGCTCGATATTCGGGGGAACGACGTGCGGCGACACCGTTTCCGGTCTCACCGACTGCTGCGGTGGAACCGCTTGCCGGTGTCTGTGTGACTTCCCGGGGACGGCTGGTCTCTTCGGAGGTGTAGTCGTCGTCGGTCTCGGCGAGACCGAGATAGATCATGGTACGACGCAGCGCTCCGGCCATAGTCTCTCCTCAATCACTGGACGGGTGGGAAAAAATCGTCACCCGTAAAATTATCTCTCATTACGCTACCGCACGGTGGGACGTGCCCCGAGGACATCCGAGCCGATCCGCACGTGAGTAGCCCCCGCCGCGACAGCGGCTTCCAAATCTCCACTCATGCCCGCCGAGACGGCGGTCGCACCGGGGTAGTCACTTTGCAGTAGCTGGGAGATCTCCCACAGGCGCTCGAATGCCTCGCGTGGCTCGCCTTCTTTGGGGGCCACTGCCATTACTCCGGCGAGTTCCAAGCCGGGAGTGTCGGTGATCTGCTGCGCAAGCTCCGCCATTCGGGACGGGTGCGCTCCCCCGCGCTGTGAATCCTCGTCCGCAGCCGGGTCCAGATTGACCTGGATGCAGCACTTCAGTTCCGCTGTAGCGCACGGGCCGGGGGCGACGTCGCCGTTGTCCGCGGCCGCGCGATGATTACCCACCGCCTTGCCCAGAGCGGTAACCAATGACTCACGATCCACGGAATGCACCCATGTTGCGTACCGGACCACGCGCTTGGCCTTGTTGGACTGCAATTGGCCGATGAAATGCCACACGGGTTCACTCACCTCGGGATCACGCTGGGCCAATACCTGCGAGACCTCGTGCGCCTTGGGCAGCGCTTCCTGGTCCTTGTTCTCGCCGACGGCGCGCACCCCCAGATCTCGCAGCCTCACGACATCCTGTGCGGGGAAGAACTTGGTGACCACGATCAGCGACGGAAGTTCGCCCCCGTGGGCGCGATCCTCGCCACGTTGTTCGGCGGCGTCGAGGATTCGTTGTCTGACCGCGGACAAACGCTGGGCCAGTTCCGCGGTGCGCGCGCCGTCATCGATGCTCTGAACATGGTCTTCGGAGGGGGTCACGGTGTGTCCTTTCCCGCGGTGGTGGCTACCGAGGGCACCCACACGACACCAGCGAGGCGAAAAGTCGTCTTATCGCGCCGATAGGAATAGAGCGCTTCATGCTCCAGGGTGCACCATGCCGAACGATCAGCGCCCGTGTCGGCGACCTGCACCTGGAGATCTTCGAGCAGGGTACGCGCAGCACGAGGAAGATCGAGACCGGGGGTCTGCCACGAGGTCTCGGTCTCAATCCCTGGTAGTAGCTCAGCCGATTCGGCCCGCATCGCTTCCGGGACTTCATAGCAGGATCCGCAGATCGCCGGGCCCACCCAGGCCGTGATGGTCTGAGCACCGCGCTCGCGCAGTTCTCGCACCGTGTTCTGCAGAACGCCGTCCAGCAGCCCCCGCCGGCCGGCGTGGGCCACGGCCGTGAGTGGAACGGCTGTCCTGGGGCGCTCGGCGACGAAAACCACGGGAAGACAATCCGCAGTGAGCACGGCCAGGGGTGTTCCGTCATCGCTGATCGCGGCATCGGCCTCTGGTGCTTCGCCCACCGAGGAACCCGGGTGGTCGTCCGTTTGGCCGGAGGGTCGAGCGGAGAAGGACACCACGGTCGTTCCGTGAACTTGGCGCATGAATCTCAGGGAATCGGCGGGTAAGCCGAGGGTCTCCTCCAGTGCAGCTCGGTGAGCTGCAACTCTGGCGGGGTCCTCCCCCGTGTGCGCCGCGACATTGCCTTCTGATGCGTCCGTAAACGCAATGGCCGCTCCCGCGTGCCGGTCGGTGAACCACACGACCCATCAACTCCTCACCACATGACAACGGGGTGGGTACCGCTTGGCGATACCCACCCCGTGATCCACTCTTTCGGGGGTCAACCCGGCGGGCGGGGCCCGCTCAACTCACTTCAGGAAATCCGGGAAGTCCAGGGAATCCTTGCGGGACGAGTTGGACGAGGAGTTCGAGGACTCGCCCTCCGCGGGCAGGTCAACGTCGAATCCGGCGTCGTCCGGGATGTCATCTTCCTGCGACTGGCGGGAGCCGAAGGACTGGGAGTTGTTGTTGCCGTAGGAGGAACCGCCGCGCTGCGGGGAACGGCCCACGCCCGAAGGACGCGAGGCATCGCCACCGAAGGCTGCACGGGTGTTAGCCGCCTGACGCTCCGCCGGGGAGGAGTTGTTGGCGTTGGTCTCCTGGGACACGGAATCGAAACCAGCGGCGATCACGGTCACGCGGGCCTGGTCGCCCAGGGCATCGTCGATCACTGCACCGAAGATGATGTTGGCCTCGGGGTGGGCCACTTCCTGCACCAAGCGAGCGGCCTCGTTGATCTCGAACAGACCGAGATCGGAACCACCCTGGATGGACAGCAGCACACCGTGGGCACCATCGATGGACGCTTCGAGCAGCGGCGAGGCAATGGCGAGTTCCGCGGCCTTGACGGCGCGATCCTCACCCTGTGCGGAACCGATACCCATGAGAGCGGAACCTGCGCCCTGCATCACGGACTTGACGTCCGCGAAGTCAAGGTTGATCAAGCCCGGAGTGGTGATCAAGTCGGTGATGCCGGAAACACCGGACAACAGAACCTGGTCGGCGGACTTGAAGGCGTCCAGCATGGACACGTTGCGGTCCGAAATGGAAAGCAGACGATCGTTGGGGATCACGATGAGCGTGTCGACCTCGTCGCGCAGAGTCTCGATGCCGTTCTCCGCCTGGTTGGAACGGCGACGACCCTCGAAGGTGAACGGACGGGTGACCACACCGATGGTCAGTGCGCCCAACGACCGAGCGATGCGAGCCACGACCGGCGCGCCACCGGTACCGGTGCCGCCACCTTCACCAGCGGTCACGAAGACCATGTCAGCACCCTTGAGCACTTCCTGGATTTCTTCTTCGTGGTCCTCGGCTGCCTGGCGTCCGACATCGGGGTTGGCGCCGGCACCGAGGCCGCGGGTCAGTTCCCGACCGACATCGAGCTTGACGTCTGCGTCAGACATCAGCAGTGCTTGAGCATCGGTGTTGATGGCGATGAACTCAACGCCGCGCAGACCTTCCTCGATCATGCGGTTGACAGCGTTGACACCGCCGCCGCCGATGCCGACCACCTTGATGACGGCCAAGTAGTTCTGGGGGGTTGAGGAGTCCATATGCACCTAACTCGCGTGGGGCTTACCGACATCCGTTCCGTCAATCCAATAAGTTCAAGAATTACTTGAGACTTGAGCGATTTATGCGCGAACGGGTATGTCGCATTTCATGTCGACCTTAGAGTACCAATCACCCGCAGGTTCTCCATATCACGACCGCTTGTGTTTCCTGATAAGTCGCTACTCCCCCTTGTCACAGCGGATCTCAACAGATTCAAGGTGAGCTTGAAGCTGAGATATGAGGGGAATGAAGGGTTACTTGATCGTCGGGTGAAGTGGCGCTGAAACGTCGTACTCGGTGCCGCCGGCAGTCTCTTCGTCGCTCACGAGCGCGGCTAGTACTTGAGCTTTCAACTCGCTGTCCGAAGAATCCCCCCAGATGGCTTTGCGACCGTCTGCGAACGTCAGCTCGACCGATGATTCGGACGGCGCCGCGGCGGTATTGAGCTGCGTCAGAACATTGGCGGGAAGTGCCGCGAGCACATCGGAAATGGCAGCGAACTTATTGGTGCTCAACACGTCCCGGCCGCCCTCGATCATCGGCACGTCCGGGCGCTCTGCTTCACCGTAGGTGGCCAATTGCTGGCCCTGAGAATCGACCAGGATGAGATCCTGACCTTCCTGGACCGTGGCAACGCCCACCCGCTCGTGCAACTGCACGGTGATGGTGTGCGGAGGTTGCAGCACCACGTCCACGGACTTCACCTGAGGCACGTCCCCCACCGCGGCGCGGACCTCGTCCTTGGATATCCGCGTCAGAGGAACACCCTCGAACCGTTGCAGTGCCTCCTCGACATTCTGGGGGTCCGTCAGCCGAGCTCCCTCCACCTCGATGGCACGCGTGGCAAACAAGGGTGAGAAGAACACGATGACCACGAACAACGCCGCGAGGAGCAACGCAGCGAACAGCGCCAGCCAACGATTGCGGCGGCGTCGGCGATGGGAACTACGGGGAAAGGCAACCACTGTGTCCGGGTCGGTCGAATCCGCGTCCGTCTCCGCGGCGTCGGTCTTGGCCGCCTTGCGACGCTGCCGCCACGACGAGAACCGGCCACCCGGGAGCGGAGTCTCCTGCAACTGACCCGTGTCGACGCGCGAGACCTTGGATTCGTCGTTGACGTGCACCCGCACGGGTTCGGTCTCACCGTTGTCGTCCGCGTCGTCATGAACGGCGCCCTCGAAAAGGTCGTCCGCGCCGGGTCCGTTGGGTTGGACATCCTCTGAATCGGGATCCCATCCCAGGCGTGGTTGATGCGGTGGTGTGGGCCTGACCATCAGTTGAGCGCCAGCCCGTCCACGATCTTGGGACCGAGCGCAGTGACGTCGCCAGCGCCCAGGGTCAGAATGAGGTCGCCCTCGGCCGCGGTCTGTAGGACTTCGCCGATGGCCTGCTCCGCCTCGGGCGTGGACACGACTCGACCGGACGGTGCCAAATCAGCAATGCTGCGGCCGGTGATCCCCGGGATCGGCTCCTCACGAGCGCCGAAGACGTCCAGGACGTACGCGTGATCGGCCAACTCCAATGCCGCGGCGAACTCGGCCGCGAATTCACGGGTGCGCGAGTACAGGTGTGGCTGGAAGACAGCGTGCACCTTGTGCTCACCGGCCACCTCGCGGGCCGCCTTGAGCGCGGCTTGGACCTCGGTCGGGTGGTGCGCGTAGTCGTCGAACACGCGGACCCCGCGGGCCGTTCCCTTCAGATCGAAACGCCGTGCCGAACCGTGGAAATGCCCCAGTCCCTCGATCAGGGCCTCGGGTTCGGCACCGGCGGCCAGGCCTGCGGTGAACGCAGCCGCGGCATCGGCAATGTTGTGCGCACCGGGCACCAAGAGGTCCAACTCGAACGAACGAGCTTCTCCCCCGGCCAGAGCGAACGTGAGCGTGCAGTGCGAACCGACGCCCCGTGCCTCAATACCCGAGATCCGGACATCCGCGGACGAATCCAGTCCGTAGGTCAACACGGCCTCTCCGCTCGCACGACGCCGCTCGGCCAAGTTCCGCGAGCCTTCGTCGTCAATGCACGCAACCAGGGTTCCACCGGGACGGATGGTCTCCGCAAAACGATCGAACGAGGCGAAGAACTCCTCGGCCGATCCGTAGTGGTCCAGGTGATCCGGCTCCACATTGGTGACCACGGCGATCTCGGGGAGGTAGGCCAGGAAGGAGCCGTCGGACTCGTCCGCCTCGGCAACGAACCATGCGCCGTCGGCGAAGCCCGCATTGGCACCGAGATCGGCGACGAATGCGCCGATGGCCCACGACGGATCCAGGCCCGCCGCGCGGAAGGCCACGGTGGTCATGGAACTCGTGGTGGTCTTACCGTGAGTACCTGCCACCGCGACCACCCGTCGACCGTGCATCGCGGACGCCAGAGCCTCCGAACGGTGCACCACCCGCAGGCCTCGCTCACGCGCAGCAGCGAGCTCGGGATTGCTGGGCTTGATCGCGGTGGAGATCACCACGGTGCCGGCACCGTGTACGTTCTGGGCCTGCTGCCCCACGAACACCGTGGCACCGAGTTCCTCGAGCTCACGCAGCCCCTGGGAATCCTTGGCATCGGATCCACTCACGTCCACTCCGCGGGCCAGCAGAAGTCGCGCCACCGCGGACATACCTGCCCCGCCCATGCCGATGAAGTGGACGCGCCCCAGTGTGTGGGGGTCGAGCTGGACCTGGGAGTTCACGGTGGTCTCCTCCGAACGGGAAGTGGGAAGTGTTGAGTGGTCGGTGACTAACTTAACGCTGCTGAGCGTGTTTCAGAACCAACTGCGCCATCGTCTGAGCCGCATCGCGGATGCCGTGCGCTGCGGAGGCCTGAGCCATCCCGTCCAACCTGGGGGCATCGGTGACGAGCGTGGCCACGGTGTCACGGTAGAACTGCGGAGTGAAATCGGAATCCTTGACGAGTTCCGCTCCCCCGGCAGCCACCAGGGACCGGGCGTTGAGCGCCTGTTCGCCATTTCCGATGGGCAAGGGCACGAACACCGCGGGGAGACCCACGGCTGCCACCTCGCACACCGTGGCCGCACCGGCGCGGGCTACGAGGAGATCGGCTGCGGCGTAGACCTTTTCCATACCGTCCACATACTCGGTCTGAACGTATCCCGGGGCCCGCAGTAGTTCTCCGCTGTCGGTGCGGACCTCTTTGGTGCGGCCGGTCACGTGCAGGAGTTGATAACCGTGCTCGGCCACCTCGTGAGCAATTTTCGCGACAGTCCTGTTCATGGACAGCGCCCCGGACGAACCGCCCGTCACCACCACGGTGGGGAGGTCCAGGTCAAGGCCGAGCTCCTTGCGGGCCTGAGCGCGCAAAGCCGCACGGTCCAGTTCGGCGATCTCCTTGCGCATGGGCATGCCCACGGGCACCGCACCCTTGAGCGGGGTGTCCGCGAAGGCCGTAGCCACCACGGACGCGAAGCGCGCACCCACACGGTTGGCCAGTCCGGGTCGTGCATTGGCCTCGTGAATGATCACGGGGATTCGACGCCGCGCGGCCGCCAGATAAACGGGCGTACACACGTAACCGCCCACCCCCACCACCACATGGGCGCGTTGGGAGTCCAAGATGCGGCCTGCCTGTTGAACCGCTCGATTGAGCCGGGCAGGGAGCCGCAGCAGATCCGCCGATGGGCGCCGCGGCAACGGAACTCGATCAATGAGTTCCAGCGGGACCCCCGCCGCGGGCACCAGGCGGGTCTCCATGCCGGACGCGGTTCCGACCGCACACACGGAGGCTGCCGGATCAGCTTCCTTGATGGCCTGGGCAATGGCCAGCAACGGGCTCACGTGACCGGCGGTGCCACCGCCGGCGAGCACCACATTCACGGAGCCCCCGGTGTTGTTCAGCGGTTCATTGCTCATGATGTGCCTTTCCACCCTGCGAAGTAATGCGGCGCAGCCATTCTGGCCCCCGACGCTGCGGTTCTTGATCATCGGAGGCCTCGTGGGCTTCCTGACGGTCCAGAATCGCGGAGTTCTTGCCGACCTCGACCGAACGCGGGACACGGGCGAAGGACATCACGACGCCCACCGCCGCCAAGCTGATCATCAACGCCGAACCACCGTAGCTGATGAACGGCAACGGAATACCGATCACGGGCAGCAGACCCGTGACCATTGCCAGGTTCACGAACGCCTGCCCGACCAGCCACGTGGCCACGCACGCCGTGGCGATCCGCACGAAGACACTGCGGGTCCGCAGAATGATCCGCGCCATGGAGATCACCATGATCGCGAAGAGCAGCAGAATGATGGCCGTTCCCAGCAATCCCAGTTCCTCGCCGATGATCGAGAAAATGTAGTCGTTGTGGGCTTCGGGAACGTAGTTGTACTTGAGCCGGGACTGGCCCAGGCCCACGCCCCACCAGCCGCCGGTGGCCAGAGCGTTGAGTCCTTGCTCAGCCTGCCAGCAAGCATCCGTTGCGCCGCACTCCCCGAACAACCAACCGGTGATGCGGTCCACACGGTGCGGGGCGGTGATGATGGCTCCCACACCCAGGACGATTCCGAACACGGCCGCTCCGGCGAAAATCTTGAGCGGTGCTCCCGCGAAGAACAACGCGGCAGCGTAGATCAGGACGAACACGATGGCGGTACCCATGTCACCACCGGCCGCGACCAGCCCGGTGGGGACGAGGAATCCGATGAGAGAGGGCCACAGGGCCTTCTTCCAGTCCCTGATGTCATCACCCTGTTTGGCGAACTGCGCAGCCAACCAGACACACAGCGCGAGCTTCGCGGCTTCTGAGGGCTGCAGGGTCAGGCCGCCCAGGCTCAGCCAGTTGCGGTTACCGTTGACTTCCTCCCCCAAGGGCGAGAACACGAGGAGCAGCAGCCCCACACCCAGTCCCCAGAGCGCCCAGGAAAGCTTGCGGTACAGCCACGCCGGAACGAAGGACAGACCGATCATTGCGACCAGTCCCACAGCCCCGAACATTGCCTGGCGTTGGAACAAGAAGTACGCGGAGCTGTCCTCGGCAATGGCTTCCACCGCTGACGCGGAGAGGACCATCATCATGCCGATCGCCGTGAGCATGATCACGGTGCCGGCCAGCGCCCAGTAGGAATGGAACAGCGGCCCGTCGACAAGCTGATGCCACAGGTGCCGTAGTTTGCTGCTCAGGGAATGGCCTCCCCCGCCGCTGGCCCGCACCACGCCCAAGTCCTCGTCGCGCACAGCTGCCCCCGAATGACCCGCTGTGGAGCGGGTTCCCTTCGGGCGGTCTGCAACGGCGCTGTTGCGGTGGGTGTCAGTGCTTCGGTCAGGGGATTTTGCCATCAGAGTCCCAGTTCTTCGCGCACGCCGTTCGCAAAGGCGTCGCCACGGTCCGCGTAGTCCTGAAATTGGTCCATGGACGCCGCCGCGGGCGCCATGAGCACGGTGTCCTGCGGTGTCGCGATCTTCCGTGCGTGCTGCACTGCCACGCGCATGGCCGTGTGACCGTCCTGGGGATCGGCGCCGGGGTCAGCTGCGTCAGGGCCCGACGTCGCCACGACGGGCACCTCGGGCGCGTGACGTTCCAGAGCACTCAGCAGCGACTGGTTGTCCGTGCCGATCAGGATCACCGTGTGCAGTCTGGATGCATTACGTTCCACGAGCTGGTCGTAGCTCACGCCCTTGGACAGTCCACCGGCGATCCAGATGACCGAGTCGAAGGCGGAGAGTGATGCCTGGGCGGCATGCGGATTGGTGGCCTTGGAATCGTTGATCCAGCGAACGCCGTCGGACTCGGCCACCAACTGGATGCGGTGGTCGCCGGGTTGGAAGGCGAGCAGTCCGTCGCGGACGGCCTCCGGTGGGACACCGGCGGCGCGTGCCAGGGCTGCTGCGGCCAGTGCGTTAGCTACCACGTGACGCGTGGGCAGAGCACCCGTGTCGGCCACGTTACCCAGTTCGGCGGCGCTGTTCTTCCGATCCTCCACGAAGGCCCGGTCCACCAGCAGGTCTTCCACGACACCGACCATCGAGAGGTCCGGAGAACCGGTCGTGAAGCCGATGGCACGGCACCCTTCTTGAACGTCCGCCTCTTCCACGAGTCCCACGGAGCCTTCCTGCTCCACGTTGAACACGCACGCCACCTTGGTGTTCTCGTACACGCGGGACTTGTCCGCCACGTAGTTCTCGTAGCCCTCGTGCCAGTCCACATGATCCTGCGCCAGATTCAACACCACGGAGGCAAGGGGCGCCATCGAGTGGGTCCAGTGCAGCTGGAAACTCGAGAGCTCCACGGCCAGCACATCGTATTCAACGGGGTCCCGCAGGGCATCCAGGATGGGCGTGCCCACGTTGCCCACCGCGATGGCTTTGAGACCCGCGGCCTGGAGCATGGAGGCCGTCATTCCCACGGTGGTCGTCTTGCCGTTGGTCCCGGTGATGCACACCCATTCGGCGGTCTTGCGTCCCTCGCGTTCACGGACCCGCCACGCCAGTTCCACATCGCCCCAGATCTGAATGCCCTCTTCGCGGGCTGCGACGAGCAACGGATGCGTGGGAGGAAAACCGGGCGAGGTGACGACCACGTCCGGACGGTCCCCGGCGACGTCGGGAACGAATGTCATGGCATCCTGGCCGAGGTTGACGTCCAGGGCGCCCACGATGCGCAGGGTATCGGCGCGTTGCCGGTTGCGAGCGGTGTCATTACCGTCCAACACGACCACTCGCGCGCCCAGTTCGATGAGTGTGTCCGCTGCAGCGAACCCGGACACGCCGATGCCGGCCACGACCACTCGCAGTCCGCGCCAGTCGGCGTCCCAACTGGTCAGGTCTGCCAACCGCGGGTTGTCCAGAACGGGATTGTCGTTACTCGCGTGAATCATCGAAGTGCCTCAGCTCCGGGGAAAGCCCCTCCGTTGTGAATCAACCAGTCACCGTAGAACACGCCCAGTGCGGCGGCAACGAACAGACCCGCGATGATCCAAAAGCGCACCACGATGGTGACCTCCTGCCAGCCCTTGAGTTCGAAGTGGTGCTGCAGCGGTGCCATTTTGAAGATGCGCTTACCGCCGGAGAGTTTGAAGTAACCCACCTGCATTATGACCGACAGCGTGATGACCACGAACAGTCCCGCGATCAGGATCAGGAGCAGTTCGGTGCGGGACAGCACAGCGAACGCGGCCAGCGCACCGCCCAGTCCCAAAGAACCGGTGTCTCCCATGAAGATCTTGGCGGGCGCGGTGTTCCACCACAGGAAACCGATCAACGCACCCACGAGAGCGGCGGCCACAATGGCCAGATCCATGGGGTCACGAACCTCGTAGCATGCGGCCTGCTCCACGTTCTCGCACAGGTGGCCCGACTGCCACAGGGCAATGAGCATGTAGCCGCTGAACACCAGGATGGACGCGCCCGTGGCCAGGCCGTCCAGGCCGTCGGTGAGGTTGACTGCGTTGGTGGTGCCGGTGGCGATCAGGTTCACCCAGATCACGAACAGAATGGCACCGATGATCGGTCCGGCGAACGCGAGATCGAAGTTCGTGTCGCGGGTCCAGGAGATCGCGGTGGAGGCGGGCGTGTTACCGGCCTCGTCCGGGAAGAACAGGACCAGGACTGCGAAGGCCACACCAATGGTGCCCTGCAGGATCATCTTTCCGGCGGCGGTGAGTCCCAGGTTCTGCTTCTTGGCGATCTTCTTGTAGTCGTCCAGGAAGCCCACCAGTCCCATGCCGAGCATGAGTCCCAGTGCGAGCAGACCGGAGATGGTCATGCCCCCGTTCTCCGGCCAGGCCAGCACACTCACCAGGTGGGTGACCGCATAGGCCGCGACCACGGACAAGAGGATGGCTACACCACCCATGGTGGGCGTGCCGCGTTTGGTCTGGTGACTCGTGGGGCCGTCGTCGCGGATGTACTGGCCGTACCCGCGTCGGGCCAACAACTTGATCAGCGCAGGGGTGCCAAAGATCGAAAAGACGAGGCCCAGCCCCGAAGCCATGAGCAACTGAATCATGCTGGCTCGTTCCCCTTGCCGTTGTTCTGGTCGTTGTGGATGCCTACTCGGTCAATTGTTTGGGCCGCGACCCGGTCGCCCAAGTGATTGAGCCCTGCCGCATTGGAAGATTTGAACAGCACGATGTCCCCCGGTTGTAGCGCGCCCTTGAGGTACTCCTCGGCGTCTTCGGCCGTGGCCACCCACTGGGCCTCGTCCCCCCACGAGCCTTCAAGCGTGGCGGCGGTGAAAATGGGGCGAGCCAGGTCGCCCACGGCCACCACGTGCGAGATGTTCATCCGGACCAGGAGCTGGCCCAGTGCGTCGTGTGCGGCAACGGATTCTTCGCCGAGTTCGTACATTCCGCCCAGCACGGCCACGGTTCGGCGCGGTGCGGTCTTTCCGTCCCCGCGACCCATTTGCGCGAGCGTCTGAAGCGCCGCGCGCATGGACTGCGGGTTAGCGTTGTAGGCGTCGTTGATCACGGTTACACCGTCCGCTCTCTCGGTGCGTTCCATGCGCCACCGCGACTGGGCACCCTGGCCATTGAGGCCGGCTGCGATGGCCTGCGGATCGATACCCGCGGCGAACGCGATGGACGCAGCGGCCAGGATATTGGACACGTGATGCGCGCCGATGAGCTTGGACTCGACCTCGTGCGAGGAGCCATCGGGCAAGTGAAGGGTGAAGCGCGGGCAGCCATCGGCGGCCACCGTGACGTTTTCCGCCCACACGCGGTCATCTCCGTGTTCCGGATCGTTTGCTTCGCCCCCGAGACCGAAGGAGATGATGTTCGCCCGTGTACGGGTACGCATCTCGCGCACGCGGTAGTCGTCGTCGTTGAGAACCGCGGTGCCGTTCGGGGCGAGACCTTCGACCATTTCGCCCTTGGTACGAGCAATGTTCTCCACGCCGCCGAACTCGCCGGCGTGCGCGGTACCCACGCACAGCACAGCTCCTACGTCAGGGCGCACCATGCCGCAGAGGTACTCGATGTTGCCCAGCCCGTTCGCACCCATCTCGATCACGAAGTGACGCGTGTCCTCCTGCGCGGTGAACACGGTGAGCGGAACGCCCACTTCGCCGTTGTACGAGTTACGCGGTGCCACCGTGGGACCCTGGGCACCGAAGATACCGGCCAGCAGGTCCTTGGTGGTGGTCTTACCCACCGAGCCCGTCACGGCCACCACGGTGACCGGGTGCTTGTCACGCAGCCGATCGATCACGGTGCTCGCCAGGGCGCCCATGGCCTCGACGACGTCCGGCACGACCACACCGGGATAGGTCTCCCCCGCGTCGTTGGTCACCTCGCGTTCGAGCAGGTTGAGCACGGCACCGGCCTCGGCAGCCTGGGGGACGAACTTGTGCCCGTCCGTGGCTTCGCCGGGCTTGGCCACGAACAAGGTGCCCTCGGTGACCTCGCGGGAATCCGTGGTGACCGAAGAGATCACCACAGACTCAGGCTCCTGGACACCGACCAAACGACCACCTGTGGCCTGGGCCACCTCAGCGGCTGACAGGGAAATCATGACTGCTCCTTACGACCCGAGTGCAGCGCATCCAGCGCAGCCCTGAGCTCCACGCGGTCATCCAGGGGATGCGCCACGCCATTGAGATCTTGGAAAACTTCGTGGCCGCGGCCGGCCAGAATGATGGAATCCTCCGGGCGGGCCAAGCGCACCGCGGTGTGGATGGCCACTTCACGCGGGGCGATCACGTGCACCTCAGCGGCGCGGGCACCCTGTTCCTGTGCTTCGCGGGCGCCCTGGGCGACCTGCTCACGAATGGGCGCGGGGTCCTCGTCGTGCGGGTCGTCATCGGTGACGATCACGATGTCCGCCCCTTCGGCGGCAATCCTGCCCATGATCGGACGCTTGCTGGTGTCCCGTCTGCCGGTGGCACCGAACACGATGATGGTTCGGCCGCCCTCGTCCGTGGGTTCCACTGACTGCAGGGCTCGCGCCATGGCATCCGGGTTGTGAGCGAAGTCCACGACCGACGTGGGTCGTGTGCCGATCAGCTGCATCCGGCCGGGGACATCCGTGGTCAACGGATCGTGCTCATCCAGCGCCTTCTGAAGAGTGTCCAGATCCACGCCGGACTCCAGGACCATCAGCACCGCAAGGGCCGCGTTGGCCACGTTGAAGTCACCGGGTAGCGCGGTTGAAACCTTGAGCTTGCGCCCGTCGCGATGCTGCAGCGTGAAGGCATGGCCGATACCGCGCCGGGTCAAAGAATTCAGGGTCCAGTCCGCGCCGGATCGATCGGGTCCCGCATGCGCGTCATCCCCGATGTTGCCGCGCAGGGCCACCGAGGTCACGTGATCGGCCCCGAGATTCTCCCGTGCCCGGCGGGCCATCGCCTCGCCCCAGGTGTCACCTTCGGTCAGCAGCACGACGGCGCGCTCGGTCCGTTCCGCGGTGAACAGCTGGGCCTTGACCTCGAAGTAGGCCTCCATGGAACCGTGCAGGTCCAGGTGGTCCTGGGTGAGATTCGTGAACCCGGCCACGTTGTAGTGAACGCCGTCCACGCGGTGGAATTCCAGGGCATGGGACGAAACTTCCATGGCCGCGGCGTCGATACCTCGCTCACGCATGAGTGACAGCAGCGAGTGGACGTGCGGAGCTTCGGGAGTGGTGAGTTTGGACGGGATGGAGGTGTCCCCGGCCAGGATCTCAATCGTGCCGATCAGGCCGGTGGTGTGGCCCAGAGCACGCAGAATGGACGTGACGAAGTACGTGGTGGTGGTCTTGCCGTTCGTGCCGGTCACCGCGAACAGCTTCTGAGCGCTGTTGTCCCCGGGGTGAGAGTTGTAGATCTCGGCCGCGATCCGACCCGTCCACGCTCTGGGATCGTCACTCACCAAAACGGGCAGGTCCACGTTCCCCTGGGCCACGAGCTCCGCCCCCGCGGGATCGGTGAGAATCGCCACGGCACCGGACGCAGCGGCGTCGGCGGCGAATTTCGCCCCGTGCATGCGCGCGCCGGGGAGAGCCGAATACAGGTCCCCCGTCTGAATCTCCCGAGAATTCAGGACCACGCCCGTCACGGACGCGTCCGATGCCTCCTGCGAACCCACGATCTGCGCGCCCGTGAGACGAGCCAACTGCTCAACAGTGTGCGCCACGGGACGGGACGGACGCACAGACTGTGCGTCAGGCCCCTGTTCGGCAGATGCAACCATGGAAATCCTTTTCAAGATACTGTCGCGAGCGTTCCCCACTCACCCGGGCCGGTACCTACCGGTAAATAACCTGGTGCTGCGAGTTTATCCCTGCGACTCTTCACGAGCCGGTGAAGGCCACGTTTGGTCCAGTGCGTTCGAGGGTGTCACGGAACGGTCGAGATTGTCCGGGACTTCCTTGGGGATAGCCACTGGATCCGAGGTGGACGGCGGCACGTTGTAGTGGTGCAACACCTGCTCCATGATCTTGGAGAAGGTCTCCGTGACCCCAATAGTGCGGACATCGCCCTCGGGTCGCTGGAGAGTTACGCCCACGAGGTATTGCGGGTCCTCCATGGGGGCCACGCCCACGAACGAGGTGGTGTAACCGTCGTAGCCGCCCTGCTCACTGGGCGCCTCCGCGGTACCGGTCTTACCGCCCACGCGGTAACCGGGAACCGCTGCTTCCTTGGCACCGCCCTCGGTCACCACCGTTTCCATGACGTCCAAGGTTTTCTGTGCGGCTTCGGGGGAAACTACACGTTTACCTTCCGGTTGTTCCGGGGTGGTGACCGTGCCCTCCGAGTCCTCCGTGGACTCCACCAGGCGAGGTTCAATCAGCACTCCGTCATTGGCCACGGCCTGGAAGATCGAGGCCGTGCGCAGCGGGCTCTGTGAGACGCCCTGGCCGAACAACACGGTGAACTGCTGGCGGAAATCCCATTCATCGGCCGGCGCCAGGATGCCGGAAGTCTCGCCGGGAAGCTCGATGCCTGTGGACTGGCCCACCCCGAAGTTCGCCATGTAGTCGTGACGGGTCTGTTTGTCCATCTTGGCGCCCATGATCACGGTGCCCGTGTTCATGGAGTCCGCGATGATGCCGGCCACGGTGCGATTCTGGGTGCCGTGATCGAAAGCATCCGTGATCTTCTCCGAATCGATCTGCAGATGCGGAGGTACCGTGATTTCGGTATCGGGGTTGACGATGCCCTGGTCCATCGCGGCGGCAGTGGTCAGAATCTTCTGGGTCGAACCGGGCTCCACCGCATGCGTCACCGAACGAACACCCAGGTCCTCGCCCTCGGCTTCACCGGGCACGTTGGGATCCACCGTGGAGGAGTCGGCCATGGCCAGCACCTTGCCGGACTTGATGTCCATGACCACGGCGCTGCCCCACTCGGCATTGAGTTCCTCGGTGCGCTCGGAGACGGCCTGCTGCGCGAAGTATTGGACATCGCTGTCCATGGAGAGCTGGACGTCAGAACCGTTCTGCGGCGCCTGCAGTTCCTGCGGGGCCACGGGAATGCGCACGCCGTCACCGGAAATCTCGTACCGACGCTCGCCGTCGACACCGCGCAGCTTGTCGTCCTGGGTCTGCTCGATACCGCCCAGAGCCTCGTTGTCGCCGCCCAAGAACCCCACGATGGAGCCACCCACGGCACCGTTGGGGTAACTGCGCTGGAAGGTCGGCTGTCCGAAGACATAGGGAAGATTGAGATCCTGGATCTTGCCGTACTGCTCCGGGGTCACCCCGCGGGCCACGTAGTTGAACGTCTTGTCCCCGTCCAACGCGTTCTTGACCTCGGTGTCCGGGAGACTCAGCGCGTCCGCGATCTCGTACACGGCCTGAGTGGGAGTCACCTGCTCCGTGGACTGGTCGTCGTTCACACGGGTGAAGGCAGCCACGGCGGTCTGGTCGACCGTGATGTCGTACCGCTGGAGCGTGCGGGCCAGGACTTCGCCGTTGGTGTCCTTGATGTCACCTCGGACCGCGGGGATCACTTCGGTCTGCGTCCGGCTTTCCGCTGCCGCTTCCGCTCGACCCGTGGGATCGAGCCCCTGCACCCAGAAGAGCTTTCCCGCGACCACCAGCAACAACGCCAGCAACAGGGCGATACCGACCTGTGCACGCGTCCAGCGGGGTCGCCAGGACGCGTTTCGGGTTGCGGGTGATGACACGGTGAATCCTCAATTCCTAGCAGTCAGCGTAGCGGGCTACCTCCGAAGGTACGGCTGTGGTTCCGGCACCGTTGCCGGAAGTGCATAGTTTACTGGCCGGGTTCGCGCTGTGCAGGTGCCGGGATGGAGCCTCCGTTGAGGTTCTCCTTCTCCTGGGCCTTCTGCTGCGCCTTGCGGTCCGCGGCCTTTTTCTCGGCCTCTTCCTTGGCGCGTTTCTCCGCGCGTTCCTCGGCAGCGATGCGTGCGTTCTCCGCGGCTTCGGAACCCTTCATCTTGGCCGGGGGCACCAGGATTTCCTGGGCGTTCCCCTTCTCAGCCACGCCCGACGCCGCTGTCACGGCGCCCGTGCTCAAGGTCACGGTTCCCACGTCCTTGGCTTGCACCATGCCCAGATCGTTGGCTCGAGCGGCCAGGTTCTGGGGTGCGGCATTGGCCTCGATGTCCTGCGTGAGCGCCTCGTTCTCCTGGGAGAGTGCACGTTCCTGAATGGTGAGCTCGGTGAGACGGTACTGGCCCGAAGAAATCTGGATGTTGAGGAACAGGATTCCCATGAGTGCAGCGGCCAAGGCAATGGCGCACATCACCACGGTGGACACTCGGCTGCGCCGGACCTGCCGCTGTGGAACAACCGACAACGGGGTGCGACGATGCTGCGAGGATTCATCCTCCTGGGGGGTCGATGACGGCGCCGGTCGTGTCATAGCCGCGCTGGTCATCGTGTGCTCCCTGACTTCATGGTGGTGCGTATTTTCTCAACAGCCCGCAACCGAGCCGAGGCGGCTCGAGGGTTGGTCGCGGTTTCCTCGTCGGTGGGCCTCTCGGCTCCGCGAGTCAGAACCTTGAGCGTGGGCTGGTGTTCCGGCAGTTCCACAGGGAATCCCTTGGGTGCCGTGGACCGCGCTCCACGCGCAAATTCCTGCTTTACAATTTTGTCCTCAAGTGAGTGGTAACTCATAGCGACGACACGCCCCCCGACCCTAATAGTTTCCAAGGCGGCTGGAATTGCACGGGTCAAAACATCAAGCTCTTCATTAACTTCAATGCGAAGCGCCTGAAAAGTTTGCTTTGCGGGGTGGCCCTTCTTGTGCTGGGCACTCATGGGTACCGCTGACTTCACCACGTCCACGAGTTCACCGGTGGTCTTGAGGGGAGTCACCGCGCGCGCGGCCACGATTGCTCGGGCAATACGAGGCGCGAAACGCTCCTCACCCCAATTGCGCAATATTGCACGCAATTCCTCTTCGCTGTACTCATTCACCACGGTCTCCGCCGTGAACTCAGCCTCGGAGTCCATGCGCATATCCAGGGGTGCATCGAACGAGTAGGCGAACCCGCGTTCACGTTCGTCCAATTGCAGGGAAGAAACACCCAGGTCGAAAAGAACACCGTCCACGGTGTCCACACCGGCAACGGCAGCGGCATCGGCGATGTTGTCGTAGGTGGTATGGATGCTCAGGAACCGATCACCGAACGGGGCCAACCGCCGACCCGCGAGTTCGAGCGCCTGCGGATCCCGGTCGATACCCACCACCGTGAGATCCGGGAATCGCTTGAGCATCGCTTCGCTATGCCCGCCCATTCCCAGAGTGGCGTCCAGGACTACCGGGTGATCGGTTTCGAAACCGGGAGCAAGAAGGTCCAGACAGCGATCGAGCAGCACCGGTACGTGGCGCTGCTCAGCTGGTGTGTCCTGCATTCGGGCTCCTGATCTGTCCGGGTTCAGCCCTGGTTGCTGTCACCCGCGTGGTCGACGGTCATTGGTCCTCCGCGGTCCGGCTACCAGATCCCCCTCCGCCACTCGCCTCTCGAATCCGGCCTGACTCGGGGGAAGTCGAGTCAGGACGGTGACGTGGGCGGCTGGAGATCTCGTATCCGGTGCGCATGAGCTGCGGTGAAATCAGAACAGTCCGGGGATCACCTCTTCTTCGGTGTCCGAGAACGCTGCCTCCTTCTCCTCCAAGTACTCCTGCCATGCCTGTGCATCCCAGATCTCCGCGCGGCTACCTGCACCGATCACGGCGAGCTCTTTGCCGAGCCCGGCGTAACTGCGCAGTGACGCGGGGATGGTCACGCGGCCTTGCTTGTCCGGAACCTCGTCAGAGGCACCGGACAGAAAAACGCGGATGTAATCCCGTGCCTGCTTGGACGACAACGGTGCCGCTCGCATTTGTTCGTGCACCCGGGCGAATTCCTCGGTACTGAACACGTACAGGCAACGCTCTTGCCCGCGGGTCAGTACGAGTCCTTCCGCCAGTTCAGCCCGAAACTTGGCCGGGAGGATCAGCCGGGCCTTTTCATCAAGACGCGGTGAGTATGTTCCGAGAAACATCTCCACCACCTTGATTCAGGGGTCCTGCTGCACCCTCGTTCCTCTACCGCGCTCCACTTTACTCCACTTGCCTCCACCGTCAACGTATTCGCCCCACTCCCCCGTGTTTCCGGGGATCTCAGCGCCCTTTCGGCGGTCTTCGGGCAAAGAAAAACTCCCCGGTCATTGACCGAGGAGCCGAAAAACTGGTTCTAGGGAGGAAAGTGGGGGATAAGTGGAGGGGCTAGTTGCCGCCGCCCTGATTACGCTGGTCCCACTTCTGTTCGAGGTTCTGCAGGAAGCTGGATGAGGACTTGGGGCTGCCGCTCTTCCTGGGCCCGGCGGGACTGGACCCCGCGGGCTCTCCCTTGGCCGGGATGATGGCCACGTACACGCCCACTCCCATGATGATGAAGCCAAGCACCCCCAGGATGATCAGGTTGGTGGCGACACCGGCGAGGACAATTCCCAGACCGACCACGGCAATCACTACGCCCAGCACCACGTTGCGCTTGGAACCACGCCCACGGGTGGGTTCCGGCTGCATGGTGGAAGCGAAGCGCGGATCTTCTTGGTGCAGTTGCTTTTCAAGCTGCGCCAGAAGCTGCTGTTCGTGCTCGGAAAGGGGCACGATTCCTCCTGCGAGTAGAGATGAAGATGACCGCGGAACCCGGATGATCATCACGTGTTATCAAGGATATCCCCTGCGGACCGGTTTGGCACGGTCGGGTCGAGCAGCTTGGCCGGCCGAATCACTCCTGGACCGAAGCGACTGTGCACGCGGTCCATGGCCTGCTCAGCAGCCCCCCATTCCTCCTCGCGGCCGTCGAGACTCAGCTGCAGTGCATCGTCCGATGCCCCCAATTTTTCAGCGCGAACTCCCAGCAATCTGACTGCCTGCTTTCGGGGCCCCAAGTGATCGAGAAGCGCTGCCGATTCCGTGTACAGATCATGAGCGGACGTAATCGGATGATTCAGGGTCCGCGAGCGCGAAATGGTCGAGAAGTCGGAGTACCTCAGCTTGAGTCCCACACGCTCCGCGCGCAGTCCGTGCCGGCGTAACCGTGCCGCTGTGTCGTGGGAGAGCCCGAGCAGCACTCGTTTCAGTTGAGACGTGTCCGAAATGTCTTTGTCGAAGGTTCGTTCAGCCCCCAGGCTCTTCTCTTCGCGCACCGGTGTGACAGCTCGGGGGTCGTACCCGTTGGCCAGTTGATGCAAGTGGTACCCCGCGGCATCCCCCACGAGCGAGCGGAGTCTGTTGACGGGTGTCCTTGCGATATCTCCCACGGTGTTCAACCCGGCGCCCTGCAGGATGGCCGCAGTCCGCTTGCCCACTCCCCACAACTTGGTGACCGGCAATTGCGCCAGGAAGGCCAGGGTGTGCTGTGGTTCCACGATCAGCAGGCCGTCCGGTTTGCAGTGCGCGGAGGCAATCTTGGCGACCGTCTTGGTCTCCGCCACCCCCACGGAAGCGGTCAGTCCGGTGCGGTTCTCGATCTCCGCCCTGATTCGCCGCGCGATGACGGCCGGCGGACCGAGGCGGCGGATGGCGCCCGAGACGTCCAGGAACGCCTCGTCCACGCTGAGTTGTTCCACACGGTCGGTGATCTCGCGGAACATGGCCATGACGAGACCCGAATAGTGGGTGTAGTCCTCGCGGTGTGGTTCCAGCACCACGGCATGTGGGCATGCCGCGCGCGCTTGAACGAGCGGCATAGCGGAGTTCACACCGAATTTTCGCGCCTCGTAAGAGGCGGAGAGCACCACCGAGCGCGGACCCGACCCGGCCACGATCACCGGTTTGCCACGGTGCTGAGGTGTCCGTAGCAGCTCGACCCCCACGAAGAACATGTCCATGTCCACGTGCAGGATGGCGCAGCGGCGGTACTTCTCGAGCTGCTCGGCTGTGGGGCCCCGGCTGGCCCGGGAAGCGTGTCGCGAAGGAGGAATGTCGCTCATCGAAACCACCTTTCCCCGGGATCACCCTGCTCGTTCGATCAAGCCGACTCAGCAACTGCGGCCACGATCTCTTCCGTTGTCCTCAGCCTAGGCATCGGCACTGACATGCAGAGGCGTCATGGCTTCCCGATAGGCTGGAGCGGTGCTCCGAGCCATGGGCAGGGGCAGTTCCCACCAGACCGCCAGGACGATAAGGTGCCCGCAGTATGACCGAGACGCCAAACCCCGTGACAGCAGCAGGCACCGAGGACGCTCAGTTCTCACGGGCGCTCAACGAGCTCCTGGAGAATTTCTTCGCAACGGAACGGGATCGTGTCTCACGGATTTCACCGGACGCCCCTCGACTGGTGGATTCCATCGAGAGGCTCACCGCCGGCGGGAAACGCCTGCGCGCACGCTTGAGCTACTGGGGTTGGCGCGCCGCCGGAGGCGAAGCTCTCGCACCCACCATCGTCCGCGCGGCCGCGGCGCTGGAACTGTTCCAATCCGCGGCACTCATCCACGACGACATTTTGGATCGTTCCGACACCCGACGCGGTCAGCCCAGCGTTCATCGCGAATTCGAGAGGGTCCACACTCAGTCCGGCTGGCGTGACGACGCCGCCCACTTCGGTATCAGCGCCGCAGTCCTGACCGGCGATACAAGCCTGTCCTTTGCCGAGCAGTTGTTCGCTCAGGCCACGGCCGAGTTACCTCGGGAGCACGAACGCGTGGCCCGCACCATTTTCGACACGATGCGCACCGAGGTCATGGTCGGCCAGTACCTGGATGTGCACGCCGAGGTGGCCCCCACCCCCGAGGACCCCGAAGAACAACTGGCTCGTGCCATGGCAGTCCTGCGTTATAAATCCGCCAAGTACTCGGTGGAACACCCAGTGCGGATCGGCGCCGGATTGGCCGGTGCGGACGAAGATTTCGTCGCTCATTGCTCAACCTTCGCGCTACCGGTGGGTGAAGCCTTCCAGCTCCGTGACGACGTGCTAGGAGTCTTCGGCGATCCCGGGACCACGGGCAAACCGGCCGGTGACGACATCCGGGAGGGCAAACGCACGGCGCTCGTGGCTCTGTGCGCCAGAGGAGCTGCCACCGAGGACCTCGCGTGGTTGGACTCCGCCCTGGGCCGCGGCGACCTGTCCGAGGACGAGATCCAGCGCGCCCGCACTCTCATGGTGGACAGCGGCGCATTGGGGCATGTCGAGGATCTGATCGGCGAGTTGGTCGCCACCGCGGACCACCAGCTCGCGTCACTTCCGACGAACGAGGTGGCCCGAGCCGGTCTGCGTGCACTCGCGGATGCCGCGGTGCGGCGCAGCCGGTAGGACTACCAACCCAGGGCTTGGGCGCGGCGTCGCACCTCGGTCTTGCGACCGTCACGCAACGCGTCCACGGGACGTCCGGGCAGGGACTCGTCCGGGGTGAACAGCCAGCGAATGGCCTCGACGTCCGTGTAGCGAGCGTCCCGCAACACGGCAATCGTGCCCTTGAGCGCGTTGAGCGGCTGAGCGTCCACCATGAATTCGGCGGGGACCACTCGGATGCCGTCCTCGGGGCGGCGGACCTCGAGGAACTCTCCCTGGTCCATCATGCGGTGCACCTTGGTGATCTGAATGTCCAGGGCTTCCGCGATGTCAGGCAGGTACGTCCATTCCCCCACCAGGGAATCGAGTTCGGCGAAGGTTTCGGGGCTGATATCGGTTGAAGGATTCACGGACAATACTTTGCCACGGTTGGCCGTTCCGGTCAGTTCTCCAACTCGCCCAGTCAGGTCGGGTACTCTGGTCACGCTGTCACGGCTCGCGTGAGTCGGTGGCCTTCCCCTCATCCTCGTACTTAGGCAGGTAGCACGAACATGCCGGTTGAGCCGCCAGAAGATCGCCCGTCCGCTCGTTCCACATGGGCCCGCCGAGCCACCAAGGGTTCGGCCGTCACCGCGCTGGCTGCCCTGTCGGCTCTCGGCTCCCTCGGTACAGCGCACGCGCAATCGCCCGTGACGCCCCAGAACACCGGCACGTCCCAACATGCACAGGCGCCCGGTGAAATCACCGTGGCCGCGGGCGATTCAGTCTGGTCGCTGGCCACCAAGCACGGCGTGTCCGTGGCCGAGTTGATGCAGGCCAACAAGATCCCCGCCCACGCCATGGTGCGCCCGGGCGACCGGCTGACGATCCCCGGCTCCCAAGCCAAGGCTTCCGAACCCGCCCCCGACGACGCCAAACCGGCAGAGAAGCCTGAACCCAAGACTCCGACCACTCGCCACACGATCGCTTCCGGGGACACCATCTGGGATCTCGCGGATAAGCACGGGGTCAGCGTGCTCGATCTGCAAGAGGCCAACGACCTCAACGCGTCGTCGCTGCTCCGCCCGGGTCAGGCCCTCAAGATTCCAGGTTCCCAGGCCACCGCGAAGGCCGACGACGCCGCTCAGGCGCCCGCCGCGGCGTCGGTGACCGAAACCGCACCCAAGCCCAAGGCACCGGAAGCGCAGAAACTCGCCGCGGCCCACAAGCCGGCCGTGGGCGATACGTTCGCGGGCCGGACCTATCCCAAGCACGTGGTGGATTCGGCGAACAAGCACCACGCCGAGCTGCAGCAACGCGACCTGCCGTCCCAGGAAGCCGTGCAATCAATGATTCGTGAGACCGCGGAATCCATGGGCGTGGATCCGAAACTCGCTCTGGCCCACGCCGCGCAGGAGTCCGGCTTCCAGCAGGGAGTGGTCTCCCCCGCCGATGCGGTAGGAACCATGCAGGTCATCCCGTCCGCCGGCGAGTGGGCATCAAACCTGGTCGGGCGTGATCTGGACCTGTTGGACACCCGGGACAACATCACGGCCGGAGTGGCCATTATCAAGGAACTCCAGGACAAAGCACCGTCCAAGGAAATGGGCATCGGTGCGTATTACCAGGGTCTCCACGGGGTGAAGACCTACGGTTTGTTCTCGGACACCAAGGACTACGTACGAGCGGTCTCCGCTCAGGAAAAGCGATTTGCCTGATCAATCCCCCCAAGATCGCCTGACCGGCACGCTGCTGGACCACCGGTACCGGGTCCAGCGGCGATTGGCCACGGGTGGAACGGCCTCCGTCTACGTGGGCCTGGACGAGCGTCTCGACCGCAACGTGGCGCTCAAGATCATCCATCCCCACTTCGCCGACGACCCGAAGTTCGTGGAACGCGCTCAACGTGAGGCAAAGGCCGCCGCACGATTGCATCATCCGAACGTTGTGGCCGTACTCGACCAGGGTCAGACCGCCGACGGTGTGGTTTACCTGGTGCTCGAGTACGTGGACGGTCCCACCCTGCGCCATGTGATCGCTCGCGAATCTCCCATGACCGCGCGCCGCGCTCTGGACCTTCTGATCCCGGTGCTCCGGGGACTGGCCCAAGCTCACCGCTCCGGCATGGTCCACCGCGACATCAAACCCGAAAACGTCCTGCTGACCACCGGTGGTGACGTCAAGGTCGCGGACTTCGGTCTGATGCGCGCCGTGGACGAGCACACCTCAACGAGCACCATCCTGGGCACAGTCGCGTACGCCGCTCCTGAACTCGTGGGTCACGAACCCGTGGACCAGCGCTGTGACGTGTACGCCGTGGGCATCATGACGTACGAGATGCTCACCGGTTCCCGTCCCTACACCGGCACCGCGCTGCAGGTGGCCAACGCACACGTCAGCCGCGATGTCCCCGCCCCCAGCCGCATTTCCTCCGGCATTCCGGACAGCCTGGACGAGTTCGTGCTGCGTTGTACCGCACGCAATCAGGACGCCCGACCCGCCGACGCCGCCGCCCTCCTGGATCTGGCCCTTGCCATCCATCGCTCATTGCCACCCATGAACGACCCGGTGTCGCTCAACCAACCGACCCACGTGATTCCTGTCTCTGATGTCACGGAAGTATTTCCGCGACCGGACCACACGGTTGGGAGTGATCAGGCGGAGACCACGGTGCTCTCGGCTCAGCCGCCGAACTCGTCATTGACCGAGCCGATCTCCGGCTCCGAGGTGCGGGATGCCACCACTCACGCCGTACCGGCCGCCGGCATCCTGCCGAACTACGACCTGGACGCGACACAAACCGTGGCCATCACCGCCGCTGGTTCCACGGCTCACCGGACACCTGAGCAACCCCGTGTCACGCTCAACCCCCAGCCCAAGGCACTCCACGTGGCTGTCGGTTCGGTGGTGTTCGTGCTGCTGCTCGCGCTGGCCGGATTCTTGGGCTGGTGGCTCGCTTCCGGCCCGGGAACCGCAGCACACACGGTGCCCGATGTCTCGGGAGTGCCTGTGGCCAACGCCGAACGCACCTTGGGCGCCGCCGGGATCAACAACGTGGGTGTTCACACGATGACCAACGCGCAGATTCCCGCCGGTTCGGTGATCGCCACTGATCCGGGCCAGTCAGCTCAGGTTCGAGGAATCGAACAAGTGGTGCTGCTGGTCTCCGAGGGCCCGGCACAACTGGATGTCCCGTCGTTCCAAGGCATGCCCCTTGACGAGGCGCGTGACTCCATCAGCCAAGCCGGATTCTCCGTGGGTGGAGTGCAAACCCAGTTCTCCCATGAGTCCGACGGCACCGTGCTCCAACAACAACCCGCTGCCGGTTCCAAGGCCGAGGAGGGAACAGCCGTCGACCTGTTCGTGGCGACCTCCAGCCCTCCGGACCAGGTTCCCAACGTGGTCGGTCAGAACGTCGATTCCGCGCGCGAGTCGCTGGAGGAACTCGGTTTCACCGTTGAGGTGAACCGTCCCGTGGGTTCAACCCTGGATCGCGTGGTCCACCAGCGTGAAGACGGCGACACCGTCATCCTGACCGTGCTGTAGCGACAGATCTCCTGCCACGCGAGACTCTCAAGGACAGTTCAATCGAGTCCCGAACAGGACTTAGGGCCGGTCCCCCTCCCGGGGACCGGCCCTAGCTCAAAGTACTTACTCGCTACGTATCAGTAGGAACCGAAGTTCTGGGTCGCGAACACACGGCCGTCCTCGGCGGTGGCCAGGCCGAAGCCAGCACCGTTGAACTCCGGGCTCATGATGTTGGACGCGTGGCTGGGGCTGTTCATCCAGAAGTCGAAGAAGTACTGCGCGGTGGCCTTGGCGGAGTCACGCGACTGGACGTCGTAGGCGATGTTCTCAGCCATGCCCGTGGACCCGGACGCAGTGGTCTGCTGGATGAAAGCCGGGTTGTGGCTGGCGGCACCGTTGGATGCCATCTGCTCAGACCAGCCCGAGGCGATGTCGTTGAGCGCACCCACGTTGGCCAGCGGCTCGAGGCCCTGCTGTGCCCGAGCGTCATTCATCATGGTCAGTAGTTCCTGAGCGACCTGACCTGAAGAGGACGCGGTACCGGAGGTCGACTGCGTGGTCACCTGGTCCAACGTGACTGACGCTGACTGCGCAGTCTGAGGAGCCGTGGCTGTCTGGCTCGCGACGGCGGGGGCCATCATGGCACCGGTCAATGCGGCAGTGGCGGTTCCGGTCCACAGGATCTTCTTCATAACGTTCATACGGTGCTTCTCCTGACGGTTCAGCGTTGGCTCACCCCGTGCGGGGTAGGTCGAGAAATACCGTATGAACCAAAGAAAAAGCGAGTCAAAACGAGCTCGTTATGACACCGTTATGTATCCACTGATAGGCACCGGTTACAAAAATAAATGAACTGCGACGGCGGGGATCAAAGCACATCGCGACACCGAAAAATGATATCCATCACAGGAATCGTCTATCGGTGCCGCGATGCGGTTGATTGGGATCAGTTTTGCTTGGAGAGGTACTCCGCCACGAGGAACGCGATCTCCAGCGACTGCATGTGGTTCAGGCGCGGGTCACACAGGGTCTCGTAGCGCTCCGCGAAGGAGGACTCGTTGACCGGGTCCGAACCGCCCAGGCACTCGGCGACGTCGTCGCCGGTCATTTCCACGTGAATACCACCGGGGAACGAGCCCAAGGACTGGTGCACCTCGAAGAAACCGCGGACCTCGTCCACCACGTCGTCGAAGTTCCGGGTCTTGTAACCGGACGGCAGGGACACCGTGTTGCCGTGCATGGGGTCGGTGACCCACACGGGCTTGGCGCCGGAGCCCTCGACCGCCTGAATGATGGCCGGCAGCTTTTCGCGGATGTTCTTGGCACCCATGCGAATGATGAACGTGAGGCGGCCCGGTTCGCGGTTGGGGTCCAGGGCGTCGATCAGACGCAGGGCGTCCTCGCCCGTGGTGGACGGGCCGAGCTTCACGCCGATCGGGTTGCGCAGGCGCGAGAGCAGGTCGACGTGAGCGCCGTCGAGCTCGCGGGTACGTTCACCGATCCACAGGAAGTGACCGGACGTGCCGTAGGGCAGGTGCGTGCGCGAATCGATGCGAGTCAAGGCGCGCTCGTAGTCGAGTAGCAAGGCCTCGTGACCGGCGAAGAACTCCGTGGTCTTGAGTGCATCGAAATCAGCGCCGCAGGCCGCCATGAACTTCACGGCGTGATCGATCTCGCGCGCCATGGACTCGTAACGAGCGTAGGCGGGGTTCGCTGCGAAGCCCATGTTCCAGGCGTGCACACGGCGCAGGTCCGCGAAACCACCAGTGGTGAACGCGCGAATCAGGTTCAGCGTGGACGCGGAGGTGTGGTAGCCGCGCAGCATTCGATTGGGATCGTGGACGCGGGAGGACTCGTTGAAGTCGAACCCGTTGACCATCTCACCGCGGAAGGACGGCAACGTCTGGTCACCGCGAGTCTCCAAGTTGGAGGAACGCGGCTTGGAGAACTGACCGGCCATGCGGCCCATCTTGACCACGGGCAGCGAAGCGCCGTAGGTCAGGACAACGGCCATCTGCAGCAGTGTCTGCACGCGACCCGAGATCTTGTCCGCGGTGGCGCCGGCGAACGTCTCGGCGCAGTCACCGCCCTGCAGGAAGAATGCCTCCCCCGCAGCAACGGAGGCCAGACGTTCGCGCAGCAGATCCACCTCACCGGCGAAGACCAGCGGCGGCACGGCATTGAGCTCTTCGATGGTGGAGGCGAAATCCGGGTGCTCCGCCCATTGCGGGTGCTGACCAATAGTCCGATTGCGCCACTCGTCCAGGCCGGGATAGTTGGCGGCACTGGGTGAAGGGGTAGTCATGGCGCGTGCTTGTTCAGACTGAGTTACAGAGGTCATTGCTCCAGTCTAGGCGTTTCGGTCCGAGGACCGGTCATCGTTTCCATCATGTGAACGCCCGGGCAGTTTGGAACCGAGCTGCTCAGCCTGGTGAGTCATGGACGCGGACACCGAGCGGCCCTTTTCGCGGGCGGATTCTGCGGCGTCCTTGACCTGCGTCTTGAACTGTTCACGCTTCTGCTCGGCCAGTTCCTTCTTGTAGTTGGCGGCGTAGACGTCCACGGTCTCCTGGCCGGACAACTCCTGGATCGCAGCCATGATCTGGTCAGTGACCTGACGCATCACGGCGTGGTCGCCGTGCTGGCCCTTGAGGTGGGAGAAATCCAACGGCTTACCGAAAATGGTGGTGACCTTGGCCTTGCGGGGGTCCGGGAACTTGGAACCGAGAGGCTGGATCTTGTCGGTGCCCACCATCGCGATCGGGACCACGGGAGCACCGGTTTCCAACGCGAGCCGGGCCACGCCGATCTTGCCGCGGTACAGGCGTCCGTCCGGCGAGCGCGTGCCCTCCGGGTAGATACCCAGCAGCTTGCCGTCCTGCAGAGCCTGGCCGCCCGCGCTCAATGCCTTGGCGCTGGCCTTGCCGCCGTTGCGGTCCATGGGGATCTGGTTGATCGCACGGAAGAAGGCTCCCACGATCTTGCCCTTGACTCCGGGGCCCGTGAAGTATTCGGACTTGGCCAGAAAATACACCTGACGGGGCACGGCCACGGGCATGAACACGGAATCGGAGATCGACAGGTGGTTGCTCGCCAAGATTGCGGCGCCCTGGGAGGGCACGTTCTCCAGGCCCACAGCCTTGGGGCGGTACACCGTGTTCACCACGGGGCCCACCACGTAACGCTTGAGGAACATGTACACCATGACTCGGATCCTTCCGGAAAACTTTTGTTGAACCAATGACCGCGACATCGAACGGGCCGGCTGCGCGCGGATCAGCCGTGCACGCATCGAAACCCCGCTGGATTCTCTCACGACAATTGCTCGGACTGGCACAATGGCGCCATGAGCTTCGATCCCGCCATGCACGGCAGTCAATTCTTCCCGGGGTCCGCATCCGTGGGGGTGCTGGTTCTGCACGGGTTCACATCCACCACCGCTTCGGTCATCGAGTGGGCGCGTGCCATTCACCGCGCCGACGACGCCGCCGGCCACCAGCCGTCCGTGTCCGTCCCGTTGCTCCCCGGTCACGGCACCAGCTGGGAGGACCTGGCCCAGGAGAAATGGCACGCGTGGCGTGACGCGGTGGACCACGAGTACTGGAAGTTGCGCGCTCAGCATGAGCACGTGGTGGTGTGCGGCTTGTCCATGGGCGGCGCGTTGGCCGTTCAACTGGCGGCCCGGTATCACGTGGCCGGATTGCTCCTGGTGAATCCGGCGCTGGCTCTCGTCAACCGCACTGCTGCTTACAGCCATATCGCCAAGCACGTGATTCCGTCGGTGGCAGGCATTGGCAGCGATATCAACCGGCCCTCTGAAGGCGAAACCACCTACGACCGCACTCCCCTGGCCGCCGTGGCACAGCTCAATCTTCTGATTCGCCAGGCCATCAAAACTCTGCCCGCCGTGACGGCCCCGGCAATGGTGTTTCGCTCAGCCGTCGACCGTATCGTGGCCGACGCCTCCGTGGACCTCATTCGGGAACGCAGCGCAGGCCCGGTGGAGGTTATTGCGTTGCCCAACAGTTTTCACGTGGCCACCATGGACTACGACCGGGGCATCGTGGAGACGGCGTCCCGCCAGGCGGTGCAGAATCTCATGCGGGGCTTGGACCTGACTCAGGTACCGGGCGAAGCGGCGGCGTCGGCATGACCACACGAGACAACCGGGATCAGCACCCTGATGACGATTTTCGCCGCATCATCGAGGGCAACGATTGGGAGAACGTACCCCGTGACGACGAGGACGCTGAGCCGTGGGCGGATGAGATCCCATGGGAACCGGCGGAGCAGCCTCCGACCGACGTGCCGCTCGAACTGTATGAGTCCGATGAGGACGAGTCCTACAACCCGGATCCCGGAGAGATCACCCGCGGCGTGAGCGCCAAGATGGTGCGAGCGGTTACGGTGATCCTGGCGGTGATCGTGATCATGATCGGCTTGGCTGCGCTGCCTGGTTCGCTGCCCACAGTGGTGTGGGCAGCCGGTGTGGCCGGAGTGATCGGTGGCCTGTACCTGGTGTATCGCGCCTTACCGGAAGATCCCCGCGATGACGACGGTGCCGTGGTCTGAAGTGGGTGGCAGTCTCGAAGGTGGACACGTCCATAAATGCCACATCATGACGCACATCACACAGTAGGCTTGCTCAATATCTCCGCAAAGAAGGTGCTAAATGAGACGCGTAAGCGTACCCCCCGTAGTTGACCCGCTTCCGCACAACAGCGTGGCCGAGATCCTGGCCCGCCAAGCGAGCGAGAACCCGGACCTCGTCCTGTACACGATCCTCGCCGAAGGCAAGGAACGCGATGTTACGGCGCGTCAGTTCCGCGATGAAGTGATTGCCGTGGCCCGAGGGCTGGCCGCACGCGGCATTCAACCCGGCGACCGGGTGGGGATTCTGAGCCGCACGCGCTACGAGTGGTCGCTCGTGGACTTCGCACTGTGGTGGGTGGGCGCGGTTCCCGTCCCCGTATATGACACGTCATCCCCGGACCAGATCGCCTGGATCCTCTCCGATTCGCAGTCCAAGGCAATTTTCGTCGAGACGGATGAACTGGCCGAACGCGTTGAGGCCGCCGCAGCTATCACGCCGTTCGCGGCGTCGTCCCGAATCTGCGTCTTTGACACCGCAGACCCCAAGTCCTCGTTGCAGACCTTCATCGCCGAGGGTTCTGACCGCACCGACTTCCAGAACCCCCACGACGGGATATCCCTGGATGACACCGCCACCCTGATCTACACTTCGGGCACCACCGGTCCGCCCAAGGGGTGCGAGCTGACCCATCGAAACTTTGTCGGTTGCTCCGCCAACACCATTCCTGTGGCCTCGGAAGTGATCTATCCGGGTGCTCGCACTCTGCTGTTCCTGCCGCTGGCCCACGTGTTCGCTCGTTTCGTGGAAGTCATTGCATTGGACGCCGGTGTCACTCTGGCCCACACCCCTGACGTTTCCGGGCTCATGGAGGATTTGGGCCGTTTCAACCCCACGTTCATCCTGGCCGTACCTCGCGTGTTCGAGAAGATCTTCGTGGGCGCACGGCTCAAGGCTTCCGCAGCCTCGCCCGTCAAGAAGCTCATCTTTGCCCGGGCGGTATCGGTTGCTGTCGAGTGGTCCAAGGCATCGCAGGCGGGCAAGGTCTCGCCGTTGCTCGAGGCTCAGCATCGGCTGTACGACAAGCTGGTCTATTCCACGCTGCGCAACGCCATGGGCGGAGCCGTGCGCTACGCCGTGTCCGGCGGGGCGGCACTTGGTTCGCGACTGGGCCACTTCTTCAACGGTATCGGCGTGTACGTGGTTGAGGGCTACGGTCTGACCGAGACCACCGCTCCCATTTCCGCGAACTTCCCGAGTATCAACCGCCTGGGTACCGTGGGCCATCCCATCCCCGGTCACGAGATCGCCATCGCCCACGACGGCGAAATCCTGGTGCGTGGCAACAATGTGTTCCGCGCCTACCACGGGATGCCGGACAAGACCGAGGAAAGCTTCCACGACGGCTGGTTCGCCACCGGCGACCTGGGAGTTCTGGATGAAGAAGGTCTGCTCACGGTCACCGGTCGCAAGAAGGAGATCATCGTGACGGCCGCGGGCAAGAATGTGGTGCCCAACGTTTTGGAGGATCCCATTCGAGCCTCCGCCACCGTGGGACAGATCATCGTGCTGGGTGACAACCGGTCGTTCATTTCCGCGCTCATCACATTGGACCCGGAAACCCTGCCCAAGATCCTGCCCACTCTGGGCCTGGACTCTTCGCTCACGCCCGCGCAGGCTGCCAAGGAACCCGCCGTCATCGAGCACGTGCAGAAAATCGTGGATCACGCCAACGCCAAGGTGTCCCGTGCGGAGAGCATTCGGAAGTTCGAGATCCTGGATCGCGATTTCACCCTTGAGGACGGATACCTGACGCCCTCCATGAAACTCAAGCGCGCCAAGGTGATCGAAGACTTCGCGGACGAGATCGAGGCGCTCTACGCCAAATAGGTCTGGTCGAAACGATCAGTGAGACTGAACGGGGCCCGGCGGATCAGTGATCCGCCGGGCCCCGTGCTACGTGCTCAGTTATTGCCTCTCTCGGCTGTACCCCGTGGGTACCCGTGAGAATCACCGTGAAGTCGGTGATGCTCAGCGCTGCCCGGGGACGTCCAGACCAAGCAGTGCGTTCTCGACCACCTCGGCAAGTGCCGGGTGGATCCAGTACTGACCGCGAGCCATGTCGTGAGCGGTCTGTCCGAAGGACATGCCCTGGATAAGCGGTTGAATCAGGTTGGACGAGTCCTTGCCGATCAGGTGCGCGCCCAACAGCAGGCCCGTGTTCTTGTCCGCGATGAGCTTGCAGATCCCCACGGAGTCCTCCATGGCCCAGCCGTAGGCAACATCGCCGAAGTTCTGTTCCTTGACGGTGATCTCCGTGTCGTTCTGCTCGGCCCAGACACGTGCCTGTTCCTCCGTCATACCCACGGTGGCGACCTGCGGCTCGGTGAACACCGCGGAGGGCACGAACCGGTGATCTGTCGCACGCAGGCCATCGGGGTGGACCACGTTGTGCGCAACCGTGCGGGCCTCTGCGTTGGCCACGTGCTTGAGCTGGTATGGGGAGCAGATATCCCCCAAAGCCCAGAGGCCTTCAACGGGTTGGTCATCGCTGAGCACCCGCTGGTACTCGTCCACGGCCAACAACCCGGAATCGTAGACATCCAGGTTTGCCGCCTCCGGATTCAGCGTGTCGGAGTTGGGGACGCGCCCGGTGGCCACGAGCACCACGTCCGCTGTACCTTCCCAGGTCTCCAGGGATTCGTCCGACGCCGCCGCGGTCACCTTGAGCTTGCCGTCCTCCGTCCGCTCGATTCCGGTGATCGAACGGTTCAGTTGCAGGTCCCATTGCAGGGCGGCCTCGCGCTTGAAGCGCTCGGCAATCGCGTCGTCGTGTTGCCGCAAGAGCCGTTCGGACCGGTTGAGTTGGGTGACCTTGGATCCCAGCCCGTTGAACACGTGGCAGAACTCTGCGGCGATATAGCCACCGCCCACCACGATGATCGATTCGGGCAGCTCGTCCAAACGCATGACGGTGTCCGAGGTGTGCACGCCAGGAAGACCAATACCGGGAACGTCCGGGAGCTGAACCCTGGAGCCGTTCGCCAGGACGATCTGGGGCGCGGTAATCTGCTCCCCCGATTCCGTTTCCAACACCTTGGGCGCAACGAAGTGCACGTATTCCTGGATCACGGTCACGTTGTCCAGGGATTCCCGGTAGGTCAGACCCCCGTTGGCGATGGCGTCGATGCGGCCGAAGATCCGATCCCGCATGGCCTGCCAGTCCACGGAGTCCCGGGATGCGTGCACCCCGAGACGGGAAGCATCCTGGGCCTCACGGGCCACCGTGGCCGGGTACACGTACATCTTGGTGGGGATGCACCCCACATTGAGGCACGTTCCGCCAAAGGTACCCGGTTCCACGATGGCCACGTTCAGATCTTGGTACTCCTCCGTGAGGATGGAGTTACCGGAGCCAGAGCCAACAATGATGAGATCGAATTCGCGCATGGATCCCATCCTAGATAGCTTGGCAAATCAGCGATCAGGCAGGGTCGATCACCAACACCAAGTCGCCGCCGCTGACCTGGGCCACACCCTTCAGAGCCACTCGGGACACGGTGCCGCCGGTGGGCGTGGTGATGGATGCTTCCATCTTCATCGCCTCGATGGTGGCCACGGCCTGACCCGGCTCCACGGTGTCTCCCTCGGCCACGGTGACCGTCACGGCACCGGCGAACGGTGCGGCGACGTGACCCGGGTCGGAGGAGTCTGCCTTCTCGAGCTCCACGGAATCGGTCTTAACCGAGTTGTCGCGGATCTCCAGCAAACGCAACTGGCCGTTCAGGGTGACCATCACGGTGCGCATGCCCTTGTCGTCCGGCTCGGAAATCGCCTGCAGGGTCACGAGCAAACGCACACCCTTGCCCAGAGAGATCACGTGCTCGAAGTCCTGGCGCAGTCCGTAGAGGAAGTCGCGGGTGTGCAGCACGGACAGGTCGCCGTACTTGGTCTGCGAGGCCTCGAATTCCTTGGTGGGAGCAGCGAACAACAAATGATTCAGGGTCGCACGGCGCACCGTACCGGGTTGCGCGAGACCTTCCTGATCCTCCTTGCTGAGTTCCTTGTCCCCGAGAGTCACGTTTCGCCCCTCGAGCGCCTTGGAACGGAACGGCTCGGGCCAGCCCGCGGGCGGGGTGCCGAGTTCACCGGCCAGGAAGTTGATCACGGAGTCCGGGATATCGAACTTGTTGGGGTTCTCCTCGAACTCGGCCGGATCCACGTCCATACCCACGAGCTGCAGGGCCAGGTCACCCACGACCTTGGAGGACGGGGTCACCTTGACCAGGTGGCCCAGCATCTTGTCCGCGGCGTAGTACATGTCCTCGATGGCCTCGAACTTCTCACCCAGGCCCAGCGCGATCGCCTGCTGGCGCAGGTTGGAGAGCTGGCCACCAGGGATTTCGTGACGGTACACGCGACCCGTGGGGCTGTTCAGCCCGGATTCGAAGGGCTTGTAGATCCCTCGCACGACCTCCCAGTAGGGCTCCAGGTCGCTGACGGCGTCCAGACCCAAGTTGGTGTCGCGCTCGGTGTTCTCGAGCGCGGCGACCAGCGCGGAAGCCGAGACCTGCGACGTCGTCCCCGCCATGGAGGCCGAGGCGACGTCCACAGCGTCGACACCGGCTTCCGAAGCCGCCATCAACGTGGCCAGCTGGCCACCTGCGGTGTCGTGAGTGTGCAGGTGCAGCGGCAGATCGAAGCGTTCGCGCAGCGCCGTGACCAGCTTGCGGGCGGCCTCCGGACGCAACAGCCCGGCCATGTCCTTGATCGCCAGGATGTGAGCGCCGGCATCCACGCACTTCTGAGCGAGATCCAGGTAGTAGTCGAGGGTGTAGACCTCTTCCTTCGGATCCAGCAAGTTGCCGGTGTAACACAGAGCGACCTCGGCCACCGTGGTTCCGGTCTCGCGCACGGCCTCGATCGCGGGGCGCATCTGCTCCACGTCGTTGAGGGCATCGAAAATCCGGAAGATGTCCACGCCGGTCTCGGCGGCTTCGGCGACGAACGCGTTGGTCACCTCGGCGGGGTAGGGCGTGTAGCCCACGGTGTTGCGACCGCGCAGCAGCATCTGGATGGGAATGTTGGGCATGGCCTCGCGCAGGCGGCGCAGGCGGTCCCAGGGGTCCTCACCCAAGAAGCGCAGAGCGACGTCGTAGGTGGCACCGCCCCAGGCTTCGACCGAGAGCAGCCCCGGTAGCGTGTGGGCGTAGGCCGGTGCGGCCGCGAGCAGGTCACGGGTACGCACACGGGTGGCCAACAGCGACTGGTGAGCGTCACGGAAGGTCGTGGACGTGACCGCCAACGGCTTGTAGGCGCGCAATTCTTGCGCGAATCCCTCGGGGCCTTTCTCCAGCAGCACCTGCCGCCAGCCGGCCGGGGGTTCGTGGGTCGAGGGGCCGTCGAACGGGCTGCGGTAGGGCTCGTCGGACTTGTCACCCGGGTAGTGCGGCAGCTTGGTACGCGGATCGATGCCATCCACGCGGTCGCCGTTGGGCTTGTTGACCGTGACCTCGGCCAGGTAGGTCAGCGCGCGGGTGGCACGGTCCGCGGACGTCTTTCCCTTGAGCAGCTCGGGGTGGTTCTCGATGAAGTCCGTGGCCACGTCCCCGGCGATGAAGTCCGGATCGTCCAGAACCGACTGCAGGAACTGGATATTGGTTGCGATGCCGCGGATACGGAACTCGGCCAGGGCACGGCGCGCACGGTGAACTGCGGTCGTGTAATCGCCACCGCGGCACGTGAGCTTGACCAACATCGAGTCGAAGTGCGGGGAGATCTCGGCACCGGCGTAGAGTGTGCCGCCGTCGAGACGGACGCCCGCACCACCGGCGGAACGGTAGGCCGACACCTTGCCGACGTCCGGGCGGAAGTCGTTGGCCGGGTCCTCGGTGGTGATACGGCACTGCAGGGCGGCGCCGCGCACCCGCAGGGTGTCCTGGCTGATGCCCAGGTCCTTGAGGGTTTCACCGGATGCGATACGCAACTGCGCCTGCACCAAGTCAATGTCCGTGACTTCTTCGGTCACGGTGTGCTCCACCTGGATGCGCGGATTCATCTCGATGAACACGTGCTGACCAGCGCGCTCACCGGCGGTGTCCACCAGGAATTCCACGGTGCCGGCGTTGACGTAGCCGAGTTCGTTGGCGAACTTCACGGCGTCGCGGTGCAGTGCCTGGCGAATGTCATCGTCCAGGTTAGGCGCCGGAGCGATCTCGATGACCTTCTGGTGGCGGCGTTGCAGCGAGCAGTCACGCTCGAACAGGTGCACCACGTTGCCCTCGTTGTCCGCGAGGATCTGCACTTCGATGTGCCGGGGGCGCAGTACGGCCTGCTCGATGAACACCGTGGGATCACCGAACGCGGTGTCCGCCTCGCGCATGGCGGCATCCAGGGCACCGGGTAGGTCCTTGGAGGTCTCTACACGGCGCATACCGCGGCCGCCACCACCGGCAACGGCCTTGACGAACAGCGGGTATCCGATCTTCTCGGCTTCAGCGATCAGGGCCTCTTTGTCCGCCGAGGGTTCGGTCGACTGCAACGTGGGAATGCCCGCGCGCTTCGCTGCGCGCAGAGCCTCTACCTTGTTGCCCGCGAGCTCCAGGATTTCTGCTTTTGGACCGACAAACTTAATGCCCGCGGCATCAGCGGCGCGGGCAAGATCGGGGTTCTCGGACAGGAAGCCGTAACCGGGGTAGATGGCATCGGCGCCAGATTCTTTGGCCACACGAACAATCTCGTCGACGTCCAAGTAGGCGCGCACGGGGTGGCCCTCTTGGCCGATGGGGTACGCCTCGTCAGATTTCTGACGGTGGATGGAGTTGCGGTCTTCGTGAGGGAACACGGCCACGGTTGACGCGCCGAGTTCGTACGCGGCGCGAAATGCACGGATAGCGATTTCGCCGCGGTTAGCCACCAGGATTTTGGAGAACATGTACTGCCGTTCCGCGCCCCCGGACCAGTGGGCCTCGAAGGGCGCTGCGTTAGATAGCGAACTAGCTGTCTCAGCATACGTGAGACCCACATCATACTTGTGGTCGGACCACACTGTGTAACGTATCTGGTCATTCTGTGACGCAAAGACTATGAGTCCAGCCGTTAGCATGGACAGGGTTGTGTCCCGGTGGCTGGGACACCGTACGGGGAGAGGTCATAGTGCAGATCGTCAGCATCAGCAGTCTCAAGGGCGGCGTGGGTAAATCATCGGTAACTCTGGGCCTGGCTTCGGCAGCCTTGGATGCGGGCGTCCCCACCCTGGTGATCGATTTAGACCCGCACGCGGATGCTTCCACGGCCCTTGGTGTACGCGCCCAACCCGCCAACGACATCGGCTCGATCCTGCGTAAGCCCAAGAAGGGCGCTGTGTCGAAAATCACAGTCGCCTCCTCCTGGACGGAGCATCCGATCACGCCGGAAACGTCCACCCCGGCCCGTACCGCCACCGCACCAACGTCCGATTCCGATTCCGACGATGCCTCGATCGGCCATGCCGCGCCTCACGACAGCGCGCCCGACCACGAGCAGCACGAGAATCCCGCCGGAACGGCTGCCGAGGACCCCGGACAGGCCGCCACGCGACAAGACTCCCCCAACCGCCCCGTACTCGACGTGGCCCCCGGTTCTGCTGCGTCCTCGCACCTGGATCGCTCCGCTTTCAAAGTCAAGGACCTCAAACGCTTGGAAACCGTCCTCCAGGGCGTGGATAAGTACGACTTGGTCCTCATCGACTGCCCGCCCAGCCTCACGGCTCTGACCCGCATGGCCTGGGCTGCCTCTCACAAGGTTCTCTCCGTCGCCGAACCGTCACTGTTCTCCGTGGCCGGCACCAAACGGACCATGACGGCCATTGCGCAGTTCGAGCAATCCAAGCTGTGGGCTGTGCCTGCCGCCGGCGTGATCGTCAATCGAGCCCGTGAAGACTTCTCCGAGCACTCCCACCGCATAGCGGAACTCAATGAGTTGTTCGGAGATCTGGTCGTGCAACCGACTCTCCCGGATGCACCCGTAATGCAGCAGATTCAGGGTGCCGCGTGGCCCGTGCACAAGTGGCCCGGTGATCAGGCAACGGATCTGGCAGCACGCTTCACCACCATCTCGAACGGTCTCCTCAAGTAGCCGCGTGCGCGGACCTCTCACGCCGGACGCGGGTGCGGGCCGCCTCTGAATGCGAAGACCGCCGTGACCCTCAGGGGTCACGGCGGCCTTCCATTAAGGAGTCCTATGTAAGCGCTCTAGCCCGCGTTCTTCTTACGACGGCGCGCGCGGCGAGCGGACAGCTCGTCTTCCGGGAATTCTTCGGCAGCGGCGTCTGCGGACACAGCCGTGTGCTCGGACGGCATGGACGCCAACGCGCCCTCGATCTCGCGCCAGACCCGGCCCACAGCAATACCGAAGACGCCCTGACCGCCCTGGACCAGATCGATGACCTCGTGGGGTGAGGTGCACTCGTAGACGCTGGCGCCGTCGGACATCAAGGTGAGCTGCGTGAGGTCCTCGATCCCGCGCAAGCGGAGCGCACCCACTGCGGATCGGATCTGCTGAAGCGAGACGCCGGTGTCGAGAAGTCGTTTGACCACCTTGAGGACCAAGATGTCCCTGAACGAGTACAAGCGTTGTGAGCCAGAGCCTTTGGCACCGCGAACCGTGGGTTCGACCAGGCTGGTTCGAGCCCAGTAATCGAGCTGGCGGTAGGTGATACCGGCGGCCTTGCAGGCCGTGGGTCCGCGGAATCCGACGGTCTCGTCAAAGCTGACCAGATCCTCGTCGAACAGCATCCCCTGTGTACCGCCCGTCAGAGAAGACTGGAGCGGATCTGCTGCATCCAGCGGCAGGTCTCCGTGGCTCACATATCCTCCTCGGGATCGGCTGGGGTAGTTCATGACTGAGTCATCAGTAGAGAGTTCTCGGTGATGATTAGACGGTAGACCTCGGGGTGCGGCGGGTCAAAGACATTCGCGCAGGGTCCCAACGTGTCGCAGGCTCAGCTTGCTTGCTGATTCCCAGGTCAGGTCTGGAAGTCGTCCGGATCCACGTGATCCAGGAAGTCGCGGAACTCACGCACCTGGGCGTCAGCTTCAGCCTGGTCCGGGGCGGGTTGTTCGCGCAATTCACCGTCAGCGCTCAGCACCAGTCCGGAATCCTCCAGAACGGATTGGGCGCACACGATCTGAGACTTGGTACGGACGGCCACCGCGAGAGCATCCGAAGCGCGAGCGTCCACCACGGTCCCGTGATCGAATTCGATGGCCGCGTGGAACACCGTGTCTTCCACCGTGTGAATGACCACACGGGAAATGTTGTGACCCAACGCGTCCACCACGGAGATCAACAGGTCGTGTGTGAGCGGCCGGGGCGGCTTGATGCCCTGCATTGCGAACACGATGGAGGTCGCCTCGTTGGTACCCACCCAGATGGGCAGGTGTCGGGCACCGTTGAGTTCACGCAGCACGACCACCGGCTGTCCGGTGGGTACGTCCATGCGCACTCCCGCCACTTCCATGGGTACGTCCGGGGAAGCCACCTATCGCTCCTGTTCGAATGGACGGAGGGTGTCTTTGAGCTGTGAGTTCACGAGAGCCGAGGTCATGGTGAGACACAGCGACGCGATTTCTCGCGCCCGCTGGGGTGCCTTCTCGCGGGACACCGGGTCACGGCGGCTGATGAGCGGAGCAATGGTCCCCTCCACCAATCCGATCATGCGTTCTGAGGCGCCACGTAGTGCTCTGAGGTGTCTCGGTTCGATGCCGTAGGCGCTCAGGCGTTTCGCGGTCGCCGCAACGGTGAGTGCATAGTCGTCGAAGTACCCCGAGCGCTCCACGAGCCACCCGTTGTTCATCAGCTCGCGCAGCAGCGCGGTCTCCGCCCCCGTGCGAGCGGCCACCTCGCGCAGGGTGTAGCGCCTCCCGGACACACGAACCGGGTTGGCCATTGCTTGCTGGGGATCCTGCGATTCGTTGACTACTGCCGACGACGTCGCTCGCTCACTCTGGCGCGGCTCCTGCGGTTCGGCGTCCGCCCCGGGATCCTCGCCGCGGTCCAGTCGATCGCGAATAACCCTCAGTGGAAGATAACGCTCCTGCTGAAGGCGTAGCACCGTGGCGAGTCTCTCGATGTCCTCTTCCGAGTACTTGCGGTACCCCGAGGGCGTACGGTGCGGGTGCACCAGCCCTTGGTCCTCCAAAAAACGGATCTTGGAGGCGGACAGGCCGGGGAACTCAGGCTGCAATTGCCGCAGAAGTGCCCCGATACCCACCAGCGAGGTATGCGCGTGATCGGATTCAGGCATGAGGAGTGTCAGGAGTCCTTTTGTACGGAGTGGTAGAAGGTGAACCGGAACTTACCGATCTGAACCTCGTCCCCGTTCTCCAACAGTTTGGAGTCCACGCGATCACCGTTCACGTAGGTGCCGTTGAGCGAGGACTGGTCCACCAGTTCGTACGAGTTCGAGCGACGCAGGAAGCCCGCGTGGCGGCGGGACACCGTGACGTCGTCCAGGAAGATCGAGCATGCGGGGTGACGACCGGCGATCACTTCATCGCGGTCCAACAGGAAACGTGAACCCGTCAGTCCGCCGTTCGTCTCCAGCAACAGCGCGGACCCCGGGGGCAAGGCGGCAACCGCGTTCTGCTCGCTTTCGGTCATCTTGTGCCGAGCGGCGGTTGAAAGGACATCCGCAACAATCTGAATGGATGTGGTTTCCGGCCCCGAGTTGGGTACGGAGTTGTCCTGCTTTGACATAAGTATCTTTCTCCTGGGTGTGGAGTGTGCGGGTCAGTCCAGCTGCTGCTGATACTGGTCGGCGTCCAAGAGGTCCTTGGTCGCCTCCGGAGAATCAGCACGGATCGTGAAGAGCCAGCCGTCTTCGTAGGGGGAAGCGTTCACAGCGCCGGGGTTGTCCTCGAGCTCGGGGTTGACCTCGGTGATCTCGCCGGAGATCGGCGCGAACAGGTCGCTCACGGACTTGGTGGATTCGATTTCGCCCACAACAGTGCCTGCGGAAACTTGATCCCCAGCCTGAGGCAAGTCCACGAAGACCACTTCACCCAGTTCGTCCTGGGCGTGATCCGTGATGCCCACCCGGTAGGTGTTGTCGTCCTTGAGGTCTTTGACCCATTCGTGCTCTGAGGTGTACGCGAGTTCCGCGGGAATGTTACTCATGCCGCTCAGTTTAGGGCACAGAGGGTGTAACTTGTCTGCGTGCCTCGCACCTACTTGCGACAACGGCTGGAGATGACACCCGGTCGAACTGCTCGCTTCATAGTTTCCGCGTTCGCCATGGCTTTGATGGTGGGAACCGGACTGCTCATGATTCCCGCGTCATCCGCCGGACCCGGCGGAACGGATCTTCTGACTGCCCTGTTCACGGCGACGTCCGCCCTGTGCGTCACCGGGCTCGTCACCGTGGACACCGCTACTTACTGGACCCCTTTCGGCCAGACAGTCATTCTGTGTCTCATTCAGGTGGGCGGCCTGGGCGTCATGACGCTGACCACCATGCTGGGCCTCGTGCTGGCGCGAAAGTTCGGACTCTCGATCAAGCTCTTGGCCCGCGCTGAAACCAGATCATTCGGTTCAGGCCGCGTAAGTCACGTGGTTCTGCGAATTGTGGCAACCACGGCCGTGATCGAAACCGCCGCAACCATCCTGCTGTTTCTGAGATTCTTACTCCACTACAACTACTCCCCTGGTCAGGCATTGGCCCATGCGGTGTTCCACGCCGTTTCTGCGTTCAACAACGCAGGGTTCGCGCTGTACACCCTCAACGTCATGGGCTTCAGCCAGGATCCGTTCATCCTGTTGCCCCTGTCCGGTTGCGTGATCCTGGGTGGGCTGGGGTTCCCCGTGCTCTACGAACTACGTCACCATGTTCGGCTGCCGCGCATGTGGTCCATGAATACGCGGCTGGTGTTACTGGCAACGCCCGTTCTGTTGTTGAGCGGCACCATTTTCGTCGCAGTGTTGGAATGGTCCAACCCGGGAACGTTGGGACCCCAACCATGGGGCTCCAAGATTCTGAACGCGTTCTTCCAGTCCACGATTGCCCGCACTGCAGGTTTCAACAGCGTGGACATCGCCCAGATGCACCCCGTGACCTGGCTGGGAATGGACGTTCCCATGTTCATCGGAGGCGGGCCCGCTGGTACCGCGGGTGGCTTGAAGGTCACGACCTTCGGGGTGCTCTTCTTCATTGCGTGGACCGAAATTCGGGGCGGCGCCGCCGTACCCGTTCTGGGTAAGCAGCTCTCTCGTTCGGTCCAACGCGAGGCCATCACCCTCGTGGTCCTGGCCGTGGGCGCAGTGATCGTAGGAACCATGCTTCTCATGCTCTCCGACATCACCCTGGGTCTGGATCGGGCGCTGTTCGAAGTGGTCTCGGCCTTCGCCACGGTCGGTTTGTCCACGGGAATCACCTCGTCGTTGTCCCCCTTCGCGCAGGTGGTGCTCATCTGCTTGATGTTCCTCGGCCGCCTGGGGCCGGTCACGGTTGCCACGGCCATTGCTATGAGACGGCAACCACGTGCCTACGAACTCCCCAAAGAGCGTCCGCTCATTGGCTAAGAACTATTTGTTGAAGGATTGAGTCATGCTCGACAAATTTCGATCGGGTTTTTCGACCGAACGCACAGATAATGCCGTGGTCGTCATCGGACTCGGCCGCTTCGGCGGTTCGCTGGGCTTGGAACTCATGTCCCACGGCACCGACGTGATGGGTATCGACATCTCCGAGTCCATCGTTCAGTCCTTCAACGGGAAACTCACCTCGGTGGTGCGTGCCGATGCCACCGACGAGGAAGTCCTGCGGCAATTGGGGGTCGATGAATTCGAACGCTCGGTCGTGGGGATCGGTTCAGACATTCAGGCGAGCATCCTGGTCACCTCACGCCTGCTGAAGTTCCGCTGCCCCGAAGTCTGGGCCAAGGCGATCACGGGACCACATGCAGAAATTCTGGAGCAGTTGGGTGTCCACCATGTGGTCAATCCCGAGAGGGACATGGGCGTGCGCACGGCACACCTCATTCAAGGTCACATTTTGGATTTCGTTCCCATCGACCAAGGGTTTGCCATGGTTCGCTGCACCGCACCGGCGTCCGTTCAGCAACGTCCCATGGACCTCCTGGACGTCCGACGCCGCTACGGGGTCGCCATTGTCGCGCTCTGCCGGCCGGGAGGCACGTGGGAACCCACCGAGCCGGGAACCATGTTGTACGAGGACGACCAGATTCTGGTCACCGGGCCCACCGATCAGGCGGAGCGCTTCTCCAGCATGGGGTGACGATTCGTCACCTCAGGAGCGGAACCGCGTGAGGCGACGCACCTGCGATGAGGA
>JAFAAV010000057.1 GCA_023426375.1 Actinomycetes bacterium | reverse complement strand
TGAACGCTTCGGCGAGCCACCAGGCTCCGCCGTCCGAGGCGATGCGCGCGTCCACGACCAGCGGGGTATCGCGCGCTCCATTGAGCCAGTCGGTGACACCGGACAGATCGGCGACCGTCCGCACGGTCACTCCGTGGGCACCGTAGCCACGGGCGATCGCGGCAATGTCCGTGTCCGGGAAGGTCACGGTCTCAAGGTCGTCGCCCGAGGCTTGATCGAAGTGATGGATCTCGGCACCGTACGCGGAGTCGTTGTAGACCAGCACCACCAGGGGCAGTCCCAGGCGCACGGCCGTTTCCAGTTCGGAGATGGCCATCAGAAAGCCGCCGTCTCCGGTCGCGAGCACGGGGAGCCGTTCAGGTTGCGCGAGCGCCGCTCCGATGGCGGTTCCCAGCCCCAGGCCAATGGACTGGAACGCCTGCGTGAAGCAGAAGCCGAATTCATCCGGCACGTCCAGATATGCGCTGGGGTATCCCATGAAGTTGCCCGAATCTACGGAAACCACCCGTTCAACCGGCAGAAGCTTGTCGACCTCCCGCGAGAACACGCGCGGGTCGATGTGGGTCTCCGTGGAAAGGTCCTCGATCGTCTCGTTGGCCCACCGCGCATGCGATTCGATCCGTTGTGCCATTTCAGGGGTTCGCCACGTTTCTCGTACGACGCCGCTCAGAGCCTCGGTCACGTCCGTGGCAGTTTCTGCGCAGTCACCGAGCACTCCGAGGTCGATCGGACGGTGGGCCCCCAGGGCGTCCAGTTCCGTATCCACTTGGACGACTGTTGCTGCCGGGCCGATCAGGGATCCGTGCCACATGGTCCACATGTTCAAGGCGCAGCCCCACCCGACGATCAAATCCGCGTCGGCAACAGTGGCCGCTGTGAAGGGGGAGGAGAAACCACCCGAGATGCCCAGGTTGAACTGGTCGTCGTGGAACAGCCCGTGAGCCACAGCAGACGTGGCCAAAAGCGCGCCGGACGCTTCGGCCAGTTCCCTCAGCTGGTCAGCCGCATGACGTGCGCCGCGACCGGCTACGAAAACGGGTTTCTTGGCCTTGGCGATGAGTTTCGCGAGGTCGGCCACGGTCTGCCGAGAGGGGCGAACCGGCTGCGCGGTGGACACCGTGGGAAGTAGAGCGGGGTCGAAGTCGACCTTGGCCTGTTGAATGTCCGTGGGAACCGACAGCACCACGGTCCTTCGTTCGGTCAGGGCCGATCGGTAGGCCCGCACCACATCGGCAACGGCGCTTGCGGGGGAGTGGACGCGCTCCGGGACGGCACCCACGCTGCGGGCGAGAGAGTCCTGGTCCACGTTGAAGTTCGATCGCACTGCAGCGCTCGCCGTGTCCGCTGTGAGCACGATCAGAGGAGTTCGGCTCTTGGCGGCCTCACCAATGCCTGTGAGTGCATTGGTGAGCCCACAGCCCTGATGAGTGGACAGCACCGCAACCCGGCCGGACATTCGTGCATACCCGTCCGCCATCATGGCCGCGCCACCCTCGTGGCGAGCTGCGGTGAACGGCACGCCCGCTCGGCGCAGGGCCGCGGTCATCTCGAAATTTCCGCTCCCCACCACGCCGAAGCAGTGACCCGCCCCGAGCTCGGCCAGGACGGTGCCCACCACATGAGCCACGGTGGGAGTTTCAGAGGGGGCCACGGAGCTCTCCTTGCGCGTCATGACCCGCGCGTCATTGCCGGGTCTTGAGCCCAATATGACACACGCTTCCGACGCGCTGTAGCAGCCGCCGAACGGTGTCGGTCAGACGAGAACGGCCCGGGCGGTGTCCGCGTCGGTGACCAGGTGAGATACGTAGCCGGCGCCAAGGGCCGCCTTCAAGGGGCGGACCTTCTGCTGCCCGCCGGCCACACAGATCCGGGTCTGCTTGGCACGCAGATTCTGCAGGGACACCGCGACCGTGCGTTCCTCCACCTCGGGAAGGCACGGTTCCCCGTGCTCGTCGATGAAGCGCGAGCAGATGTCGCCCACGGCGTTGTCCAACAGGGCGGTTTGCTCAGCCTCGGAGAGATAGCCAAGTTTCAACAGGGTGGACTCCGGGCTCATGGTGCCCACCGTGAAGATGGCGGTCTTGGCATCCCGGCCCAGATCCAGGATGTGCTTGATGTGCCGGTCTTCCTCGACCACGCGCTTGACCTCTGCCTTGTCGAAAATGACCGGGAGCGGAAGCATCTGCGGATAGGCATTGAATGCCTCACAGAACAACCGGATCGTCTCGTAGTGACTCGTGGAACGTGAGGTCAGCGTGGCCCCGCCCTTGAGCTGGACCACCTGCACCCCGTGACGGTTCTGTTGTTTGAGGGACCGGGCCACGGCGTGCAAGGTGCGGCCCCACGTGATGCCGACCAGATCGCCGTCGGCAACGTTTTCCTCGAGCATGAGAGCACCCACGGCACCCAATTCACGGATCAGCTCCTCGTCCGTGGGCTGGCTGGTGATCAACCGGGCCTGTGCCAGGCCGAAGCGCTCACACAACTGATCCGCGACTGCGGTGGACACCTGGCGGGGGTCGTGAATCTCGATGGTCACGAACCCGCGGTCCTTGGCGTGCTGGATCAGCTTGGACACGGTAGGACGAGAGACCCCCAGTTCACGGGCCACATCTCCCTGGGACAGACCGCGCTCGTAGTAGAGGCGAGCGGCGCTCAGTCCCTGGACATCTCTGGGGCTCAATGACATGGGGGTCTCTCGTTCGTGAACGGTGGTGATCAGTCGGGGATCAAAGCCCCAGAATGACTCCCACGAGTGCCGCGTTGAGCATGTTGGTCAGGAAGCCCGCGAACAGGGCGAACAGACCCATTTGCGCCACGTCGCCGCGGCGATCCGGTGCCAGGCCGCCGATCGAACCGATCTGGATCGCGATCGAGGACAGGTTGGCGAAACCAGCCAGAGCGAACGTGGTGATCAGCACGGACTGGGGATCCATGTTGGGGATCTCCGGGCCGAACGAGGTGTAGCCCACGAACTCGTTGAGGATGGTCTTCTGGCCGATGAAGTTGCCGACCATGGCGGCGTCGT